>JBDNHJ010000172.1:0-11137 GCA_041688835.1 Fuerstiella sp.
ATGAACAAGTTCATC
This sequence comes from Fuerstiella sp., assembly GCA_041688835.1. GTDB lineage: Bacteria > Planctomycetota > Planctomycetia > Planctomycetales > Planctomycetaceae > Fuerstiella. The sequence continues at coordinate 16 of JBDNHJ010000172.1, forward strand.
AACCAAGCTGCCAGCTATAAACAAAAGAAAAGTGTGATACCTGTTCGCCACCCCGGTCAAAGAGTGGCACGCTCTCGCTTACCAAAACTCACAGACTCACAATCTCAATCAAGTTGTCAAAGATCTCAGCCCACGAACACTTAGTGGAGACCACCATGCTCATGTTGTTTCGCCTTCGTTTGTCAGGCGAGCGGGAAGTGTATCGAGGTCTTAGATGATGTCAAGGGCCGAATCACAGTTTATCTGCGACTTCTGAACTGGTGTCCGTTTTGCCCGCCTTTGACACCGTTCGACATTGCCTCTGCTGCCCCCACTCGATCGAAGTAACAATCGAGTGATAGCCACAATGATCGGGCAAAACGAAAGAAAACGAGAGGGAAAATCACACAAAATGTCAAAGCGAACGGCAACAGTCGCTCTCGCGCTATTCCGTAGCCAAAAAGAAGAATGACATACGTGGCTGTCGTCAACACAGCTGTGCAAGCATAGTTGATATATGTGGATCCCAAAAAGAAGCCCGCAGGACGCTCAAAGCTGAAATTGCAATGGCTGCAGCAGCCATGCATTTGAAACCAATTCCTGAACAACTGGCCACGACCGCACGCCGGGCACCGCAAGCGAATTCCTCGGCTCACGGCTTGAGTAAAGGTGAGATGCCGTATGTGGCTGTCATCGTCCGCAATTTGTTCGTTTCCGTTTGTCATGGAATACACACCGCCAAAGGATCCGTTTCAACGCGACTCGCAAACACTTCAGTCCCCGCAAAAGCGTCCGCCATCATACCAGCCAAGCTTTCGACCGCTGGCCGCTCACTGGAATAGTGCCCCAGCAAAATCAGATTTACTCCCCGGTCACGCGCAGCCAACGCCGAGTGGAACCTGGCTTCGCCTGTCACGAACGTATCGCAGCCGAGTGTAATCGCGTCTTCCATAAATTCTGCCGCCGACCCACAAGCCACCGCCACTTGCTGAACGGAAGCATTCAGCTGTCCGCAGTACTCGACATACGCCGCATTCGCTGCGATCCGCACAACACCAAGAAACTCATTCAGTGAAATCGCGTTGGTAAGCGTGCCCAGTCGTCCGCTCCCGATCGAGCCCCCGACTTCGGTCGGTCGAATCGGCAACACGTCATTCAGACCGAAGGATGTCGCCAACTGTTGATTCACTCCGGTCTGAGCACTATCGAAACTGGTATGAGGGCTGTACACAGCGATTTTTTTTTCGATCAGCGTCAGCAGCATTCGCCCTTCACTGGTCGAATCCGAAATGGTTTTCGTGCCCCGAAACAGCACCGGATGATGGGCCACAATCAGCTGCACACCTTCAGTCACAGCCTCTTGGGCAACATCCGGGGTGAGTGTTAAGCACGTCATGACTTTTTTCAGAACGCAATCGCGTCGCCCCACAAGCAAACCCACGTTGTCCCAAGACTCAGCCAACATCGGGGGCGCGAATTCTTCCAGAAAAGCAATCGCATCAGAAACTGTCGACATCGGCCAATCCCGGTTATGATCTTCACTTGCAGAAATATTCGTCTCAGCCGTAGTCCGTTTGGCGGCCTCAACAGAAACCCCATGATCATGCCACTTCGACTCGCAGTTGCAACTGAAGACCTCAACACTTCGCTAAAGATTGCCATCGGGCGCGCCGGAACATGCGAAGTCGCAGGCGTCCGCCTGAATTCCCGATCAGAAGTCCCCGCCGATAAAGTCACGAACAGCTCAATCCGACAAATTTTGCTGTCTGTTCGAGAACGCCAAATGAAGGTGGCCGGATTGCTGTGTCCCACGCGACACGAACTCTACGAACCGGAGTACCTTGAGCCGCGACTGAATATCATCCGCCAATCAATGACACTGGCCCCCAAACTGGAAACCAGCGAACTCATCATCCGCTGCGGACACATTCCAGACAATAACGACGCTGCCCCTGTGGCATCCAGCACCGTCGATATCGAAGACAAATCCAACCCGTTCTCATTCGCCCCCGAGAGGACCACCGCGAGGCCGCCGGCGGCTAATTTTTCACTTCTGTGTGAGATTCTGAACGACCTGACACGCCACGGCAATCATGTTGGCTGCAGCCTGCAACTGCAAGTCCCGGAATATAACGAAGCACTCATCCAAACGCTGTTTGCGGCCGTCACCGCCGGGCCGTTGAACATCGTTTTCGACCCGGCCACAGCGATCATGACAGGAGCCAACCCCACGCGTGTGTTCCGAAACCTTTACCAAAAAGTCGGTTACATCCGAGCCCGCGACGCAGTCAGAAACACGGACGGCGCCGGAACAGAAGCCAGCATCGGGCATGGCGTTGTCGACTGGTGCGCGCTGCTACCAACGCTTGACGAAGCAGACTACGGTGGCTGGACGTGCGTCGAAAGAACGGGCGGCGACAACAGGCCGGACGACGTGGCTCAGGGGGTCTCACACCTGAAGAGTTTGATCCCTTCCAACAACGATTGAGAAACAGTCTCCAAATGCGGACGCTATACAATCAACCGCAACCATCCGAAACACACAACCGCATGAAAAATTTCCTCCCAGCCTTAGCCCTCCTCGGCATCGCAGCAGCCGCATTCGCGGGCGCGATCCTGATGTCCAGCACGTCGGACCGCCCCGCCCCACCGGTCGCAAGTTCTGACCCGGCCGAACAGCAAGATTCGCCGGCGGAAACACAGCCCATAGCGGAAACACCTCAGACCTCGTGCAACTTGCTGGGACAGCCGATGCCCGTGGTCAGCGACACCTCGGCACTACACAATCCTGAAATCGTGGCACGACTCAAACGCAAAGTGCCGCCATCCATCGCAAACACTCTGACCGTTTAACCACCCCAAACAGAACAGACGCCAGCTGAACTTCATGCGGGCATGGTCTGGATTCCTGGTGGCGTGGCAATCATGGGCAGCGACACTGGTCCGCCGGACGAAACACCACCGCACCCCATTGCGATCGACGGCTTTTGGATGGACGCAACGGAAGTCACGAACCAGCAGTTCCAGAAATTCACGGACGCGACCAACTACGTCACACTGCCAGAACGAAAACCAGAACTACGCAGCATTCAAAAAGGTTCCGGCCTCGAAGACATCGCCATCCTCGAAGAATTCAACCAGCCAGGGTCAATCTGCAGCCTGCAGCTCAACAGCCTCGACGATATCGATCCCGCAAAAGGAGCCTACAGCTGGTGGCAATATGTTCCGGGAGCAGACTGGAAACACCCGGAAGGCCCCGACAGCAACATCGACGACCGCATGGACCATCCGGTTGTCCACGTGAGCTGGCTGGACGCGCAAGCTTACTGCGAATGGGCGGGCAAGCAGCTGCCCACGGAAGCTCAATGGGAGTTCGCCGCTCGATCAGCCAAAGACGGAAACTTATACCCGTGGGGCAACAACCGCAATCCAAACGGAGAATGGAAGCAAAATATCTGGCAGGGAACATTCCCCATCGAAGACACTGCTGAAGACGGCTTCAAGACAACTGCCCCCGTCGCAACCTATGCTGCCAACAACTTCGGCCTGCACGATATGTCCGGCAATGTTTGGGAATGGTGTGCGGACTATTACCAACCCGATTACTACTCAAACAGCCCGCTCAAAAACCCACCCGGTCCAGACAGCAGCTTTGACCCGCAGGAACCGGGCATTATCAAGCGAGTCCAACGAGGTGGCAGCTTCATGTGCAGCGATCAATACTGTATCGGCTATCGCGTCAGTGCGCGAATGAAGGGCGAAGAAGACACCGGCGCATTCCACACCGGCTTTCGCTGCGTTGTCACCCCACAGTAGGCTGACAACAGCTCAGCCTATTCCGGACGTTCTAAATCGAACCGTGTTGTTGTGCGGCAGTACGTCAACCCGCCCATCCGGCCCACTGCGTCCAGCAAATCGGGGTCAACCAGTTCTTTCGCGCCGACAACAGAATCGTCGATGTGCAGGTGAACGACGTTCCCGATCACAATATTCGCTCCTCCCGGCCCTGCTCCGATCTGCAACACCCGCATCGTCGTGCATTCGAACTGCACGGGAGATTCCGCGACGCGTGGAGCCTTGACCCGACGACTCTCAACCGCAGTCAAACCGGACGCATCAAATTCTGACTGATCCGGAGGCAGATTTGCCGCCGTGGAATTCATTTGCTCCACGACAGCAAACGGCACAATGTTCACCACGAAGTCACCCGTCGCCTGAATATTACGCAGCGTATCCTTCGGCTCACCCCGGCGATCATTAGCAGGGCAAAACAATAAGCTTGGCGGGCGTGAACCAACGCCCGTAAAAAAACTAAATGGGGCAATGTTCGTCGCGCCATCTGCTGAGACTGTGGAGACCCACGCAATTGGCCGCGGCACGATACAATGAATCATGTGCTGATATAGCACAGACGGTCTGACTGCACTCGGATCGATCTCCACAAGGCAACTCCCGCTTAGGCCGCTTCATCAATTGGAATCAGTCGAGGAATCGGCAACTTTAATCCGACCACCGAACCACGAGCTCTGCGAAGCCCCTGAAAATCGTAACGCAGAAACCCACGAAGCGCGGCGGGCGAGTTCATTCGCAGGTATTGCCTCACAAAGAACTCCATCTGCCGGTCGTAGCCCGCTTGGCTGCCCGTATGCATATAGCAAGCTCCCTCAAAACGACGAATGTCACCATTGAAGTCTGGGCTGATGTGGTAGAGCTCATGAAAAACCGTCACCAGCTTTTCAGTATAAGACAGATTCAAAAAACGGGGCAAATAAAAGGTCAGCATGTAAAGCATCTCATGCCCGTTGTGAAACAGCCGCTGCACTGTCCACACTTTTCCACCCCGCCTTTGCGTCGCAGCACCATTCTCGAATCGCATGGGAGTCAGTTTCGCCTGCATCCCCCACTCCACCGGCGATCGCGTTTGCGCAAACGTCACCACCACACGGCGCATGTCGATGTGGCGAAACTCTGGATGACGCCCACACACATCTTCGCAGAATCGCTCCATCGCGACGCAAAAATTAAACGATTGACCGTTCAACAACGCCTCCTGCCATCCGCTACTTGCATGCCTTCGCCGTGCTACGGTGCCCCTCAATCCTCGCTCAGCATTCATGCGCTAGGCGACAACTCACCATACCGGCAAGGGGAAAATTGAAAAAGATCCAGAAAGACTACTGCGTGCCGCAGATATCAACAATACCGAATCGCCACAATCAGCCCGCCGGGTGCTTTGTCAGGGCCAAGATTTCGGGGTGCGATACTGCACGCGGGGCAAAATCAGACGTTCTTAAGGTTTAACCCGTAGTTGCAGACTACGGGTTTCCGGCCTAATCTGCGACCACGGATGAAACGATTGACGATGCACTAGGCCGCAAACGAAAACAGGCCGCTTCCAAGAAGCGGCCTGCTGGTGTTCAAATTGTCGCGTCTGCATTAAGAAGCCGAAGAATCTTCGCTTGCTGAAGCCTCAACGTCCTCAACAACTGGAGCCGCTCGCTTTTTAGATTTGATACGATCTCTGACGCCCACAAACTCAATCAACGATTGCTCACCGGAATCTCCCAGACGCACTTTCGGCAAACGGACGATCCGAGTGTAACCGCCTTCTCGATCGCTAAACTGACCCGCCAGCTCATCGAACAAAATCGAAACCGCTGTTTGGTCGCGAAGCATCGAAAACGCACGTCTCCTCAGTGACACGGCCGGCGAAACTGCATTCACCCAGCTCTGCCAACCATCTGAAGTTCGCCAAGCACGCCAAGCGTCTGTGCCCTTTTCAGCATCTGTCGCAAATTCGACGGCCGCCTGCTCATGAGCAGCAGCGCCTTTGGCCAAGGTGATTAGCTTCTCAACGAATGGTCGCAGCTCTTTGGCTTTCGGAGTGGTCGTAACAATCCGACCAGCGACCTTTGGCCGCTGTGGATCGTCTTCGTCAACTCGCGCCGTACGAATCAGGCTGCACGCCATGTTGCGAAACATCGCCTTTCGATGCGAAGAGTTTCGCCCGAGTTTTCGGCCGCGTAATCTGTGTCGCATGGCGACAGTTCTCTCAATTCGAATTCAGGAAATATAGGACTACAACCGTCGATTAGCCGGCTGGCTGCTGGTTTGGAAGACGCATTCCAAGACGCAATTCAATTTCACCAAGCCGCTCCCGAACTTCATCCAGAGTCGTCTCGCCGAAGTTACGAACCTGCAGTAACTCGTCTTCAGTCTTCACAACCAAATCACGAACCGTATTGATGCCCACAGATTCCAAACAATTAGTCGCTCGGACAGAAAGATTTAACTCGGCCAAGCTCTTATTCAATTTCTCTTCTAATTCCATATCGACCGGCGAGTAACCTGTCGACTCCATCATCCCCTTCAGTCCACCCTCGGGAGCAGACTCAGGTCCCGGCTCGCGGTACGTGATGAAGCAGTTCAGATGCTTCCGCAGAATCTTGGCCGCTTCGACCAACGCCATTGATGGTGACACCGTACCGTTCGTCCAGATCTCCAAGTTCAACTTGTCGTAGTTGGTTCGCTGACCGACGCGTGTCTCTTCAATCTCGTGACGTACACGCACAATCGGAGAAAAGGCAGCATCCAACGGAATCACACCGACCTCAGGATCGTTGTGATAATGTTCACTGGCAGGAACGTAACCACGACCGTTTTCCACAGTCATTTCAATGTGAAAAGGAACGTCGTCCGTCATCGTCGCAATGACTAAGTCTTTATTAATCACTTCGACTTGGTCGTCGCAAATCACGTCCGCACCAGTCACAACACCGCGCGTGTTCTTATCAATCCGGACAGTCTTGACTGAAGCACTGTGATTCTTCAGCACCAATGACTTCAGGTTCAAACAAATATCAGTGACGTCCTCGACCAGTCCAGGAATGGTCGTGAACTCATGCTGCACGCCCTGCACACGAATCTTGGTGATTGCAGCACCCTCCAGACTGGACAGCAAAATACGTCGAAGACTGTTGCCTACAGTGGAACCAAAACCGCGCTCAAACGGCTCTGCGATAAATTTTCCGTAGTGAGCCGTCAACGTGTCTCGGACTGGAAACACACGACTCGGAAGCTCTAAACCACGCCATCGAATTCGCATCGTAAAACCTATCTATGTCAACTGAACACCAAATACTCGAAAAGCAAGAGCTAGTCAGACTCGACGCTTTTTCGGAGGACGGCAACCGTTGTGTGGCAGTGGAGTGATGTCTTCAATCGAGCGCACAGCAATCCCCGAGGACTGCAGCCCGGTAATGGCGCTTTCGCGGCCTGAACCAGGCCCTTTGACCCGGATTTCGATCTCACGAACACCGAACTTCGCAGCCCGCTCAGCCACAGTCTCCGAAGCACGTTGTGCGGCAAACGGAGTGCTTTTACGACTCCCTTTGAACCCGACAGTTCCAGCGGTCGCCCAACACAGAACGTCCCCATTCGTATCAGTCATCGTCACGATCGTGTTGTTAAAGGTCGCCTTAATGAAAGCGATGCCTTTTGTGACGTTACGTCGAACACGAGCCTTTTTCTTTACTTTTGCCACGTCTTAATTTTCTCGGAGTATGCGAACTGTATTTGACAAAAACGAAACACACTTAGTGCTTCATATCCTTAACACCCTTTTTCCCAGCCACAGTCTTTTTCCGACCTTTACGCGTTCGTGCGTTCGTCTTGGTGCGTTGTCCCCGAACGGGCAAACCGCGACGATGACGAAGGCCTCGATAACACTGAATCTCACGCAGGCGACCGATGTCCTGCTGAACCTTACGCCGCAGCGGTCCTTCAACAATGTAATTTTTGTCGAGGTGATTGGTGATGCGACTGACCTCGTCTTCGGTCAGATCGTTGGCACGAATCTGAGGATCAATACCCAATTCGTAGCAGATCTTGACAGATAGAACGCGACCGATCCCAAACAAGTACGTCAACGCGATATACGTTGGCTTGTTGTTAGGGATGTCAACACCGAGAATACGAGGCATCTAAGCTCACTCCAAAATTCAATAATCGCCGTTAATCAACCCTGACGCTGCTTGTGGCGCGGGTTTGCTGAACAGATGACGTAAGTACGACCGCGCCGTCTCACTGTTTTGCAGTGCTCGCAAATCCGCTTAACGCTTGACCGAACCTTCATGAAACCAACTCCCGCAGACTAACTATGTCACAAGACTATGGCTATTGATCAGTGTCAAGAAGACCAGGATAATTCCGCATCACCAGATGCGAATCGATCTTCTGCACCAAATCCAAAGCAACAGATACGATAATCAATAAACCCGTGCCGCCGAAGAAACTGGCAACGGCAAAATCGCCGGTCAAAGTGGTTGAAATCACAGTGGGAATCACGGCAATAATTGCCAAGAAACCGGCACCAACATACGTAATTCGAAGCATCACCTGTTCCAGATAAGATGCAGTTCGAGCACCCGGTCGATAACCCGGAATGAAACTTCCCATGTCTTTCAGATTCTCTGCCATATCTTTGGGATTGAAAGTGATTGCCGTCCAAAAATAGCAGAAGAAGTAAATCAGTACGATATAGCTCAAATTGTACACGAATCCTTGACCGGGATTGAATCCGCCTTGAAATAATCTCAGCAGCGAACTGTCGGGCCAGATATTTGCTAACTGGTTAAACACGAAGTAGGGCAGCAACAGCAGACTCGACGCGAAGATGATCGGCATCACTCCAGCTTGATTCACACGCAGGGGGAGCCACTGCCGCTGGCCGCCCATCACTTTGCGTCCACGTACATGTTTAGCACTCTGAATCGGGATCTTCCGCTGACCTTGAGTGATGAAGACCACCCACACAATGACCACCACGAACAACGCGGCAAGAATCAGCAATGACTCAACACTCTCCCCAGGAGCACCGCCGAGCCGGAAGCCTGCATCCCAAACGCCTCTGAACAAATTGCCCGCAGCAGCTGGCATCTGAGCCAAAATCCCGGCCATGATCAGTAGACTGATTCCATTGCCGATCCCGTACGCATCAATCTGCTCACCGATCCACATCAAGAATACTGTGCCAGCGGTCATCACAAACGTACCGACCAACACCCACACAATGCCATCATAACCTTGCAGAAACATGCTGCTGCCGGTGATAGCACCACCCGCGAGACCACGTATCAGAAAGAAACTCTGTAGCAGGCAAATCACAACTGTGGCGTAACGAGTATACTCGTTCAGCCGACGTCGACCCGACTCACCTTCCTTCTGTAACGCCTCAAGCGGCGGATACACCGTCCCCAGCAGCTGGAAGACAATTGAAGCAGTAATATAGGGCATAATCCCCAACCCGAAGATTGAGCCATTGGTAATATTTGAAGCTGAGAAGACTTGGACCATTTTGAGCATATCGCCCAGTCCAGTTCCGCCACTCGCAGAATTAGTCGCCTCAGCAATCGCAGCATGGTCCATAAACGGCAGCGTCACCGAAAACCCCATCCGATAGACCGCCAACAAACCAATTGTTAGCAAGATCTTCTGACGAAGCTCAGGGACCCGAAAGACCGTTAAAAATTTGGAGAACATGCGATTCTCTCCGAAACTTCATTCCATTCGAAGTTTCTGCAGGGCAAAACCCGCGAAGACCAATTAAACCCGTGAGAACTTACCGCCGACGGCGACAATCTTTTCTTCCGCACTTCTGGAAAACCTGTGCGCCCCAACGTTGAGCTTCTTCGTCAATTCGCCATCGCCCAAGATCTTCACAGCATCATGGCGACTCGGAATCAAACCGCGGCTGACAAGAGCCTCAACAGTGACGTCGTCACCGTCGGCGAACGCCTTATCCAGCTGCCCAACGTTAATAATCACGACGGTCGCCGCAAACGCAGCGTTGTTGAAGCCACGCTTGGCGACACGCCTGAACAAAGGTGTCTGACCACCTTCGAAACCATGCCGCCGACTCGAACCAGAGCGACTGTAATAGCCATTATGCCCACGTCCACTGGTCTTGCCGTGACCAGAACCCGGACCACGACCGATTCGCTTCCGAGGCTTACGTTTTTGAATTCCTACGTGTACGTCATTAATAATCATGACAGCGATACCCCTCTCAGACGTTCAACGTCCTCGCGAGTCTTTAGTTGTTCCAAAGCGTCAAATGTGGCCTTCACCAGATTCAACGGATTATTTGACCCATAGCTTTTCGTCAGAATATCAGTGATTCCCACCGCTTCCAACACCAGCCGAACACACTCACCAGCAATCACGCCAGTACCAGGCTTGGCGGGCAGCAGCAACACCTTCGACGCTCGAAATTCACCAATCACTTGATGCTCAATCGTACCCTCGGAGATGGAATAAGGCTTCATGGCGCGATTGGCGACTTTCGTCGCCTTCTCAACAGCCAACGGCACCTCTTTGGCCTTGCCATAACCGTAACCAACTCGACCCTTACGATCGCCAGTGACCACGAGCGCTGCAAAACTAAACCTACGCCCGCCTTTCACCACACAAGCGCAACGCCTGATTTGAATGACTGACTCGCCCGAATCTCTTTGATTATCTGCTGACACAATTCACCTCAAACTCATATTCGCAAATCGATTAGAACTGCAGACCCTGCTCACGCGCGGCATCCGCCAAAGCTGCCACGCGGCCGTGGTAGCGGGATGAACCTCGGTCAAAAACCACAGATTCGATCCCTTTTTCTTTTGCACGTTCGCCGATCAACTTGCCTACGGCCAACGCCATATCGCAGTTGCTACCAGACTTACCTGCCCCCACCACCGACGACTCGACCGTGCTAGCCGAGCACAGTGTCCGACCTTGGGCATCATCGATAATCTGAGCGTAAATATGCTTATTGCTCTTGAAAACAGCCAACCGAGGCCTCCCATGAGCGTCACGACGAACACGATTTCCAATGCGGAAGTCACGTCGCGTTTTTCTTTTTATTAGCCGCTTTTGAGTCTTCATAAGTCTCTAACCACACTGCCTACTACGCCCACGATTTACTTGGAACCGAACGCTTTACCAGCCTTACGACGAATCTGTTCGTCTTCATAACGAATCCCTTTGCCCTTGTACGGCTCAGGCGGTCGCACTCCACGAATATTAGCCGCAAATTGCCCCACAGCTTGCTTATCGGCACTCTTCACGAGAATTCGAGTCGGAGCCGTACACTCGC
>JBDNHJ010000173.1:0-47080 GCA_041688835.1 Fuerstiella sp.
ACCGCCGGACTGTCCAGACGAAGTTGTCGTGAGTGTGATTTTCGCATCCGTGGCTCCTCGAAGATTGAGCGATGAAATTCCGTTTTGCTGACCTTTTCTATCAACACGACGAATTCCAACTCATCTTCGTGGAGCCTTTTCGCGACTCGCCAAACGTTTTTACACATCAAACCGCTTTAACGACAACCACGAGCTCGGTGGTCTCCACCGAGAATTCAAGCGGTCGATCTCGTGAGCGGCACGGCACCAGCCGCCAGCCCGACCTGCGCTTTTCAGTGCGTTGCCGGCGGCTAGCGCCGTGCCGCTCACGAATTCCGACTGAATCTGCACAGAGAGTGCTCTGTGGAGACCACCGAGCTACAGATTGCTAGGTCGCAAACTGCTGACGCAGCTGTTTTGGAATTCGCACCGGGCGATTGATGGCGTAGTCGAACACCACCACCACGGACGTTCCCACGGCTGCAATTTGCTGAAGCTGTTCGCTGAATACGGCGTGCTCAATTTCGAAACTGGTGCGGCCGAGTTTGACGACTTTGGAACCGATGTAGACGGTGTCCGGAAAGTGGAGCTGTTTTTTGTAGTCGCACCGAATCGACACCAAGATCGGGGCCACACCGCCGGAGGCCATTGTTACGGCCGACGGAACACTGTTCAGCAGATCAATCCGAGCCGACTCGAACCACTGAATGTAGACCACGTTGTTCACATGTCCAAACGCATCCATGTCGCCCCATTGCACGGGCAATATCGTGACCGAGTGGTAGTTGGCCAATGCCTGCTGCACAGTTGCAGGTAAGTTCGTTTGCACGGGCATGATTATTCAACAGCTTCAGCAAGTTCAACAGGTTCATCGGTGACCGTGACTTCAGCGGCAGCGGTCGGAATTCCACGAACCTTCAGAAAGCCAGAAATCCCCACAATCACGGCGGCCACCAGCAACATGATGCCCGTCCATTTTTTGGCGCTGTCACGGTACTTTTGACTGCTCGGTTTGCTGCCCACCAGCACCGATGCCAAGAAGAAGATAAAGAATGCCAACAGAATTTTGACACCCACCAGAGCATGGTACAGGCCATCGCCCTTGTGGTCAGGCATCATCATGAAGAAGTTGTAGAAGCCACTGACCAGAAAAATCAGGATGCCCATGTGGACAAACTTCTTCCAATTCTGACGAATACGACTCAGCAGTTCGGTGTTGTCCCCCTGCAAGGCAGGAATGACGGCTAAACGAAAAAACGCCGAGCCACCGACCAGCAAAATCGCAATGCCAACGTGTGCCCAGCGTGAGATTAATGGCAGGATTAGTTCAGAGTCCATGAGTTCCGCGACCAAAGAGATTGTATGTGAAAGGGGTTGGAAACCGGATCATAGCCTTCAGGCCACGATTTTGTAGTCGTGAAGCCAGACAATACTTCGAATCCTTCCTCGCAGTCGTCGGGGGCCGTGACCGTTACTTCGCTTGAGTATAGTCGAATGTGACGACTCGCTTTTCGAAGCTGAGTTCGATCGTGTTTTTATCGGGATTCAGCCGCATCCACAGATAGTTTTGTGTCCGCCCGACGTCGGCGTCTACGTAGATAATCTGGCCCGTGCGAACGTCCCAAACTTTGGCTCGCAAAGCGCTGCCGCCGGGGCCCCGCGTTTTGTCTTTGGCTTGCGGGAACCAATTTTCCATCAGCACTAAAAACGGAGCGGACGGCGGGATTGGGCCTTTGTCCGGACGCAGGATTCGCATCAGCTGATGATTGATGGCTGCTGTCCACGTCAAACTGCCGTCCTGCTGACGAATCGCAAACACGTGTCCATTCACCAGCACGTTTTGTTGCAACACCACCGGATCGTCGCGATTGGACGCATGAATATCCGTCACCAACACCCAATGGCCGCCGCTGTTGCGCAGATATAAATACATTCCTTCTGGCGCAGCAGGGACTTCCACGTCGGCCGTGATTGTGCCGCGCTGCAAGTCGTACACCTGAGCTTGATTGCCGTTGGAAAGCACGGCCACATGACCGTTCACGATATTCGACACCAAAGAATCCGCCGGCAACGGAATACTCCACAACGGCTGGTTGGTGCTCAGATCATGAGACTCCAACGCACAGTCCTCTGTGTTACGACGGTACACCAGACACTGTCCATCTTGCACGGCAATCCGCCAGCGCAGGTTTTCGCCGGGTTCGGGTTGAAACATGTGGACCGAAGAACCCGAATTTTCACTCGCGTCGGTCCACCATTCTGGCAGCGGTGTCACGTTACGAACCGTGCCATCGATCAGATCGCGTTGTTCGACCTGCCCCGTCGCTTCAGAAATCATCAGCAACGCGTCGTCGGTGGCCGTCATTCTGCAATCGCGCGCTAACCCGCGCGCTTCCCATTCGCGGCGACCTGTCAGCCCGTTCAGCATGGATAACTGCTGACCGGCGTAAATTGGAATTCCTTGAGTGGTGAAGGGGCCCACCGGGAACACGCCGCTGGGTTGCATATCGAACTGCGTCGTACGTTCGAACCCTCGCGTGGTGAATTGAGATCGCGTGAGTTCCGCCGACACCGCGCGGATATCAAGCTGCCACAGCAGTGCCGGCGGCTGTTCGACTGTGGCGCGGCTGCAATCGAAGACAGACAACTGATGGTTGATTTTGAAGGCCAGCAGATTGCCGCAAGCCAGCACATAACGCGCCGTGACGGTGCCCCAGACCGGTGCGTATTCTTGTTGCCTGATTCGCGTGGCCTGGTCGAAGGTTAGCGTCCACCGCGGATGTCCGTGCTGATCGAATGCACTCACCAGCTCTTCGCTGGAACCCGTCTGTAGAAACTCCCAACCTCCAAAATTTCCCGGCGTGCCAAAGAACGGCAGATTGCGGACCACAGCCCCGATATCATTGTTCAGCAAGGGCGTCACGCTGCGCGCATTCGATTCGGTGGCCTCGGGAAGACCTTGCCATGGTTGAGGCGGACGTGCGTCACTGATCCGATCCGCCAAGGCCTGCAGCGCGTCCTTGTCAGCGGCGGCCTCAGGCAAGACTCCAAAACGCGTCAGCGACAGCGATCGCGGTTCATCAATCCGCAATGTTCCATGAAGAAACGACGTTCCCAACGTCCGATCAGCCAAGTCGCTCAGCTGTATCCACCGTCCGTCAGCTTCCGCTTCTGACAGCAGCAGCTGTCCAGCTTTGGCGGCTGCGGCGTCGTCGATGGAGTCCGCCAGTTGCAGCAATGCGAGGTTTCTGATCGCGGCGACGAATTCGGCTGGAACGTCTGCAGCATTCCCTGCAGTGCCTGAAGTCGCTTCGACCACGGCGGCAGGAAAACCTGACAGCAGCGACATATCCAGCCACCATTGAACATCGTCCGCTGCCTGAGTTGCTTGGATTCGCTTCACGATGCCCGCGTTCACAATCGCTGAAACTTGTTGTTGCAATTCGGCCGAACGTAGGTTCATCGCCGACCGAATCGTGGCGGCCGAGGCGCGATAGCTGCGTTGAGTGACGTTGGCGGCAACTGCGAACTGGGACTTGCCTGCGAACGCTTCATCCAGCATGCGCAGGATCAATTCGCCCAGCACATCTGGTGTTTCTGTGAGGTTACGAAGTTGGCCGTTGGATACCAACGCCTGCAGATTCACAAGTTGTTGTTGACTGCGATTGATCTGTTCCCAGTGTTGCGGCAACAACGCGGCGTCGATCATAGTCATCCCTAACATTCCATGCACAAAATCAAGCAGCCGGTCGTCGGTGGGAACACTGGCTTCGATCAACTGCCGCACTTCAGAAACACTGGCCACGTTCGCTTGGTAATCCAGACGAATGCTTTCCATCAATGTATCGATCAGCAGCCTGCGAGCCGCGCGTTGGTCGGACGACGAATCGCCGTTGAGGATCGCTTTTAAAGTTTTCTCACCAGCCGCGAGGTCTGCTGCCAATAGCTGCTGCTGTGCTGCAATCAGCGGCGATTTTGGGTTCGAGGCGGGGCTTGACGAATTGTCACCCAAGCAGGACACCGCAGTGACTGTTTGCGAATACAGCTGGCCATCCACACACAGCAGGTTACCGGGAGTCGTTGTCAGTGGCTGCGAAAGGAGTCGCCGTCCGGTCTCAAGATCCAGCGTCTGAATGGCGGGTGCGGACGTTGGAATCTGCAGCGTGCGACCATTAGTGACCGCGTTTCCGGAAACTCGCCCCACATTCAGGTTCGTTTTCCAGACGCTGCTGCCGTTCGAAATATTCAGGCACTCCACAGCCGTGCTGCCGGTCAAAATCACCTCGTCATCCGTCACAGCGGCGATCGTGCGGTGATCTCCACGCGGTGTGGACCACATCTGTTCTCCCGTGGCCAATTGCAGGCACAGCAACACATCGGAATCTCGCGGAGTCACCAATACGCGGTCGCCGACAATTCGCGGCAGGCAGTCTGTCCACCGCGCCGCCATGTCCACGGAATCGGATTCCTGAATATCCATCACGCTGCCGATCACAGCGATGTTCTGATTCAATTCTGGCACGGTGACATTGGCCGGATAACGATAGATCCAACGCACAGAATGATCTTCTGCGGATATTGCGATGATCTGTTCGTCGCAGGTGTTACAAATCAGCAGTCCACGTCCATACGACGGAATGATGCCCGCGTATTTGCGGAGCGGATGAATTCTGAGCGGATGCCGTGGAATCGACAGCAACTGCGACCACACCGGACGCATGTCGGCTTCGGCCTGGTCTCCGGCATACAACGGTGTCGCGCGCAGCTGCAACAGAAAAATGCCCTGATCACTTTCCGCGACCACATAAATGCGGTCGCCCATCACCAGCGGAGCTCCCAAAAAGTACATGCCCGTCAGCGGGTTGACCGGGCCGCCCGTCATGGATGCACCAATGGGGCCGCCGGCTTGCCCGCGCGTTATGCCTGTTTCGAGATCGTAGGCTCGCAGATAGTTGGTGGCTTTGGGCTGCGGCGGTGCGTCTGACATCGACACGCGCATTGTTTCTTCCGTCGATTCTTCCACCGCAAACACCGTGCGGCGATCGCAGGTCAGTTGGCCGCCCGAATTCGATCTTAGCCAATGGTTCATCAATTGGCCGCGCTGGCCGATTGCGATCGATGGCAGCTGACCGCTGTCTGCTTCCCAGTTCTGATGAATGGCGGCCATCTGCCGATCTAAATGCACGGTTTCCCAAACACATTCTCCCGTCCGACGATCCACCGCGCGGATATTGGTGGCTGTGCGAAAGATCAACAAATCACCAGCCAGCAACGGGGCCGCCACCGGGATGACGGTATCGCTGCGCGCCCGCATGGCTTCCAGATCGTTCTCCAAACCATTCGCCAGCGTGGCCAGCATGGGATTGAAGTCGGTGCGATCGATGCACGAAAATGTGGTGTCGGTCCAGACTTCGCCAAGATCCGGCAGCCCCGCACTTTGGTCTTTGGCGCGACGATAATTGCCCAGCGGTTGCAGCCATTCCTTGGCCACAGCCACGGCGGGACTGTTGTCGGTGCGAGACTGCTCGGCCAACCAGCTGGCGATGCCTGCACGTTGAGCCGGCAGGATGGCATCTGAGTTTTGAATGCGCACCGGTTGTCCGGGATTTTGTTCGACGACCGTTGCCAAGCAATCGATCGCTTCTTCTGGCAGTCCGGCCCGCCACCACAGTACGGCCAGTTGCGCTTGCCCGTCTGCGGAACGATCTTCGCGAAGCCGCAACAGCCGACCATATTGCAGTGCCGTTTGCAGCAGTTCGCCGCGCGTCAGTCGCAGCCGAATCAGGTTTTCGAGTGCCTGCTGACCGGCTGCGGTAAATTGATAGCGAAGAATCACTTGAGTCAAATCACTGACGCTGGATGTTGCGATCGCGTTCTGCAACGCCGCCGTGGCCGTCTGTGAAATTTGTTCGCGATACAGTTTACGGAATTGACTCGGCGCCGTTTCGAACACCTGCTGCAGTTTTGCTCGGGCCCCCGCGTACAGCTGACTCTGACCAGGTTGCAGAATCTGCTGCAGGTCAGTGTTGAGATTCAACAGCGGGTCTTCGCGCAGCACGGCCATGGCCCACGCGGCATCGAACGCCTCGACCGCTTGCAGGTATTGATCGCTGTCGATTTTCTGCAGCTGATTCAGCAACTGCAGAATCTTTCGCCGTTCAGGATTTTCCGCCCGGACATCAATCGCGTCCCGTGCCGGATCTTCGGCCACAGGATTCTGTGCCCGGCAGTTGGTGGTTGTGAAGAGAAGGCAGCACACGATCAGAGGCATGGCTGCCGACAGTGATGTTTTGAAATGTCGAATGTGCTGCTGAGAACAGAAGAAAATCATCACGCGACCTATGCCAAAAATGGCACTAAACAAAGGAAGAACGAAACCGCCACAGCGTCTGAATTCTCGCAGACGCCGGACGGATCGTCTATTCAGAACGCAGAACGCAGGACGCAGAACACGCGTCGCGACCAGCCTGACCTGTCGCCAACGCACGGATTCGTTCATGGCTGGACAATTCCGTTGATTCATTGTACCCAGTGGGCGTGTCCGGTTGAGTCTTTCGGCGGGGGCTCTAACATATGGCAGCTGCAGTTTTGCCTGCAATTTATTCTTCTGACGAGAATTGAACGGATTAAGTTCCGCTGAAAGCCTTGAGAATGTCCACTCCAGAACAAATGTATGACGCCGCCCAAAAGTTGAAAGAAGGGGGCGATCTCGAAGGAGCCACAGCGGCTCTGCTGAAGATCCTTGAAGTGGACAACGATCACTTGCACACCAACATGGCTTTGGGTGTGTATATGCACAAGCTGGGTCGCATCGAAGAATCCATCAAGTACGCTGTGCGAGTGACCGAAATTCAACCCGAAGATCCGTTTTCCTATACCCAACTGTCTGTCATCTATCAGCGTTGTGGAAAGATTCCGGAAGCCGAAGACGCCATGGCACAAGCTCACGTGCTGCAGGGCCGCCCCGCCAGCACAGGACAGCCAGAGGAAAGCAAGCACGCCGAAGGTTCATAATCGCGTCGTTTGACCCGACTCAAAGAGAAGGCTGCTAGGCTGCTGATTTCTGCACCACGAACAGTTTGACCCGACTCGAAGAGAAGGCTGCGGCTTTCTGCACTTTGTGCAGAAAGCCTCCTCTCCGAGTCGGGTCAAACGAAGTGGCTGTTTGCCGCGCTATGCGGCGTGCCTAGGACAACGAACATTCACAGCAGTAGTAGGTCTCATGAAGCACCTCATCTCCTCCGTTGTGGCTCTGCTTTTCGCGGCAAATTCCTTCACAGCGCTTCAGGCTTCGAAGCCCAACGTTGTCTTCATTCTGGCCGATGACCTTGGCTGGAGCGACACAACGCTGTTCGGGACGACGAAGTTCTACAAGACGCCGAACATCGAACGACTGGCTGCGCGAGGCATGACGTTCACTCGAGGCTATTCCGCCAGCCCGTTGTGTTCGCCAACGCGCGCCAGCGTGTTGACGGGACTCAGCCCGGCTCGCCATGGAATCACTTCGCCCAATTGCCACCTGCCGCAGGTCACGCTGCAAGCCGCTGCCGTTGAAACCGCTCCACCGAATAAGAAATCGACGACGCCGACTTCGGTCTCACGTCTGGATCCGAAGTACTACACGCTGGCAGAAATGTTTCAAGACAACGGCCACGCAACCGGCCACTTTGGAAAATGGCATTTAGGTGCCGAACCTTATTCTCCGTTGGAACATGGATTTGATGTCGACGTCCCGCACCATTCTGGCCCCGGACCCGCTGGCAGCTACGTGGCTCCATGGAAGTTCAAAGACTTTGATCATGACCCGCTGATTCCCGATCAACACCTAGAAGACCGGATGGCAAAGGAAGCCATTGCCTTTCTGGAACAGCACAAGGCCGAGCCGTTCTTTTTGAACTACTGGATGTTCAGTGTGCATGCTCCGTTTGATGCAAAGCAGACACTGATCGACAATTACAAAACGCAAGTCGACCCGACAGATCCGCAACGCAGCCCCACTTATGCAGCCATGATCGAAAGCATGGACGACGCAATCGGTACACTGCTGGACACGCTGGATCGGCTGCAGATTGCAGACAACACCATCATCATCTTTGCCTCAGACAACGGGGGCACTATGTATAACGAAGTCGATGGCACGTCGGCCACCAGCAACGCTCCGTTACGAGGCGGCAAGGCCACAATGTATGACGGCGGAGTTCGCGGGCCCGCGATTGTTGTCCAGCCCGGCGCGATCGCCACAGGCTCACGCAGCGCGGAAATCATTCAGAGCTGTGACTTCTATCCCACGCTGCTGGAATTGCTGGCCATCAAGGCTCAGCCTGAGCAATCGTTTGACGGCATCAGCATTGTTCCCGCTCTGCATGGCAAGAAACTCGATCGTGACGCAATCTTCACGTACTTCCCACACGCCCCCGGAATTCCCGAATGGCTGCCACCGTCCGTTAGCATCCATCAGGGCGATTGGAAACTGATTCGTATCTTCCACCACGGCAAACCGGGGGAACACCGTTACAAGCTGTTCAACCTTAAAGACGATTTGGGCGAACAAGAAGATCTCACCGCCGAATTCCCAGATCGCGTTCATCAATTAGACGGATTGATCGAACAGTTTCTGGTCGACACGGCTGCTGCTCGTCCGCTGCCAAATCGAAATTTCGACGCCAGCAAATACCGCCCGGAACTGGAAGGCAAAGCGGCACTCAAGGGCGGCGGAGGCGCACCGAAGAAGAGAGGCAAACCAGCCAAACCGGTCGCGGGATGGCAGCCAGAAGGCCACGCGTCTCTCGCCGTCAGCGATGGCAAGTTGATCGTGACCAGCGACGGTGGCGCTCCTTATTTTAGCTATCGATTGCCGAAACCTGTCGACCAGATACCGCTGGTGCTAACCATCGCTATGACGTCCGATTCCTCAGGACACGGCCAAGTTTTCTGGCACGAACAAGGCGTCGCACCGGCATTCCTAGGCGAAAGAAGCACATCGTTTGATGTTCAGCACGACGGAAAATCTCATGCATACTCCGTCACACTCACCCCGCAGAAACCCATCATCGGTATCCGAATCGACCCGTCCAGAGCGGCCGGTCAGATGCAAATCTCGAGTCTAAAATTGTCAACCACGGATGGGCGCGAGCTATACCGTTGGTCGTTCTAGTGGTCGGTGAAAACTTCTTGCAAAAGTAGGCCGAGAGACGCACGGGTTTCGCGTTACAGACGTATGGGCGTGTGAAAGACACATCAAACTGTTAGACACACGCTCTACGCTAACTCATTGCTGCCGGCAACGATCGACGAAGCTTCCTGTTGGAAACAACGGGCAGTCTCATGCAACGCAACAACCGCCGTGCGACACGCAACAACATCACCTTCAGCCGGGCATTCGAACAGGTCGAACGGCGTCAGATGCTGTCCGCCGAATCCGCTGCGATCGATGGAGTCGGCAACAACGAAGACAATCCAGAATGGGGCAGCACAGACGAAGAATTGCTGCGACTGACCCCGTCGAATATGCAGACGGAATTTCCGCACCCGCTGGAGCGGACCTGCCGAGTGCTCGCGAAGTTAGCAACGTTGTGGCGGCGCAGTCAGAATATTACGGCGTTCTTGGACGGTTCAGTGGTTTACGGTTCGGATCAAGAACGAGCCGACTCACTGCGAACCTTTTCAGGTGGACTGTTGCAGACCAGCGAAGGTGATCTGCTGCCGTTTAACGTCGATGGTCTGGAAAACGCGGGCGGCACTTTCGAAAGCTTGTTCTTGGCCGGCGATGTTAGAGCCAACGAAAATGTGGCTTTGACGTCGATCAGTTCAAAAGTTTGCGAGCCGGCGACAGCAACTGGTACCAGAACGTGTTTTCCGGTAGCGAACTTCGAGCACTAAGCACCCATGTATAAGTTTTCGTACGAAACTATAACACTTGTGCAGGGGTGCTTAGCTGGACAGCGCCACTTTGATGATCACACATCATCTGAGCCGTTTGGCCGCTAGCCCCGGACCTGTCGCATAGGGATGCCCGGGGCTAGCGCCCAAACGGCTGCGGAAAGTGGCGCTGGCCGATTAGAAGCGACCACACTGGCCAGCGTCATCGAACGCAACACGGATGTGATCGGGCTGCAGGAAAACGTGTTCTTTGCGAAAGGCACGGAAGTTTTGAATGTCAATCCAGCCACGGCCACCCAACATAAAATGTCCAAATTCATGAGCGCACCGAACGATGGTTGTGGGGACGTGGCCAATGGTACTGCGTCACACCCGATGGTATGTGGTTCGAATATGATGCGAATGCCGCAGATATCCCCGGAAACCTCGTGGGAGAAATCGGCAACTCTGTGTTCGCTAACCCATCAAACCGCAGACCCGACGGCAGACCGAATCCTCACTGGTGGATCGTCGAAGCAACAAGCTCACACTGGCAATCGCGATTAGCCATTCCACGGCCGTGACTGCAAACGTCATCGTCGAAAATCCGCTGTAGCGCAGCAGGCTCAAGCTTCGAAACAACGCCAGCGACGCGTGCAACAGGACGCAACAAATCAGCATCGTGCGCGTGTCGGCGGCGCGGATTGCGGGCCACAGAAACATCAGTCCCAGCCCAAGCTGCAACCCGCCATAGATTGTCAGATATTCCGATTGACCCGAACCCGGCTGCAGCGCAAATCCCAGCGCCCCGACGTCTTTTCTGGAAATGTCGCACACCATATGGCGAGCAACACATAGACCGCACCCACGCCTGTCAAAAACCAACGAGCCATGATAATCGCACCTTCTGATTGACCTGTTCGTCCAGCGACGACGCGGGCGTTTTACTCCACCGAAACCACCAGCACCGGATGAGGGGACCGGCGGATGTAGTCGCGGACCTCGCCCTGCGAATCGTGGTCGCTGCGTTGCAGGCCCAGCACGATCAATGCCGGGTGAGTCTTGGGATCGCCCGGCGTAACCGGCTGTTCATCCTGTTCGTTGCGGATCAAAAGTTCGTACGCCAGGCTGTGATCCGTGCCGCTGCGCTGCAATGCAGCATGCAGTCTGCCGTAGGTCCGCGCCAAAGCATTTTCCAGTTCTGCGTACGAGACATGCTTATCCGGGTCGATGGCGCGCATGGCTTCGCGAAAGTTCACGTAGAAGCTTTCCTCCACCAGTAGCAGTAGATCAAACCGGCCTCCGGAACGCGCCAGCCCCATCGCCTGCCGAGCGGCCTTTTCGGCGGCAGCATTCGCACCAGTCAATACCAGACGAATATGCTTGGTGGGAATGTCGTCCGCCGAGACCGGACGTCGGATGGCGATGAAGGGGACGGTCAAGCGAGCGGTCAACACGTCGATGACAGTGCCGGTGCTGTCGTCTCCCACCGATTCGAAGTCACGACCGAACGGGCACGGCACGATGACCAGGTCGGCTTGTGCTTAGAGTGTCTCAGCAAGAATCCGTTCGTAATTTTCGTCGCCCGTCGCAGTGACTTCTTTCGCTGGCAAAGCGTGTACGTCGGCGAGTGTTTCTGCAGAAAGCTGCTGTTCGGCGGACGATGCAACAAACGTGTACGTGACGTCGGCGTTCGTCTGTTCTCGAATCTGCCTGCCCAGCGAAAGCACGGCGCGATCCTGTTGCGATCCGTCGAAGACCAACAGGATTTGTTTGGGCACAATCGGCGACAGCGATGTAACTTTGCCGACGTCGGCGCGCTGGAACAAGTCTATCGAATCCTTGAGTTCGGAGTCTACTTGGCGTTGAGTTGGTTCGGTCATGACTTGATTAAATTGGTGTTGGAGGAATCAAATTCTCGTCGTACAGTCGTAGCGGAAGTCGTCAAGAATTTCGACCGGCCTTGGCAAATCGCCGAAACTCTTGACGAGTTCCGCTACGGGATATTTTCATCAGGCGTTCACCGCGTCCGTCAGTTTCCCAGCGAAGGAATCCAGTTCATCGAATGCAGCAGCAGTAAGTACGCGATGGCTCCGACCACTTGCAGAGCCATGATGGTTCCACCGAGTTTCAGAAATTCGCCCCAGCCCACTGTTATCTTCGCTTCCTTCTTCAAGGTGTACAGCGCGATCACACACGAAATCGAGCCGATCGGCGTACCGTTGCCGCCCAGGTTCGCTCCCAAAATCACGCTCCACCACAGCGGTTCCACGGGTGTCGGCCCGGAACCAATTTGGCTGACCACTGGAATCAGTGTCGCCGCCACCGGTATATTGTCGACGATCGCCGAACTGACGGCCGCGAAGATCGTCAGCAACGGCACCAGAGCGGTCGTTTGTCCGCCGGAAAAATCGACCACCTGCTGAGCCAGCCAGTTGAGTGCTCCAGTGGATTTCACACAACCGATGATCACGAACAGCCCGAGGAAAAACAGGATCACCGTCCAGTTGACTTTAGCGATGGCGTC
Source organism: Fuerstiella sp. (assembly GCA_041688835.1). Taxonomy (GTDB): domain Bacteria; phylum Planctomycetota; class Planctomycetia; order Planctomycetales; family Planctomycetaceae; genus Fuerstiella. The sequence continues at coordinate 12,365 of JBDNHJ010000173.1, forward strand.
TTCGACCGTACGTCCGGCAAACAATAATGCCGCCGTTCCTCCGGCAATCGCGATGAAGTCCATGCCGACTCCCAGCGGCTGAGCGACCGCGAATCCGATCACGGTCAGCACCAGAATGACCGCGCTGCGAACCAGTACCGATTTTCGTTCCACCATGGCCCATGGATCGAATTGTTCAATGCGTTCGCACAGGGCAGATTGTACTTCGGACGTTTGCGACCACGGCAGATCATTTCGAAAGAAGAACCGCAACATGGCGATTGCGATGATCACACTCACCACCGCGTACGGCGCAGAAACCATCAGAAACTGAACGTACGGAATACCGGCCTGAGTTCCAATCATGATGTTCGGCAGGCCACTGGCAAACGTCACGATGGCTCCGCTATTTGCGCAAATCGCGACTGACAGCAGATACGGCTTGGGCGAATAATCGAGCGCTCGGCAGATGACCAAGACCAGCGAACTCAGAATCAACATCGCGGGCACGATCGTCAGAATCGCGACCAGCACGAAGGCCAGCCCGCAGATCGCAAAGTACAAAGCCGCCGCCCTTCCGCCGGTTCCGCGAACAATCATGATGCTGAGGAAATGGAACAGCCCGCTGCGACCGGTGACGTCGACCAGAATTCCGGTGCCAATGATGACTCCGAAGATGTTCAGGTCGTGCGCCAGGATTTCGTAGATGTCCTGATACTGCGGGATCACGTCGAGCATCAGTGCCAGCACGAGCAACACCACGGCCCCGGTCATCGCAGCGACGGTCTTGTGAAACCGTTCGGCGGCGACTCCCACATAGGTGGCCAACATCCCCAGAGCGAACAGAATCATGACCCACGCTGGAGCCGCCTGCGTGGCGGACGAAACTTCAGCCACGATCAGAATGTCAGGAACGCTAAGGTTCATCGGATGCCTTGGAGTTGTACCGGAAGTCGTCAAGAGTTTCGTTTTCGAGCGTGAACGAAACTCTTGAGATGGAGTCTACTGATAACGGCGGACAATTTCGATGATGTCGTTGGGTTCTTTTAATCCCTGCCCATCGATCTGCATGTGTGCGCTTCATCAGCAGCAGGAAATCACGATTTTGCCGAAATGATCTGCGGTTTGCATGTACTCGTAGGCCGCCTTTGCTTCGTCAAACCCGAAGGTGCGGTCAATGACGGGCTGAATATCGTTGATCTCGATCGCGGCATTCATCGCTTCAAACATATCGCGACTGCCAACATAAATGCCCTGCACGGTCAGTCGTTTGAAGAGTGCCATCAGGGGCGATGGATTCTGTTCTGGTTGCCCGGTCAACACGCCGATCAGACTCACTCGGCCACTGACGCGCGTCGATGCCAGCGATTTTTCGAGCGTTCCTGCGCCTCCCACTTCCACGACATTGTCGACGCCGACGCCATCCGTCAGTTGCAGCACTTGTTCATGCCACTCCGGATATTGCCCGTAATTCACAACTCCATCGACACCCAGTTGTTTGGCTCGTTCCAGTTTTTCATCGCTGCTGGACGTGATGATCGTCTTTGCTCCAGAGCACTTCGCAAACTGCAACGCGAAAATAGAAACGCCGCCGGTTCCCAGCATCAAGACTGTTTGCCCGGCTTTGAGGTTGCCAAGGGCCAACGCCTGCCATGCGGTCACGGCTGCGCATGGCAGTGTGGCGGCTTGTTCGAAACTGAAACCGTTCGGAATGTGAACAAGACCGTCTTCGTGAAACGCGACTCGTTCCGCCAGGACCCCGTCGATAGCGCCGCCTAACGCCGATCCAATTTGGTGATCGGTCAATTCACCGCTCAGCCATGTCTGAAAAAAGATTCCGGCAACTCGGTCGCCCACTTTGAAGCGTGTGGCCGCATCGCCGACGGCAATCACTTCGCCCGCACCATCAGACAGCGGAACCATCGGTGGGTTTTTCTTCACCTTGTCGTTGCGCAGATACCCGCCCTTCGGCATGCCGAGGTCGCGATAATTTAGCGACCATGCCTTCATCTCAACCAATACGTCGAAAGGGCCGACTTCCGGTTCACTGGTTTCAACTTGCTGCAAAGCATCAAGGCCACTGGGGCCGACGATGTGATAAGTCTTCATTGTGGTTCCTGTTAATGGATGGGCGGGGGAAGCCTGATACGCTTCGAAGTAAGGCAAACAATGTTCCGAAACTGCAAAACTCCGCAGCCGATTCATGTTCGTCATGTGCAATGCAGCAAAGTGAACCCGGCGGAAAGGTACTGCCACGCGACGCCGGTCGTTCAGTGAACACGCCGATCGATGGTCAACCAATGACAATGGCAGGAATCTTATCGAGTTGATGTCATGCTTCATGTCTCGAGTGGCTTCGACTGCGCGCGGTTAGACGTGCGAGTTTTCCGTCAGATCAACCGGGCTGATGCCGAACGTTTCGACGATGATCACGAACAGTGCTGGGACGATATACAGCGTCAACACGGTGGCGACGGTCAAGCCGTAAATCGTTAGCTAGGCCATTTCTTCGGACTCCATCACCGAATTCACGACGTCGTTTCCTGAGACGCCGTCTTCCCCTTCGGCGCTGACTTTAATGGTTCGGTTCAAGTCGCGGCGTTCGATCTTGGCTGGTTGCCACGTCGGATTGATTCTGGCGATGGAATTTTAAAAGGCTGTCGCGTCTCCCATGGTGACAAATGCCAACGCAATAAAGCTGCCGTAGTCTTGCGGACCACTTTTTCCTATGGTTCCGCCAATACTTCAACGGCTCACTCACTCAAAAGGACTAGTCAATTGTGGGACTGGCTGCGAAAAGTGCCGCTCACGATTCTCGGCGCCTGTGTTTTGATCTGTCTCGCGGGACTGTGTGGTCTGCATCGCGCCGACCAATTGTACGGGCCGTCGCGACTGTTCGAAAGGCAGCTGATCTGGATTGGCTTGGCATGGCCGCTGATGTTGCTGGCGACCAGCGTGTCTTACAGACGCCTGAAGCATCTGAGTCCTTGGTTTTATCTGATCTGTCTGCTGCTGCTGATCGTGGTGTTGTTTATGCCTGCCGTCAACGGATCGCGGCGCTGGATTCCATTAGGGCTGTTTGATTTTCAGCCCAGCGAACCCGCGCGATTATCGTGCATTCTGGCGTTGGCACATTATCTGATGCATCGAGAATCTCAGCGAACCGTTCGAGGTCTGTTGATTCCTTTCGCGATGACCGTCTTTCCGCTGCTGTTGATTCTTCGAGAACCAGACCTCGGCACAGCGATGTTGTTCCTGCCGATTTTGTTTGCCATGGTCTATGCGGCCGGAGCCAAGACAACTCATCTGCTGGCGGCCGTCGCACTGGGGATTTGCGTGCTGCCATTGATGTGGCAGCAGATGAGTGCAGAACAACGATCACGCGTCGTCACCGTGTTCTCTCAAACAGACGGCGGGCTCGCTCCAACAGGCGATGGCTTTCACCTGCATCAAGCGAAGCAGGTGCTGGCACTGGGCGGAGTGTGGGGCAGCATTGCCGGTGACGAACCGGTGATTGAAGACTCGTCGGCTTATGCCTTGCCGGCATCGCGGACGGACTTCATCCTGTGTCTGATTGGCGAACGCTACGGAATTCCGGGTTGCGTGTTGCTGCTGTCGCTGTACGGAACCATCGTGTGGCAGGGACTGAAGATCGCGCAACGCACGCGCGAACCTTTCGGACGCTTGGTGGCGACGGGAATCGTCACCATGCTGGCGACTCAAGTGCTGATCAATTCCGGCATGATCGTCGGGCTGATGCCAATCACGGGAATCACGCTGCCGATGTGCAGCTACGGTGGTTCTAGCCTTGTTTCGACGTGCCTTGCGATGGGGCTGCTGATGAATATTGGCATGCGTCCGGGCTACGAAGTGACTGGTGGACAAGTCTGGGAGAATCGCTAGCGTCGCGGCCGGAGAGGTTGCGCTCACGGGTGATTTTGAGTTTTGGCCATCTGTAGGTCGGCAACGCGCAAAACACGGAAATCCATGATTGCACGCATCACAGTCAGGTCTCTTTAGACCGCAGGCCGCACTTTGAATTACTGACGATTCGTTTGGCGGTTGCCGTAGAAGTCTTTCAGGGCAGTCACCACGACGTCTCCAACGGTGCCGCGGATTGTGGAGAATTCGACGTATCCTGTGCGACCACTGGCGAAGGTGTCCAACTGATGATTCGGTAAATCGACGCGGCCGCCGAAGTGTGGTTCCAGCAATTGCCACTGCTGTTTTCGGTCGTCGGCGTTGCTGGTTTCTGACGCGATAGCGGGGCGAATCGATAGCGGGCCTCCAGCGGCCGCCGCCAGCGCAGGATGCTTCAGGTCGGTGGTGCCTCTGGGGTCGATACTGGAAATATTTCCTGTCAGATCATGATTCCCCATGCCCCAAATGTGGACAGTCACGTCTTTGTTTCGAATCGCTTCCGTTCGCTTGAGATCTGACTGTGGAATCACGATTTGCACTGAGCGATTGGTGTCTGCACCCAGCAAGCAAACTTCCGTTCCAGCCGTCACCCAGCGATCCTGAAAATCCTGCAGCTGCCGCGTTAGCACGCGACCAGCCTGCGGCGCGCTGACGATGAGGCCGCTTGTTTGCCGCTGCAGTTCGTTGAGTTGCTTTCGCAGGGCGACTTCGTTTTCGAGTTCCACCTGATAGGCCGCCAATTTTCCGTGTCGATGAAACTGAGTGGCATCGAGTTGCGATTTGGCGACTGCGAGTTCTGTTTCTGTCAATCGCGTCTGCAGTTCGATGTTTTCAAGGTGCAATAGCGGCTGGCCGGCCACGACAGTGTCCCCCGATTCCACCAGAATCTGCCGGACGAATCCGGAAGTCGCCACGCGCACAGAATCGACCGGATCGTAGTCCACGATCGCTGGCAGCTGCAGCCGTTCGACGTACGGCACATAGTTCCAAATGCCATAGCCGAGTAGCGCCACGATCGCAGACACGGCGGCCAGTCTGGTTCGATCGGGTGGATTGACCGGATCACCGATCACAACATAGCGGGTGAATTTGAACAGGGGAACGGCCACCCACAATACGACGGCTGCAGCAGCCAGCACAACGCCTGCGCCGTGGAACAAAGTTTCCGCAGCCAATGTCAGCGACACGCAAATCATGATCCGCCAACAGAAGGCCGCGATTCCATAGCAGCGAATCAGAGTAGCGCGGCCTTCGGGCCATTCCTGACGTGGGCACTTTCCACCCAACAGCCAACGTCGAGCCAGCCCCAGCAGATCTTGCTGGCCGTGTGTGGCAAGGTTGGGCGTTTCGAACAAGTCCGACAGAATGTAGTAGCCGTCAAATTTCATCAACGGATTGATGTTGAACAAAACTGTGACGAAGCCCGCGGTCACTAAGACGTTGAAGGCATGATGCTGCAGCAGTGGTGATGATGTGGTCGCCCAGACAATCGCCGCGATCGCTGCGAGAAACAATTCGGCGTACATTCCCGCCGCAGCCACAGACATTCGCTGCCACTTCGAACCGAAACGCCACGACGATGTGACGTCGACGTAAGGCAAAGGCACAAACAACAGCAACAGGATTCCCGCTTCACGCGTTTCTCCGTCAAACCGCCGACACACCAGCCCATGAGCAAACTCATGCACCAGCTTTAGGCTCAGCCACGACAACCCCAGCCAGATCCAGTTCTGGGTGGACAGCACGCCGCTGGAAGACGCCGTTAATCGTTCCCAGTCAGCCAGCAAAAAGTAGCCGCCGGTGATGACCACGATCAACCAGGCAAAGAACGCCGCTTGGCCAAAAATCCAGCCTGCAAGGCTGTGGACGCTGCGAATTGCCGAGTCTGGATTGCCGAGTGGAAACTTCAGCATCAGCGGATTCAGCCACTCTCGACGGCGACGTGATGCCGCTTTTTCTGCACTTTGGTTCAGGCGATCCGACGTTGACGATTGGGCGGTCGAGGCGAGTCCATTGTCGACCAGCCAGCTGCAAAACGCGGCGGCTTGAGTTTCTGTAAAGGCAGCACTGCCAGTGCGACTGGCGGTTTCTGCGACGGCAACGGCGATGGAAGTTTTTCCATCCAGCAGCGAGGCGAACGTATATTCGGCGATGCCAATGCGAAAGAACTGCGACTTCGCCGTATCTTCAATCACATAACACGCATCGCCGCCAAAGGACTGCCGACGAAACGCCAATTCACGACGCAGCGTCAGTCGGATGGCTCCGATTTCGTAGCTGTTGTGGTCGATGTCGTGCATGGATTGATCCTGTGTCGTTGTTGTGCAGTCGCTGCTTCAGAATAAACCCAGCCGTTTTGGCGCTCGCTTCGGACTTCAGGCTGGTCAACGCGTCGTGTTTCGGGGTCCGTGGCGAGCGCCAAAACGGCTGGTGATGCAAAACTTAAAACGGCAGCCACTTCCGAGCGTGCTCCCAAGGCTTGTGAAACAAATTCCACCCCAATGATTGTGTTTGGCCTTTGATTCGCGCGTAACCATTCATGCCCGGTCGCAATCGTTCGTCGGCATTCTGAATCAACACGTCCGCGATAAACACGTTTTCGCCGTCCAGCGCTTCACTGCGGGGTTGAATCCGCTGAATGGTTCCGGTGAAATCGGCGTCCACACCATCAAACCGCACGGTGACTTCGAAACCTGTTTCGACGTGCGGATGTTCGTCGTCGGGGATCGCGACTTCCACTGTCACCGGCGTCAACGGTGCCACTTCGTACAACGCTTGGCCAATGTTCACCGGCGCATTTTCGACGCGGTCTAGGTGTCCGTCGAGAACGATGCCGCTGATGGGAGATCTTAGTTCGAGCTCATTTTTTTGACGTGTCAGAATCTGACACCGAGCTTGCAGCTGCTTCAATTCGAGATTCGCGCGCTGAGCCGCTGCGACATCGCCGGCCAGCAGTCCGGCGTCTTGATCTTTTTTGGCCTGTTCCTGTTTGGCGGTCAGCCCCGCAAGTTCCCAGCGCACGTCGCGACCGTCCATGCGAGCCAGCAGTTGGCCTTGCTGCACAACGTCGCCGGCTTCCACGAACGTCTTTTCGATGAGCCCTTCGTGAGGAGCCACAATGAATCGCCGCACGTCCGGTTCCGCCGAACAGTCGCAGTGAATTTGATACGGCAGCGGTATCATCAGGATGGCAGCGGCAATCGCTAGTCCGGCAGCAACACGAAGCGATGTTCGCATGAGCCCCGCAGTACGTTTGCGACCGGCAAAGAATGCGCGATCGGCGCGTTTTGTCAGCAGCAGCGTTTCTGCAATCGGAGCGGCGGCTGTTCGCAGCAGGGTTTGTGTGCCGTGGCTGTCTGAGTCTGAGTCCTCAATGGCCAACCACGCACCGACTGTTTCGCCGTCGGATGTGCGGAGCGGATGGCTGACGATTCTGCTGGCTTGCAGATCATGTGTCACCTTTCGATGTGATAACAAGGCATCACGATCCGCAGCGTCGCGGCTAGGAAATATGGACAAGCGGTCTCGAACAAGGCATTCTTCTAATGCGTCTTTGATCGCCTGTGTCACGGTGGCGTTCGAATCGAAGTCGGCCATGCCTGACATCGCGCTGACTTCGCAGCTGCTGTTGCGGCGTGTCAGCCCGAGCACAATGCCGCGGCACTGCAGATGATTTCGCAGAGTGTTCACCAACGAAACGCAGCCCGACCGGAACGTGTCGGCGGATTGCAGCGTTCTGAGCAAATCCATTGTGGCGGCCGTGGTTTGCAGGTGCGAAGCAACAACCGTTTGACGCTCGCGACTGTGCCAAAGTGCTGCGTTGGCCGCGACAATCTGCAGGCTACGACTGTCGAAGCCCTTGCTTTCGTCAACGACAATCGCTGCTGTCAGTGCATCAAAGTGACGCGGGCCGACTTCAACCGGAACACTGACCAGCATCAGATTACGAATACGTTCCACGGACACGGAATGAATGTTGCCGCTGCGGCTGGCGATTTCTGCGGAGTTCTTGGCGGCCACCAAGAACGCGTCGTTTTCGAACGCCGGGCCGGAAAAGTTGTGGGGACCGACGCTGACTGTGTCGCCTTCGCGAAGATAGAATCCGGATGCAGCACAACCGGGACGCGCCTGCAGCCATTGCATTAAAGCGGCGTAGGCGTCTTCTCTGGTGCTGGCTTTCGCTAGCAGCGACGTCAGCATCAATTGGGTGTCGTCGATGTTCTTGGGTAACGAGCGGGGTGCTTGGCGCGTTGAATTCGCGGTGTCCGTTCGAGTGGCTGTCATTGTGGCTGCCTTCCGGATGGCCGCTGATATTCGAACTGGCGAGTCGTCTGCTGCAATGGTTGTGGTGCCGATTGAGCGGTGTTGGTCAGCAGCAAGCAGCGGCGGCCACTGCGTCGGTTTCCATCTTGGTTTCTCAGCAAGATGTCCACCTGAATCGTATCGCTGTCGGCATCGATCACCGGAGCAATGAATTCCACGAAGGCGGCAGCGACTTCGCCAGAATGGACGAACTTCACATGAATTGTGTCTCCAGTATGCAGCGGTTCTGCCTGCTGTGTGGCGGGATAAAAACGAATTCGCAATTGGCTGAGATCAACAATCGTTAGCACATGGGGTTCAGTCATAGATACGAATTCACCGACTTCCCGCTGCACTTCGGTCACCACACCATCGATGGGGCTCACGATGCTGCGGCGCTGGATTTCGGCATCAATGCGATTGATTTCCAGAGCCGCGATTTGGACTTCTTCTGCGACTGATTCGATGTCCGTCTGAGCTAGCTCGAAATCAGATTCGGCAATCTGTAATTCGCGAGCCGATCCCATGCCTTCCGCTTGCAGCTGTCGTAGTTTTTCGAAATCGCGTTTGGCACGGTCACGACGGATTCGTGCCGACTTGAATCTGGCAGAAGATTCCTGCCGCGCGACTGCGATTTCACGCTGGGCTTCTAGGACGGCAAAATCCAGAGAACCGACAATAGTATTGGCCATAACACGATCACCGCGTTTGACGGACAGCTTGGCCAGTGTGCCGGTTTCGGAAGCGGCCAGTTCGATTGTCTTGACCGGTTCCGTAAAGCCCACAATGAAATCGTCTGCGAACGTGGTTGCAGAACACAGCCACAGCGTCACGATGATTTTCGATGTCAGTTTGATGCGATGAGTCACTTAACCTTCTCCTACCAGTTTGCCGAGGACACCTTCGACCCAGCATTCTTGCGACATCAGATGTTTGCGGCGAACATAGTCGACCTGTTCCGCCCGCCGTTGCAGAGACCGCAGCGCAGCAAGGCCTCTGAAGTGAGACTGTCCGCCTGAGTCTGCATTTTTGACGATCGCTTTGGCCATTGATGTTCCGACGCTGTACAGCAATTCATCTTCGGCGGAAGCGAAAATCTGACACGAACCGGGATCGCCCTGTCGAGCACAGCGGCCAATCAGCTGCCGGTCGACGCGATGCGACCGATTGGGTTCGGTGACCACAACATGCAGGCCTCCCACTTCGCGAGACTGTTTCGTCAGCTTGATGTCTGTGCCACGTCCGGCCATATTGGTGGCGACGGTAATGGCGGACGGCTGGCCCGCTAACGCCACGATGGCTGCTTCGTCCGCGTCCTGCAACCCGTTCAGCACATGATGCGGCAGTCCTTGCCGTTGCAGCATCGCCGCGATTTCGAGGCTTTGCTGAATCGTGCGTGTGCCGATCAGGACTGGTTGCTGCGATCGATGTCGAGCGACCACATCGGCGATGATTGCTTCGTACTTGGCGTCGTTGTTGCTGAAAAATCGCGGCGGCAAAGTAACGCGAAGTGATGTTTGATTCAGAGGAATCGGTACTACGTTCAGGCCGAAGAATCCTTCGAATTCGGCGACAGCATCGGTCGCGGTCCCTGTCATCCCTGTCGCGTTGCCGTACAGCTTAAAGAACCGCTGTCGAGAAATCCTGGCGAAGGAATTTGTTTCTGCCGTCAGCGGCACGCCTTGCAAACACTCAATCGCCTGATGCAGACCGTCACGCCATTTGCGTTCGGGAAAAATTCGTCCGGTCTGCTGGTCGACAAGTGCGACCGCGTTTTTTCGAACGACATAATCGATGTCGCGTTTCAGCAGATGTCGAGCTCGCAATGCCTGTTCAACATAGATCCGCCACGGTCGCTGCAGGTTTTGGGGACTGTCATCACGGGTCGTGCGGCTGATGATGTCGGCGCCGCTCGCAGTGATCGTGATCTTATAATCGATGTGGTTGATATGGTAGTCGGTTGTGCTATCCAGCTGGTCGGCCACAGCGGCTGCGCGGCGATAGGGACGATCATCCGCTGCGTCTTCGGTGAAAAAACTGATCACCAACGGCGTGTTGGCTTCGTCGATCAGCACACTGTCGATTTCGTCAATCACGGTCGCATGTCGGGCCGACTGCACCAACTGCGGCGCCGCCACTGAAGTATTCTGCAAAGACCGCAGCCAGGCGTCACCCAGTCGATCTTGGGGTTGTTGTCGCAGCAGCAATTGGTCACGCAGGTAATCGAAACCGAATTCGTAGCCGGTGCCGTAGGTCACGTCACTGTTGTACGCTTGCCGCTTGAGTACGTCGTTGTTTTCTTCGGGCAGCAGGCTGATACTGACGCCCAAGCTTTCGAAGGCGGGACGCAGTTCTTCGCAGTCACGTTGTGCGAGATAGCTGTTTGTGGTGGCGACATGTACGTTGTGGCCACGGATGACGGAATTCAAGACGGGCAGCAACGTCACCAGCGTCTTGCCTTCACCGGTCGCCATTTCTGCCAAGTCACCGGCCGCCAGCACGCCACCAGCCTGCAGCTGAACGTCGTAGTAGTTTTTTCCGGTCGAACGTCGTACGGCGTCTGTGGCCAGAGCGAAAATCTCCGTCGTCAGTTCGTTTGCTGCCGCTGTCACACCTTGGTGACGCAGATCTTCCGCAACACGGATCAGTTCTGAATCTGATAGACGGGCATAATCGCAGGCCTGCTGGCGAATGCGTGACAGGCAGACGTCGTCAACCGATGGCTTCGATCGACGTTGCATGGGCCTCCGATTCGGCCGCCGGGAAAGAAGTTGTTTGAACATCGTCGAAGACTTGCTGTCAGAAGAATTTCGGAGCTGTTTATTTGAACAGTCTCTTCGAGAAGGCTGAGCGGAAAAAGTTGGTTGGTCGTTCTGAGGTTCGTTGTGGTGCGAGTGGAGCCGGAGGAACCGAGGGATGTTCCACATCGCTGGGCTCAAATTCGAGGGGCTCAAATTCGATTTCCGGCGGCGCGATCGTCGGCAAGATCGGGGACGCTGCTGGGGGCACCATCGGGACGGACGTTGGCGTTCGTTCGATGAACGGCTTGTCGACAATTTGTGTCGGCAGGCCGTTGTGGCAAATTCGCCCGACCGTCACTTGTTCGTGCTGCAGCAGCATGCCGGTGGCGCGTTTGAGATTCATCAACGCTAGGTTGTAGGTGACCACCGACGACAGGTATTCGTTTTCTGTGCGTGACAACTGCGTCTGAGCGACCAGCAAGTCTTCCAGCACGTAGCTGCCCGAGCGGCCCTCGCCGGGCATCAGTTCCCACCGCCGCAGAATGTAAGCGTTCTTGGCATTCATGGCCTGCATCGAACTGTACTTCGTGTCGAGTTCGTCGAACGATGTTTCGACTTCTCGGACGGCCACGCGTGTTTCCAATTTTAACGTCTGGACGGTGGTTTCGTACTGATTTTGCAGCTGTCGCAATTCCAGACGCCGCCGCGTGTTGCGTGATTTGGCGGCGCGGTTATTGAGGGGGACTTCGAACTGCAAACCAATCGAATAGCTGGGTTCGCCGACACCAAACTGGTCCTGCCATGCTCCACCGATGTCTGAATCACCACGTAGTCCCGCGACGTAAGTTTCTGTGACCAGATTCAGAACGGGCATCATTTCGTTCTTCGACATATTGACCCGAACGCACGCGGCTTTGATTTGCTTGAGCGACTGGCCGATTTCTGGTCGATGCTGAATCGCCATGGAAAGCGATTCTTCCATTGACGCCGGAAAGTTCTGCAGCGACGGCACATCAAGCGGAATCAGCTCCAGCTGATCGCTGGCCAGTGACGGGTCGTTGACTAACGCTCGAATGCGGTCTTCGGCGTTTTTGACCGCCACGTGAGCTCGCTTGAGTTCCGATCGGCGAGATTTGACTTCCGCTTCGGCGCTGATGAGCTGACTTTCGAAGGCGTCGATTGCTTGCCGCTGAATCAGCCGTTCGTGAATTCCGACCGCTCGTTCGTAGCTGCGTGACTTCTGAGCATAGACGCCGCGTTCCAAGTACAGCCCCCAGTAGGCTCGAACAACTTCCAACAGATGCGATTGCAGCTGGCGATGGAATTCGTCTTTCGCAATGTTGCTGTCGATGGACGCCAGAACCGTCAGACTCTCGTTATAACACCGCCCGCGTCCTCGCATCAAAGGTTGCGTGTAGCTTAAAACCAGACGCGAAGTGCCCTGCGGATCAGGAACGAAGAATGTCGAGTTGTTGTCTTGGAAACCGAAGCGTTGAGCGGCTTCGAACTGACCACCGACGCGAGTTCGCCGGCGAGCACCGGCAGACGCGGTCAGGTTGTGATCTTCGAAACGTGTGCCACCACCGCCGACTGTCAGGGCATTGCCAACCGGATCGCTGGTATCATCCCAGCGAGAATCCAAGAACGTGTGCCAGTCAAAGGCGGAGTCAGCTTCCACAATCGACGTCTCACGGATCAGCGGCAATTCACTGAAAACCTTCACTTGAGAAGAGCAACGCAACGCTCGAATCAGCAGGTCTTCGATGTTCACCTCGATGCTGTTGGCGTCCGGAAACATCGAACTTTGAATGTTAGCGTCCCACCATGGAGTCTCGTTGAATTCGCTGTTTGAGACTTCAACGGACCGACTGACAAGCGGCGTAGTGCTGCCCACAGAAATCTCAGACGATTCCGCAGCGCTGTTTTGCATTTCCTGAGCGACCGCCGATCCATGCACAAGAGCTATGAAGGCGACGAACAAGACTTTCTGTTTGGTGGCTAACATCCAACACTCCATTTTGAATTCGGCAGGCCATCATGCCCACCTTGGCTGCCTCAAGCGACCACAGAAGTGGCTGGCTGAAGCAGCGAAACGATACGATTAAAGTTAATGGCCCAGTTGGTATTCGAAAAGACCTCCGCCGTTGTCAGCGATGCAGCTAACGAGACAGGAAAAACGATTGTCAGTGCCGATTGAGGCGTTCTTCATGGTGCAGCGGAGGTGCAGGCTGGCGATTCGAAGATCGCTTACCCACGCCACCAGCTATCGACGATTGCTTCGCGGAATTGGAGGAAAAATACCCAGCACGAAAACCTGCAAGAATCACTGACAATGGACTGCGTATGTCGTGTTTTTGCCGCCCCAACCACTGTCTCGATGGGTAACCCCAGCTGTAAATTGCCGAATTTTCGTCTTCGGAAACTAATAGCAATGCGGATCGTGCTGATTGAACGGGGCGTGTTGTGAGGATTGTGATTGGTCGCGCCACAGTCTGAGATGTCGGTGGGCTTTGCCCATCGCGGCACAAAGCGTTGTGGTGGCACAGCTAGACTGTTGAGACTTCAGTATCGCACCGAGTTTTGGTTGGCGCAATTCTGTTCCGCGCGATTTAGTCCCAGCGGGATGGCAGACTGTTGCCGGTGACTTGCCGTTCTGTCAGCTACATCGCACTGGTATTCGTGGACGACACGACCAGTTGGTAGGAATGGTGTTTCCAGTTGAAAGCCAGCGGGTCATTATTGGCGGCGTGCATGGCTGCCAACACATTCTTCGGACTGTGGTGGAACGCGGCTCCGATGCTCAGCGGTTCGCTCATATACAGTTGCGTGTGAACGGCAGGGTGGAAGAAACGCCGCAGGTTAAAGCCTGCATCGAACATCGAATTCTGCACGGCCATCGTCTGATCGATCCGCATATCATGTGGAGCTTCAAACAGCACCACCGTGGGGAACTGCATCAGCCAGTTGCCAGCGGCGTCTGCGACGACCACTTGTTCTCCAACCAATCGTCCGTGCTGGTCGTAGATCTTTCCAGACAATGTCGTACCGGGATCCACGATGCCCGTGTAAACAGTATCGATCGGCAGCGGCTTCAGACGATTCTTGTACTCGCCATCGCTAGGCAGGTGGCCGATTTCTTCGTCGTAAGCCTGCAGGTCGTTTTTGTTGCCGCTGAAGTCTTGGAAGCTGTCGAAACTGTAGACCTGCAGCGGTGTGGTGTCTGTGGCCACGTTGTTATCGTCATTCATATCCGGACCATTGCTGCCGTCGTCTGCAATCGTGACGAAGTTTTCGAGTTCTTCACGGTTTGGGTCGAGCGTTTCGTTGACGGTCACAGCGAATTCCAGTTCACCGCTGGCACCTGCGGGCAGGCTGGCAATATCGAACGTATAGGTGCCATTTCCTTGATCGATCCAGCCGGACGTACTGTCGTCCGTGGAGAAGAGGGAACCTTCTGGAACGGTTTCTGTAACGACCACGTTGACCGCATCCTGCATTCCGATGTTGCCGTAGCTGATGGTGTACACGACCGATTCGCCGGGTCGAACATCACTGGCACCATGGTCGGTTTTTGTGATCGAGAGATCGGGCACAGCGATGATCGGCCGGACATCGTCGTCCGAGTTATTGGTCAGATTCGGGTCAGCACCGTTGCTCAGATCGTCGGTCACGCTGGCCGAATTGAGCAGGTCATGAATCCCGGATGCTAGCGTTGCGCGAATTCGAGCCGTAACAGTCAACAGCACCGAATCCCCGTTGCCGTCGAGGTCACCGATGTTCCACGTGATCGTGCCATTGACCGTATCAATCGTGGCACCGGATGCCACAACGTCCGTCAGAACGTCGGTGGGGTACGTGTCGGTGACAACGACTCCGGTGCCATTCTGATCGCCAATGTTTTCGACCAAAATGCTGTAGGTTACAACTTCGTTCACCGCCACACTGGCCGGCGTGCCATTGAGTGTTTTGGTGAGGCGATAGTCTGGCACAGCGGACAGCGGATCGGTATCGCTGGACGTGTTATTGCCCGGTGTGGGATCGTCTCCATTGCTTCGGTCGTCGTCCACGTCTGCGTTGTTGGTGACTGTTGTTTGAGCGGCATTGGCGGGTGAGACGACGCTGAATTCGGGCTGCAGAAGAACGGTATCACCTGCATCCAGACCGCCAACATTCCACGTGATCGTGCCGGCGAGGGCATCGACGGTTCCGCCGAAAGCGTTGGTGACCTGCAGCACGCCTACCGGAAAACGATCGGTGATCACAACCCTCGTGCCACCTTGGTTGCCATCGTTTGTGACGGTAATTGTGTAGGTGATGCTGTCGCCAGGACTGAGCGTGCCGGGGGTTGGTCCGTTGGATTTGGTGATTCGGTAATCCGGAACAGCATCGAGTGTCGCGGTGTACGATGAATCGTTGTTGGTCAGATCTGGATCATCACCGTTGTCGCGATCATCATCGACCGTCACGCTGTTGGTGAAGTCGTTGATACCAGCGGCAATTGGATCAATCACAATCGCAGTCACGGTCAGAATCTGCTGTTCAGCGGGTGCCAAAGCGGCCAGATTCCAGACGATCGTGCCGTTGATCGCATCAACCGTGCCATCGGGGGCAGCGGTGATACTCAGCACGCCTGTCGGAAAGTTGTCGGTGATGGTGACGTTGCGTCCGTCGAGTTCACCGATGTTGGTGACGACGATTGTGTATTGGACGGTATCGCCCGGACTGGCGTTGGTGAAGTTTCCGTTGCCTGTTTTGACGATGTCGTAATCCGGCGTGGCGTGGAAGCCGAAGCCGGTGCCGGTGGTTGTGTTGCCAGCCGTGACGGTGTAGTCAGCATCGTGAGGCGTTGTGATTCCGTCGTTGTCGACCGTGGGATTGGCGGCCAATCCGGGCGGCATGTCCGCTGGATCGGTGGTGATTGTGTACGTACCGGGAATCAGATTCGTGAATGTGAAGTCGCCGTTGGCATCTGTCGGCACGCTGGTGGTGTAGTCGGGCGTGCCGTCACCGTTGATGTCGATCGCCAGCGTCACATCAACACCCGGCAGGCCACGATCATCGCCGCCGACTTCTTCTGTCGCGTCATTGTCGATATCAAAGAACACCGTGTCCGTGATCGCTCCGGTACCCGTGTAACCGAAATCGTGATCCGTGACGGTCGCTCCAGCTGCTAAGTTCAGCGATGACTGGTTAGCGGATGCACCTCCGATTCCATCACGATCAGCTGTGGGATTCGTGCCCACCGGCTGCACAACTCGCACGGTGTAGCTGCCAGCCGGCAGGTGATCAAAACCATACGTGCCGTCTGTGGCCGTGGTGGTTGTTAGCGTGCGATCAACAGTGCCGTCACCGTTGAAGTCGATGTCAAGGAGCACCTGAATGTTAGGCAAGCCGGGTTCAGCCGGATCAGTCCCGCTTCCGTCGTCCTGCACGCCATCAGCGTCGGCATCAAAGAAGACCGTGTCGCCGATGCTGCCGGTGCCGAGGTAGCCGAAGTCGCTGGTGTTATCGGTCGCTGCCGCTGGCAAGTTGAATGTATGGACATCGTCGCCGCCCGCAGTGGCATCATGATTCGTTGTTGGATTGGCACCACTGGGTGGCGTCACGCTGACTGTGACTTGGCCTTCCGGAATATTCGTGAAGCTGTACTTGCCGTCTTGGTCTGTGAACGCGGTCAAAGTGAAGTCGGCGTTGTTGCCGCCATCCACGACGATCGAAACCGCCACGCCGGGGATGCCGACTTCGCCGTTGTTCTGAATGCCATCGTTGTTCTCGTCGTAGAACACGGTGTCGCCGACTGTGCCGGTTCCCGTATAGCCGAAGTCGACAGCGGTGTCTGTTTCGTCGTCGCTCAGCGCGACCGTGGACACGCCGTTGTTCGCAGCAGTCCCAAAGTCGTCCTTGTCGTGCGTACTGACAGTCCCGTTTGGCAAGTTGGTGGAATCAACGGTGACCAGATATTCGCCCTGAGGCAGGTTGTCGAACCGATACGTCCCATCGGCAAGCGTTGTTGTCGTGAGCGTGAAGTTGTCGGCGGTTGTGGACAGCAGTCCATCTGTTCCGCCAGAAACGGCTGTGATCAAAAGACCGGCTAACCCCGGTTCATTCGTATCCAGCGTTCCATCGCCGTTGCTGTCGTACTGGTTGAAGGTTCCGTCTCCATCGACGTCGTACCACAGCTGATCACTGATTGAAGCGTTGTCGCGGAATCCAAAATCGAGGTCCGTTCGATCGCTGTCGGCAATCGTGAATTCCGCTTGGTTGTTCGCTGTGCCGTCCTGTTCGTAAGTTTGAAAAATTCCGGCTGGCAGATCGGTCGCGTCGACGTTGACGCGGTAGCTTCCGTTTGGCAAGTTGGCGAAGCTGTAGATTCCGTCGGCACCGGTGGTCGTCGTTAGTGATGCGTCATCGACATCACCGAAGATTCCATTCGACCCCGCAAAGATCATGGTGACGTCCACGCCAGCAAAGCCCGGTTCATTGGTCACAGCCTGAATTCCATCGCCGTCAGCATCGAACCACAGTCGATCACCGACGGTACGAGTTCCCGCGAACCCAAAATCGACGTTGTTGTTCGTGGCACCGGTCGCCAGATTAACATTGGCGGTGCCCGAAATTGATTGTGGGCCGCTGACTGCCGTGATGCTGCCCGGCAGATCCGTGTCTGCCGTATCGACCGCGATTCGGAAATCTCCGGCCGGAAGATTGGCGAACGTGTAGGCTCCCAAGGCGTTGGTCGCTGTCGTCAGCGTGAGATCATCCGTGTTGCCGAACACACCATCCGCACCGGCGAACGTCAAGTTCACAGTGACGTTTGCCAGACCCGGTTCGCCTGTGTCTTGCACACCGTCGTTGTCGACATCAAGGAACACAAAGTCGCCGATGTTGCCGCTGCCCGCATAGCCGAAGTCGACGTCGCTGCGATTACCTGACACATCGTCGATACTGATCTGCGAGATTCCGTCGATCGCAGTCGGGCCAAATACACCGTCGTCCGTTTCGTCGGTGCCCGTCATGCCAATCGGAAGATCCGTGCCGTCGACACTGACCGTATAGCGACCGACAAACAGTTCTGTGAATTCATAGTTGCCGTTGGCATCGGTCGTGTCTTGGGCGGCTGCCGGATCGTCACTGTTGCCAAAGATGCCGTCGAGTCCCGCAAACTGCAACGTCACTTCGACGCCAGCAATGCCTTCTTCGCCGCTATCCTGAACGCCATTATTGTTGGTATCGAAGTAGATTCGGTCTCCCAAATCATACAGTTCTTCGCCGAAGTTGTGACCGGTCGAACCGGTCAGTGGCAGTGTGAGATTCAGCGTATTTGTCGAACCGTTGCCATAACCGGCCGGTTGAGTTTCCACGACTCGATAGTCGCCAGCAGGCAGGTGATCGAAGCGATACGTGCCGTTCGACGCGGTTGTGGTTGTTCCCCGCGAAACCGGACTTAGCGGATTCGTCATGTCGAACAATTCCACGCTGACACCGCCCAAGCGCGTCGCTTCGCCGGCATCCAGATCCCCGTCTTGGTTGTCATCGACGTAAACGATACCGCTGATTGACGCGCCGACTTCTGCGAAGTTGTAAGCCGTGCCCGCATCGCCGCTGGTGATTTCGATGCTGCTGATGGTGTCATTGGTCACACTGCCGTTGGCCAGCGAACCATCGCTGTCGACGCCGTCGTTGTACGCGGCGGGTTGAGTTTCGGTAATCGTGTAATCGTCGCCATTGTCAGGACGCAGGTTGCTGAACGTGTAGGCTCCTGTGCCGGTCGTATTCCGCGTAATGTCCACACCATTGCCCAGATCATCCGTTCCCTGAATCCGCACGGTGACACCTGCGATGCCCGTTTCTCCATCGACGGTGTCGAAGTTGCCATCGTTGTCGTGATCGTTGAAGACGAATCCTGTCAGGCTGGCGGGCAGCAATTCGCCGAAGTTGTTTTCCGTGCCATTCGTGCCTGAGGTCACGTTGATACCGCTGAACGTGTTGTTCACCGTGCTGTTACCGCCCGGCGTGCCGACGGTGTCTCGACCGTCGATGTAAGCGGCCGGCACGATCGTTTGTGTCAGCGTATACCCACTGCCGTCGGATGGACGCAGGTTTGTGAATTCGAAGTATCCGCTGGTATTCGTATCGATGAAGGTGTCGACAATGTTGCCAAGGTCGTCTCGGCCGGTCAACGTGACGCGGGAATTTTGAATGCCGCTGGTCGCCGGTTCATCACTGCGAACACCATCGTTGTCGCTGTCATGATAGACGTATCCGGACAACGTCGATGGCAACACTTCACCAAAGTGATACGCCGTTCCGTCCACACTTGGCACAACGTCGACACTGCTAATCTGATTGTTGGTCGCTGTGTCACCGTTGGCCAGTGAGCCGTCCGTGTCTTTGCCGTCGAAGTATCCAGCGGGTTCGGTGATCTGCGTGATCGTATAGCCATTGCCATCGCTGGGTCGCAGACCTTCGAAGGTGTACAGTCCGCCGCCCGCAGTATTGCGAAACGAAGTGAC
This sequence comes from Fuerstiella sp., assembly GCA_041688835.1. Classification (GTDB taxonomy): domain Bacteria; phylum Planctomycetota; class Planctomycetia; order Planctomycetales; family Planctomycetaceae; genus Fuerstiella. Next base: position 31,821 of record JBDNHJ010000173.1, read on the forward strand.
GTCCTGATTGAGATCGTTCCGGCCGGTCAGTCGCACAACCACGCCGTTCAGACCCGCTTCACCGCCATCTCGAACACCGTCGTTGTTGGCGTCGTGATAGACGACACCGGCCAAGGAAGATTCCTGAATCTCACCGAAATTATTGTTGCTCCCGAACGTTTCCGTACCAGTCGGTAGACTGATATTCTGAAAACGATCGTTCACCGTGGTGTCTCCACCGGGACTCCCCACTGTATCTCGAACATCCAGAAAACCAGCCGGAATGGTGGTGCCCCCGGCGTTCGGGGGGTCTTGCTGAATGCTGTAAGTTCCGGGACGCAGATTATCGAACAGGTAGGCTCCAGTGGTGGCATGGGAAGTCACGTCGATCGGCGTGATCGTATTGCCATGATGATCGGTGCCCGTCAGTCGCACGGTGACTCCACCAATTCCGCTTTCGCCCGCCTGCTTAATGCCGTCGTTGTTAGTGTCGTCCCAGACAAATCCTGCCAAGCTGTTGCGGCGAATGCGAACCGTATCGATGGCCGTATCGCTGCCATCATTATCAGCATCGGGATCGTTGCGTTCTCCGGCCACGGTGCCTTCCAGCGTCGACGAAGCTGAAATCGTCGCGGTGTTGATCAGCGTTTGGTTGGGTGTCACGGTTTCCAGCAAGTCAACGGTCACACTAAACGTCACGCTGGCTCCGACGGCAATGTCGCCCCCGCTGTAGGTCAGCAGCCCGCTGATGTTGTCGAAACTCACCGTGAAATCGGCGGGGTAATTCACGCCCGCGACGCCCAGATTCACACTGCTGAGATCGTAATGCAGCGGATTCAGAGTGTCTTGAATCGTAACGTCGTACGCCGTGGATTCCCCGTCGACGTTGTTGACTGTCAGATTGATCGTGACCGTGTCACCACTGTCGGCGAGGTCTGTGTTGATGGTTGGCCCGAACTCTTTCGTAATTTCCAGCGACGGTTCCACGACAACAACATCGATTGTGCTGTCCACATTTTGCAGACCTGTCGAATCAGTGGCGAAGTCGATCGTCGCGTCGTTGGTCAGCATTGTTTGATTGCCGTCGTAACCGGTGTTCGAAGCCACATCGCTGACGCGAGCGTTCACCAGAATCAGAAACGCATTGTTGCCCTGATTGTTGTCAACCGTGACTTCAATCCGACCGAAAGTAAACGTCACGTCGTCGCCCGAAGCCACTCCACCGCTGACTGTGGGAACTCCACCGGCAATCGTGCCCGCAAAGCTGGCGGTCAACAGACCGGTGGCGCGGGAATCTGTAGGGTCGGTGATGAGTTCGAACGATTCGTAGTTTAGACCCGGTGGCAAAATATCAACCACGCTGGCATCAGGAGAAACGCCTTCTGGTAAAGATACCCTCAAGGCATAGGTCACCACTTCGCCGATTGTCACGTTGTTGCCGCTGGTTTCGGTTTGGTCGGTGCTGATCAGGTGCTTGGTGAAACCGGGTGGGCTGATGGCAAATGTATCGCTGGCGGAAGCTTCATAGTTGTTCAGATTCCCCCCGCCCGCGCCGTTGGCTCCTGTGCGTTCGGTGTCGTCCGAGGTGTGAATCGATGGATTCGCGATTGTGCCATTGATGCTGGTCCAATCCACGGTGGCGGTGTTGGTAATCCCCTGGTTAGGAATCACGCTGCTGGCGATCGTGCCTTGGATCGTGAACGTGATCACGCGTGGATCGTTGCTGCCGTCAACCTGTGACGCCAGCATATCGATATCGGCCGCAGCCACCTTGCGAAGCGTATAGCCGGTCGCATCGTCGCCGATGAGTTCAAAGTTGACCGCGTTCAATGTGCCAGAGGTGGCGGTGTCGGAAAACGCAGACAGCGTGGCTCCCAGAATGGCGGAACTGCCGCCACCCACGGTTGGCAGAGCGTCGCTGAAGTCGATGTCGAAGGCGTCCACGCCGCTGACATTGCGGAGCGTAATCGTGTATTGAATTCCATCGCCCGCGTCGCCCAGTTTTCCGTCATCGTAGGCGGTGTCGCCATCGGTATCGAGTGCCACGGTTTTTGTGACGGCAATCGACGGTTCAATGATGTTCAGGTTCGCGGCTGATGTGGAAATTGCATGCCGCGGATTCGGAGCTGTCGCCGGATCATCGTCGTACCGAAACGTCACGTTGTTATTCAGAGTGTTCGTTGCCTGATTGCCAATCACATTGGTGACGATCGCCTGATAGGTGATGGTGATCGAACCATCCGTGTCGCCCACGGTATTCACATCGCCCGGAACGCTGTCCGTCACGGTGCCCAGGTTCCATGTGATCGTCCGCCCGTTGCTGCTGACGGTCGGCGTATTTAAACTGCTCCCGGTGAATCCGATTCCATTGCTGGAAGATGCGGTCACACCCACGAACGCAAGGCCCGGATCTAGTACGTCGATAATCTGAGCGTTCGGCATCGTGCCTTCGTTAAACTCGACCGTCACGGTGTACGTCGCGATCTCACCAATCACCGCTTCGTTCAGCACGTTGTTACCGTTGGTCAGACTGTCGTCGATCGATGTTGCAACCAGTGTTTTTGTAATACTCTTGGTGCCCGTCACAGCAATATTGGCGGTGTCTGATCGCGAATAATCGTTGTGCGCGCCGGGCGCGCTGCCGTTGCGCTCTCCATAGGCGTCGCCAGAATCGCTGGTGTAGGTCACGCCAGTCCCGGCGTCAGTTCCGGATGCGTTGGTGTTCAGATTATCGAGTGAAGCCAGATCGCTGCCGGTCGCATTTCCCCCAGAGCCATTCGCGGTCCCGAAATCTCCCGGCAGACTTGTCCATGTCACATTCGCTGTGTTGATCAGCGTCTCGTTCGGAGAAACCGCGATATCCAAAGTCACGGAGTAGCGCACTTCAACCGTCTGCCCTTTGTTGATGCGGGCAATCATCAAATCAATCGTATCTGTCGCGGCGCTACTACTGTCTGTGTAGCCAGTACCCGCCGTCTGCAACACGCCGTCGACGTAGACCTGAATCGTCGACACATCCAGCGACAGGTCTGCCGGCACTGCATCTAACAAACGGACTTCAAACGCATCGCTGTCATTGACACTATTGCCATTGCTGTACGATATGCGGAAGTCGACCACGTCGCCCGCATCGACACTCACAGATTCGCCGTAGGCTGCGGCACCCAGTTTGACCTGCTTGGCTGGAGTCGAAATCCTCGGTTCCACGATGTTCACTCGCGGGAGATCCGCATCTGGCAGGTCGTACGTCAGAACTCCGTCCACGTACAGTGCCGCGTCGTTCAGGCGACTGTTGCCGGCGTTCGCGCTGGTGTTGTTCATGACCACAGCGTTGAATTCGACAACCGCGTATTCCGCATTGGTGTCGGCTTCTGTGTTGACAATGTCGCCCAGACTGAACCACACGTCTTGGCCGTTGGTATAGTCGTCTCGATTATTCGTACTGCTGCGTGACACCGCGTTGTCCGGCAAAGTGCCGGCTCCGATCGTCGAAGTGAGACTTCCGACAACATCGGAAACGAACGAGAGCGTCGCCGTGCCGTCATCAATGAATGCCAATCCGCTCGGCAAATTGTCAAACACACGCAGGTCCGTATGAGTTCCACCAGGCAGTTCGACTTGGATGCGATATCGCACAATTTCGCCAATGGTGACGCGTTCAATACCGTCCACAACACCGGTGTGAGCTTCCGACGTACTGACGATCGACTTCGTCAACGAACCATCTCGAATCACGATCGACGCGTCGTCACGCGGATCTTGGGCCGATCCCTGCTTCAACGTCGCAGCCACAACGCTGCCGCCCGTCAAACCGCCGGCGTCCACCACCAGTTGCGACACGTTTTGTTGCGTGAGTGCTCCTGTGAAGTTCACTTCGATCCCACTGGCCAGTAGTCCGCTGACGATCACGCTGCCCGCAGGCACCGTGTTCAACTGTTCCAAGGCTGCCTGAATCGTGGCCGCATCTGCATCGAAGACAATCGGTGCGGTCGTTTCGCCATCGAACGTCAGCGTAAAGTCGCCCGCCGTCAACGTTCCGCTGCTGATCAGTCGCTGTGTTTCGTTAAACGAGCCTTCCGTTGTCGTTGCCAGACTCAACAGGTCACTCGTCGTCAACGCGGTGCCATCCACAATCAGCCGCGATACATCCGTGTTCGCCAGAACCCCCAAAAACTCCACGACAACCGGGCTACCCGGCAACGCACCGCCCGTGACATTCACGTTTCCGGCTCCGATGTTGCTGAGCCCTTCGAGAGCCGTTTCAATCTGGCCGCGTGTCGCATTGTGGTTCAAGGCAGACGTCGTCTGGCCGTTGAATGTCAGTGTGAATGTACCCCCCGTCACTGCGCCGGCGGTATCCAGTGTTTGAAACTCATTGCTCGATCCGGGGGTCTGAGTCGCAGACGTCAGGCCGCCGCCACCTAGCAACGTGGAGTCATCAAACGATATCTGGTCGACATCTTGGGCCGCCAAGCTACCGACAAATTCGATCGACATCGTGCCGCTGGGCAGATCCACGCCCGTCACGTTCACGTTTCCGGCACCAATGCTCGACAAGCTTTCTAACGCAGCCTGGACAGTCGCAGCGGTGGCGTTGAAGCCGATGGCGGACGTTGTTTCGCCGTTGATCGCCAGAGTAAAATAACCACCGGCAACATTGCCCACGGTTTCCACAGTCTGAATTTCGTTGGTGTTGCCGTTGATTTCACGAGTGACGTTCAGTCGACTCAAACCCGTCTGATCGATCGTAATTTCAGACACATTGGTGTCGCTCAGGTCGCCGATAAACGTAATCGCCAGCGGTCCTTCCACTAAGCTCTCACCCGACACGCGCACGTTCCCCGCGCCAATCGTGCTGAGTGCGGCCAAAGCGGCCTTGACCGCATTGCGATCAGCGTCGTATGCGATTGCGTTTGTCGTTTGTCCTGCGAACGTCAACGTGTAAGTACCGCCGATGGGTGATTCAGCCGCTGTGATGGTTTGCACTTCGTTGCGGAACGGCGTGTGATCGTCCGCGCCTTCACGGCCTGCATAGTTGACTAACACCGCTTGATTGGTGATCGTTTCCGCACGTTCGACGTTGTCATTCTGAAAGGCCGCAGAATCAATCAACTGCGCGTCATAGGTGATGATCGCGATGTTGCGACCACTGTACGCGTGATAGCGATCGATCGCCGCAGAATCCGTCCCGCCGCCCGCATCCGGCGTTGCTCCCGGATCATTCAACACGATCCCACTGCCGAACAAAGCGTGATTCGGATGAGTCCCCACGGTGGTGAATGCCAACGCTGCGCCCGTGCCATCGACGACACTCAGCGAACCCGCGATGTACTCGAATTCCGGTGGCAATTGATCCCGCACCTGCACATCGAACGCACCGTTTTTTCCGCTGCCGGTGTTCTCCACAACAATCATAAAGCGGACTGTGTCGCCAGACTCCAGCCCCGCTGTCGGATCGGTCAGATCCAGATCAATCGCCTGTGCAGCCAACGCCGACGATGTGATTCGCCCAGAAAATGGAGTCGCCGCGCCCACGCCGTTGATGACAATCGGATCGCCGCCAGTCAATAGAGTCGAAACGCTGACGGGGATGATTCCAGACACGTCGCTCGTCGACGCCACCAGTTGCGCCACGTCGGTTCCCGCTAGTGCTCCCGTAAATTCAATGTCCAAACCGCCAGAGTGCAGCCGATTGCCAGTCACGACCACATCACTGTTGCCAATCGTCGACAGACTGCGCAATGCGGCCTGCACAGACGCCGCCGTGGCCGTTACGAACAGATCGCCGGTTGTCTGGCCGTCAAATGTTAGCCGGAAAGTCGCGTTCGTGTTGCTGCCCGTGTAAGTCAGTTGCTGAAATTCGTTGCCAACATTCGGACCCACAGGACTCAACACAACGCTCGCATCATCCGTGGCGACCACGCCCTTTTTGATGTTCAGCGTCGGTTGACTCAGCTGAATCTGCACCACCGCATCCGCTGGTTCCGTCGTCTGATTCGTCGCACCGTATTCGGCTCGTGCGATGTTTGTCAGATACAGTCCATCGGCAAACGGGTCGTCTTGCACCGTCACCGTAAACAACAGGTCAATCCGAGTCGACTGGCTAGTCGGGTCATCGTACGTCCCGAAATTGAACCTTAAACTGTTTGCTGCCGCATCAACTTCGATGTTTGCGGCTCCGAAAAAGTCAGAGCGGCCCGGAACTGAACTGAAGAACGTATCATTCGGCCCGAGTTCCACCAGCCCCGGTGTCGCATCGAACACGCCATTAGAATCGAATGCCCAAGCGTCACCTGTGACATCGTCGTCATCAAAATCATCGACCACCAACGCTGGAAGCGGAAGGAAGTCGGTCAGCGTCAAGTTTTCAAAGTCCGAATTCGGCAGCGTGTAATTCAACCGATAAGTAATCGTATCTCCGGGCTGAAGCTCCAGATCTGCTGGCAGTGTCGTGTTGCCGTTGATCGCATAAATGCTCTTGGTCAGTGTCCCGAACTCGACGCCAATCGTGGACGCACTGTTGTCGGTTTCCGTGCCAATCGTATTGTTGATGTCACCGTCTTCCGCGTTTTCGCGAACACTGCCCGTGATTGCAACCACGTTCGTCAGCACATCTTCATGGTCAACACTGCGGTCGCTCGATGGAAAGTCATCACTAAAATCCTGCTGCACGATCGTATAAAACGTGATGGTGCCGATGGCCGGGCCAGCATTGTTGCCGGACAATTCCGTATCGCCATCCAGCGAATGGCCACCCTGCAGAACTCCATCTTCGCCCAACTGCCGCAGTCGTTCCGAAAGTTCAATCGTGATGGTCGTCGTTCCATCGGTCGGATCCACGGTTCCACCAATGTAAGTGCCGTTGCCGAGTTCCGTGGCATTGTCCGTGTTGTCAACCTGAGATTGATCGACGATGAAATTGTCAGTTGCCGCTTGCGTGGTCGCGTTGGTTTCCGCTCCCACGTGAACGTTAAACAGTTCATTCACATAGCTGTTGGCGAAGTCTGACAAAGTGAACGTGGGTTCGAATCCAGCCGCGTGGTAAAACCTCTGACCATCACCGAACGTATCCGTCAGTATCAGATCACCGAACGTAAAATAGTCCGAAATCTGAAACGACAGCGTGTATTCCAAAATGTTTCCCGGTGCCGTAAACTGGTTGCCCGAGTTCGTGTCTCGCACGGATTTTTGCACCGCGATCGACTTCGCATCGGTTGCAGACGTGTGAGGTGTCGCGGTCGCATTGTCGATCGAATTCGGACCAACATCGCGCGCATCATTGGCAACCCAGTTGCCAACAGCCGTTGCCGTGTGCTGCGCGATCGAACCGCCCAGATCGTCTTCTCCGTTGACGGGAATCACCGATCCTGCGGTCGGATTGCCAGATGAATCCGCTGCGAATTCGGTGACGTACGCTCGAAACGAAATCGTAATGTCGTTACCGGGACCGCCGGTCACACTGTCCGCCGTCACAATCAACGATTGACCAGCTCGCGCCCCCGTGATGTCCACAGCAGGCAGTCCATTCGAACCCGCGAAAGCTGTGTTGTTGGTGGGATTGCCCAGAACATTGGTTCCGGTGGGCACGTTGGTGGTGAAGTTTGTCGTGCCATCGCTGCGGGTGATGTTCTCCAACGACAGAAACACAATGTTGTTCGGCAGCAGATCACTGATGTCCAAATCTTCAATCGTCTGACCATCAGGAATGTCGACGCGAACATGAAACGTGCGAGGATAATTGGGCCCGGTTGCGGTTTCGGATTCAGGGTCACTGATATCCGTCTCCACGGTGATTAACGAAGGACGAATGGACGAGGACCGGACCCAACTGTAAGGATCATCCTGAATGTCGCTCAGCAGTGGCGGGTCAACATCACCGTTGTCCACCGCATCGGTTCCGAATCGGAAGCCCGATCGAGCGGTCACGGTCAGTTCCGTTTCCGGTCGTGCAGGATCGTACAAATCCGCCAGATTCGACATCGTCGCATTGACTCTCACAGCAATTTCCGGTTGTTCCGGAGTCACCGAACCAAACGGCAGTTCCAGCACCACCAGCTTATCGCCCGGACGGCCAAAGATCTTCTTGGCCTGAACGTCTGCGTCACCATTGGTGATGGTCGTGGCTGCAAACGAACCATGCGGATTCGTGGGCAAGCCACCGTTTTCCAGCAGTGAGTTATCCAGTGAAATCGCAGCGACATTCGTCTGCGCCAGAGCACCGACGAATTCCACCAAGAAACCGTCCGTCGTATCACCGCTGACCGTAACGTTGCCCACACCCACTGTGCTCAGGCTTTCCAGCGCCGATTGCAGTGTCGCGGCATCGAGCACTCCGCTGGTGGCAAACAAATCGATCGACGTGCTTTGACCTGCGACCCCCACGCCTAGAATCCCGCCGTCAATCGCGCCGCCAAACGAAACAAACTGCAGCTCGTTCGCAACCTCATTCAAAAACGGATGAGACACATATCCCAACGTGGCGGAGCCGAAATCATCCGACAGATCGCCGGGCGTTCCGTTATCGTTGGCGGCTCCATCCACATCAATAAACGTCAATTCCATCGCGTTGACTGTTTGGCCAAGATACGTGGCGTTCTGAAAGTCCAGCCCGTCGGCAACATCGGTTCCGGATGCTCCATCCGCACCGTTCACCGGAAACAACAGATCAATGAATGGACCGAAACCTGTATCCCCGGAACCTGCGGCGGCGGTATTGTCGAAGGTGACTGTGAACTGAACATCTTCACCAATCTGCGCGTTGGAATTCGGAGTTGTAATGCTCACATCCGGCCCTGGAGCCAGCAACCCTTTCCAATCAGATTGCAGTTGCCTACTAAACGCGATCGATGTTTCCATCTGCCCCAGAATATATTCCAAATCCCAATTGCCACCGCGCGCCGCGTGGCCGGTCTGGTCAGTACTGGCCGCCACATCTGTGCCGGTGAGTATCGATATCGACTGCAGCAGTTCGCGCCCGTCCGCAGACGAAGCCAGATCACAGCCCAACAACAGCAGATCCGCATCCACGGAAAACGCGTTGCCCCATTGCGCAATCTCAGCCGCGTATCCACCCAGATTATCGTGAGTCAACCAGACATCACCCAGCTGAATTCCGGAATCGTCACCGTGCGAAACAATATGCAAAGCGTCCAGGTCGCTGTACCGCGCCAGCACCGCACTGATCTGTTCGATCCCGTCCTGAGTTCCATCAATCGTGACGACCTGAATATCGCGCGACGCATGGTTTTCGCCCAGCAGATCGTCGACCAGTTGCTGATAGTTTTCAACGGACGTATCGACAATGACCAGTTCGCGCGAAACTTCCGCGACAGCAGAGGCCGCCGCGCCATCACGCCCAATCAACGAAGCATCGGAAACGACTTTCACATCGTCCGCGTATAGCGACGTGTCAAAGCGCTGCGCGTGGGCTTGATCGAGTGACGGATCTTCCACTGCATCCGGATCAACGGGCGCATTGGGGACAGGGACCGCATCAAACAGCACACGGTCTTCTAGTCGTTCATACAACATCGCGCGATTCTTCGCGGACTTCGGTATGCGGCGAGAAGTTGGACCATCGTTGTGGAAATTTTTCATGGACGCGGAACCCGGATTTCAATCCTGAAATCAACAAAAGATCCGCACCACTGACCGCCAGAACGATTCACAGAATGACTCTGCAAATCGTCCTCACGCCATACAAACGCACTCAATCGGCATTGAAGTGTATTTTAATAACTGACACGCAGAACCTAACTCATAAATCCCCCGTCGCCCGCAACAACCGCCCAGCAACCGCCAATTGACTCATCCGAATACTCCACCGCACCGATTGTTACGGTTAGGTAAGAACTAACTCAACATCAGTTCTCCCACACTCGCAGGATCTGCCATCCAGTCATCGAGTGACCGGTTGGCTTCCAGCGTTTCCTGTGAATCCACGTTGCCGGCGGGTGATTTGCTGGACTCCCACGATTCCGTCGCAACGAATTCTGCCTGCTGCTTCGGTCGCGGCGTTTCTACGGGATTCGTCTGCGAAGATTCCGCTGAGATCGCAAGTGCTGAAACGACGATTAATGCAGATGATTCCGACTCAACCGCTGGCGTCTGCACGATCACCGAAAAAGTCACTGCAGCACTCCACGCTCCGATGCGACCGTCGCTCCCGATGGCTCGCACCCATGCTCGATAATCAGCGTTGGCCAACGCGGTCACCGGAGTGAACGCATTCGACGCCAACTGAGTGTCGATGACGACCGATCCGACGGCGTTGCGAACTTGGACGCGGTACTCAGACGCGCCAGCGGCTGTATTCCACGTAAAGTTTGGTGTCGCAGTCGTCACGGTGCCCGACGGGGCTGTCAGTTGCACGGCCAGAGAAGCCAACGGAACGTTACTGCCGTCACTGGCAATGATGGCGAATGTCGGCTTGCTCCATTGCCCGTCTGTAAACAAATCCGTGGCACCATCAATCGCTTTGACCCAACCGGTGTAATTCCCGGCAGGAAGTGGTGCTGTGGGACTGAAGGACGTTCCCGTCAACTGATCTTCACGAACGACCACAGTGTTTGTGTCTGTATTCAGCACATGCAAAATATAGCGACCCGCGCCGGTCACAGGTTGCCACGTGATGTTGCCTGACGCCAGAGTCTGCACGTGCGACCGGCGAGTGACGTCGGCCGCATCGCTGTACCCGCGATTCGAAATCGCATCGGACGAACGAATCCACCAGCGTTGGACTTCCGGAAGATCCTGCGGCGGGGTGTAGCTGGTGCCTTGAAGATCATCGATCACCAAGTTACCGCCGGCATGCCGTATAAACAGTTCGTAACTAGGTGCGTTGGGAATGGCGTTCCAAGTAAACGTCGGCCGAACTTGGAAAGTTGGAACGACCGGAGACACAACGGTTGGCAACACTTCGTAAGTCACACCATTGGACCATGGCCCGGCCCCGCCGTTGGCTCCGTAAGAACGCACCCAAAATCGATACATGCCCGCCGTCAAATCTTCCGGAGGCGTGAACGAATTGGTCGTAACAATTCCGTCAGCTTGGAAGACTCGGGAAACCGCAGGGAACACGCGAACGGTCCAGACTTCGTACTGAACAGCGCCGGTCACCGGCTCCCACGTGATCGTTTGTCGCAGATCCGTGCCGATTCGAGGCGGAGCGTCCGCAACAGTTTGTGCCGTGAATTCATTGTCGTTGATCAACGCGCGGCCTTGATCGTCCACGATGTTGGCGTTGGTGGCCGCTGAAATATTCACAAAGAAATCTTCGGACGCTTCTCCAGTCGCGTCATCGATGGTGGTGACGGTCACATTCTGTGTCAGGCTTCCACCCGGATTGAATGTCAGCACCAGATCGGTGACGGCCGTGAAGTCTGCGGGAGCTGCCGCCATTCCTGTGGCAGTTGACAACGTGACAGTCACCGGACTGATTGGTGCTTCGCTGAGTGACACAATAAAGACAGCGTCTTCTCCTTCGGTGACTGCCGCCGAATCTGAGATGCTCACAGACACCAGATCGTCGTTCTGAATGGTTGCCGTTCCGACGCCGGCGGTGATCAGTGAGTTGGCGGCGTTGCTGAGAACAACCGTGAATCCTCTGTCTGCGTCGATCGTCGTGTTGCCGGCTGTGGCGACAGTGATCTGCTGTGTCAACGCTCCGGTCGATGTGAATGTCAGTGATTGAGTGACCGCAGTATAGTCGGTTGCATCGGTGGCCGTTCCGTTGACCGTAGTGATATCAACGGTGACATTCGCACCGGCCGCCGGAGCTTCACTCAAAGTCACGGTAAAGACAGCCGCCTGTCCTTCCGTAACACTCACAACGTCGGTGATCGTGATGGTCACGCCGTCATTGGCAGAAATAGTCGCCTGCCCTTCGGCGTCGCCGACTGTTACGTTCGTCGCGTTCGAAAGTGTGACGGTCAACGATTCGTCGCCTTCCACGTCCGCATCGTCGATGGTGGTCACTGTGACCTGTTGCGTCAGCGATTCGCCAGGATTGAAGGTCAGCGTTTGTGTTGCCAGTGCGGTGTAGTCTCCCGGTGCAATGGCTGTTCCGTCCGTCGTGGACACGTCCACTGTCAGCGCTGTGGTAGGTGCCGCGTCAAGTGTGACGGTGAAGACAGCAGCGGTGCCCTCGGCAACAGTGACGTCGTCGATGGAAATCGTTGGGACGTCGTTGTCGGTCAGCGTCGCCGAGCCTTGTGCGACCGCGATTGTGGCACCGCTCGGATTACTAAGATCCAGCGTGAAGGCTTCGTCACCTTCAATCGCAGAATCATCGATGGATGTGATCGTGATTTGCTGAGTCAGAGATTCGCCGGGATTGAAGGTCAGTGTTTGACTGACCTGTGCAGTGTAGTCGCCCGGAGCGATTGCGGTGCCGTCGGTGCTGACAACATCAACGGTGACCGCCGTGAGCGGTGCTTGGTCGAGCGTAACAGTGAAGACCACATCCACCCCTTCAACCACACTGACTGGGCTGTCGACGGAAATGGCTGGCACGTCGGGACTGGTGATTGTGCCGTCGCCCGTGTCGTCAGTGATCGTTGCGTTGCCGGGATTGCTGAGCATCAACGTGAATGCTTTGTCGCCTTCAACCGTGGTGTCGTCCGTGGTATTGACTGTCACGGTTTGCGTCAAAGAACCGGTGGATGTGAACGTCAGCGTCTGAGTGAACGCTTCGAAATCCGTTCCGGCGAGTGCCGTACCATCAACGCTCACAACATCGATCGTGACGTCAGCACCAGCCAGCGGCAGTTGATCCAGTGTGACCGTGAAGACAGCCCCCGTTCCTTCCGCAACACTCACGGCATCGCTGATTGAGATCGTGGGGAAGTCGTCGTTGGTCAGCGTCGCTGTGGCTGGACCGACTGGAGCGTTGGCTCCGGTGACGCTGTCGGCTACCAGTGTGAATGCTTCCGACAGTTCGAAGTCGGAATCGTCGATCGTCGTCACTGTGACTGTTTGGCTGAGTGCTCCGCTCGGAGTGAACGTCAGCACTCCGGCGGCAACGGACGTGTAGTCACCGGGGGCAATCGCGGTGCCATCGGCCGTGGAAAGCGTGACGGTAACGTCCGCCAGTGGAGCTTGGTCGAGCGTGACTGCGAAGACGGCGTCGGTGCCTTCCGCAACGCTGATATCAGCAATCGTAACGGTCGGAATATCGTCGCTCGTGATTTGTCCGGTTGCCTGAGCCGTGGTGATCGTGCCGTTGGTGGCATTGCTCAGATCGACCGTGAAATTTTCAGTGACTTCCACCAGAGTGTCGTTGAGCGTTGGGACCGTGATGTTTTGGGTGAGTGCTCCACCGACAAAGAATGTCAGCGTGTCAGTTGTCGCCGTCAGGTCGGTTCCGTCTTCCGCTGTGCCGTTGGTGACAACGAAATCGACCGCCAAAGTGCGGGCCGGTGCTTGGTCCAGTGTGACGGTGAAGACCGAATCCGTGCCTTCAGCGACATCACCGGCGTCGGCGATGGAAATGTTCGGATCGTCGTTGGCAAGAATCGTCGCGGAAGCGGCACCGGTGGCTACGCCGCCAGTCACTGAATCAATTGTCAGCATGAATGTTTCATCGTCTTCCGACAATGCGTCGTCCGTGGCTGTCACGCTAACATTCTGCGTCAGCACGGTTGTGCCCATGGTGAACGTGATCACCTGCGACGCGACAGCAGCGTAGTCGCTGCCAGCCGTGGCCGTCCCGTCCACCGTCGAAACAGTGACCGTGACATCTCCAGCCAGCGGTGTCTGGTCAATCGAAACAGCAAAGACAGCAGCGCTGCCTTCTGCGACGCCTGCAGAATCCGCGATCGACACAGTCGGGCTGTCGTCGTTCAGTATCGTGCCAGTTCCCTGTCCCGTAGTAATCACAGCGTTCACCGGTGTTGACAGATTAACAATCACTGTTTCGTCCAGTTCGACGTTGCCGTCGGCGGTTGTCGAAACCGTGATATTCTGCGTCAGCGGCCCGGTCGGTGTGAACGTCAGCGTCTGAGCGACCGCAGCGGTGTAGTCGCTGTCCGCCACCGTGGCTGTGCCGTCTGCGGTGGAATACTCAATCGTGACAGTGCCACTCGGAGTCTGATCAAGCGTGACAGCGAACACGGAATCGCCGCCTTCCGTCACGTCGGTCGCGTTAGCAATGGAAACGTTCGGGATGACGAACTGGTTGACAGTGGCGCTGGTTGGAGTGAAGTCCACCAGATTCAACGGTGCAGCTGTCCGGGTGAAGTTTAGCAGCGAGGAACCGGTAAAGCCCGCCATGGTTGTGAAGTTGGCCGAGAACACATCCAGCGGCTGAGCGTTTGCGACGCCGGGCCAGTTACCACCGACGATGTCTGCCCACGAAGCGATGATGTAGCGGTCGGTGTCGGCGTCGTCATCGTCATCGCCCGCCACAGATCCTTCGGCCTGATCGGCGGGTGCGGAAATCTGCCCCGTGGTGAAAACGTTGGTGGCGTCGTCGAAGGTCAGAACACTGGAGTCGTAATGCAGACGCACACCAAAGGTGTTCGCTTGAATCTGCGCCGGATCTCCCGCATCGTCAGTCGTTGAATACTGCACGCCAATGCTGACGGCACTGCCCGGAACAATGTCTTGACTCAATGTTCCCGCAGTCGGGCCGACAACCTGAGCGGCCAGCAACGCGCGGTCTTCGAGCTTCTCGATCCGCTGAGACTGGACATCCACGCGTCCGCGACGGCGACGAGAAGTCAGGAGTGAAGAACGAAGTGACTTTAGCCAAAGACGTCGAAGCATAATTGAACCCGCTGAGTGTGAATCGAAAAGCACTGTACATATGATCAGTGCCTGCGAATGGCGATGAAAGATTGTCCGTCATTTTGCAGAGCGAAGAGTCTGTCTATTGTCAGTCTAGGAAACACGAAATGGAAATTACGTCTGGGTGTTTCACGGAGGTTAAACAGAATTTTTCCTGTGAAAGTGTCCGAAGGGAACGATCGCCAGATTCAGAAGCGTTTTAAGTTTCGTTTCTCGCGCTATGCGCGGGTCTCCTGACCCCGCACACGATTGACCGCAGGTCTCCACCGTGCCCCCCGTCCCCGTCCCCGTTCACCACAACGTCCGAACGCCACGGAGACCTGCGGTCAGCTCATCCGGCGAGGTCAGGAGACCTGCGCCGAGCGGGGCTGCGGTGGGCTGTTGAAAATTTGGCATTGCCATCCGCTGTCATTCACATGAGAAGTGTTGCGCTAATTCTGAAGCGCGAGTCGGCGTTTGGAGAGGAAGGTTTGCCCGAGATGCTGCGTGACCCA
>JBDNHJ010000174.1:0-9409 GCA_041688835.1 Fuerstiella sp.
ATGAGTCGCCATTGACAGCTGGTTCGACATGCGGACCTCCCCCGACACTTCGCGTGCCGAAATTGATCAACATACCCAACCCCTCAGTGGCCGGTTTTAACCCGCACATCAATGGCTGGTTTTAAGCGCTCACTGACAGGATTGATTCAGCGTCGCCGTAGAGACTTGTTTTTTGTCCTCCTGCGGGGTAAACATACTGTATCTGCCCGTGGTGCCGCCGCTGCATGACTCCGACATACGCGCAGACTAAGGCTTCCCGGGAATGAACTCGCCCTTCCCGGGCCTGCTTCTCCCCCTTGTTTATCTGCTTCAGCTCGTGGCTGAGTTGCTCTCGCCTCTCCCGCCTCCTTTGCTGGAGCTCTCCGACGAGGGTCGCAAGTACTCCCTGAGTCATGTGAAGTTTTCCGAAATCGCTCGGAAAAAACACCTTGTACAGGATGATCGCGAACAGCTTGTTCGGATCGAGATTGGAATCAGAAAGGGTTCTGCGATACAGGGAGTACTCGTTCACGATGTTCACCAAGTGACGGTTGTCCGTTACGTAGACCGTGACCTGACGAAGAAACTTGTCTTGCAGCCCGTCCCTCAGTCCTGCCTTCTCCAGTTTGTTGTAGAGAACGTCGTAAGCGTTTCCTGCGCTGACGAAAGGGATGACGGGGATGAGTAGGTCGAAGAACTTGGTTCGATCCTTTCCCTTGAACAGATCGTCTCGGATCGCAAAAAGGAAGACGATTGGCTTCTTCTTGCGCCGCCTCACGTCCGGATTGGCATTGATGAGCTGATTGATCTCGCGAATTTTCGTGAAAATCTCGGTCTTCCCGAATCGGTCCAGATCCTCGATGACAACGATGTCGCAAGGCGTTTCTTGGAAGAAGTAGACGATCTCGTCCAAGTGTTTGTTAAAAACAGACTCCTTGGATTTGTCCTCCGTCTCGATCTCGGCGTTCTTGAGAGAGAGCTTCTTGATCGAGAGTCCCGCACTTGCCTTGAGGATTCCGTGGAGGATAGCGACAAAAAGGGCCAGCCAAAGCAGTCCGCCAGTTGCTGCCAGCGCATACTCCTGCGAGCGATCCGCCTCAGCCACGAATTTCTCAAGCTTGTCCCAATACTTGATCGCCGCTCCTGTCACGATTGCGAAGACACTCAGGAGGAACGCCTTTGCCCACAACCAAGTCGGCTTCCGTATCTTCTTGAACCGTGAATATTCCAGCTGCTTTCTGCCCGCGCTGTAAATGAGCTGCTGGAGAATGCTTTTTTCAATTCTGTCCGATGTGAGCGTATCTTTGTCGTCGCCCTCGAAGGTCGCCAGAGAGATTCGGATGAATTTCAGCTCGGAGTAATGATCGCAGAAAGCATTGATGAGGCTCGTCTTGCCCGCACCGTAGGGACCAGTTACAGCAACGCACGTGACGTCTGCTTCGATGATTGTGCTGAAACCGCCAGCGTAGCGTTGGTAGGTTTCCAAGTCTGCGACAGGCAAGAGCGCTTCGATCTGATCTTCCTTGCTATCCAGTTCATTCTTGTCGGCGAAAGAGTGGAACCAATTTTTCACCTTCTTGAATCGTCCCGTCCTTAGCTCGGGAGTTCGTTTTGCGGTTTCCTCCTCCATTACTCTTGCCCACGTAAGAATAGATTTTCATACTTTTCGCCACAGCCATCCCACGGCGGGGAGGCGCTTGACGCTAAAAAACAAGAAGCTGTATTGTAAATTGGTTTGCGACCAAAAACAACGGCCTAGTGGGCAGAAGTTTTGTGCACGTCAACCGCTGCAGCCGTTCAGGTTGCCGAGTTTCTTGACGCCACGGACATCTGCCCCCCCCGATCAATCTCCGATCGCTTTGTTGCGAAGACCGTGCCGAAGATGCGGCTGCGGTCTCGGAGTCTTTCCGTGAAATAAAGGTGTCGTGAAATAAAGGTGTCGTGAAATAAAGGGTGAGTGAAATAAAGGTGTCAAGTACCGTTTTGGTTATTCAGGTAGTTTTCGTGGCCGTCCTCGCGGTCGAATTGTCGACTCAAGCCCCAGTTGTTTGACTGTTTCGTTTGTCCATTGTTGGCTGCCAAAAGGGACACCGCGATTGATACTTCTGGTGAATGCTTCCTGCTCTTTCTTGGTCATGGCCTGATTAACGCGGTTCGCCCAGTGAGGCAGCCGACGCAGTGACCACGGTGCCAGTTCGATCGCTGTGTCACCGCCCAGCCAGTTGTAAAGGCTGCCCCAGCGGTAGTCCTGAGCTTTCTTGACGACGTTGGCTGACACGGCATTCCGTTCGATATATCGGCAAACAACGTAAAAAAGATCGGCTGCCGGGCGTTCCCCCGGTTCAGCGCGTGGTAAATCCCGCCAGCTTCATCCGCACGCGGTGCTCGCCCCATAACTGTCCCCAATTTGCGGCTCAGAACTCTCGAAATTCAACAAAAAACAATACTCACACAATAACAAACTAACCGTTCTCACAATACGGTACTTGACACCTTTATTTTTCTAAAGTCATGGACCCAGACCGGCTGGTTTTGGTCCCATTCCATTCCCTGATGCATGCGTTCAATCAGAGCGCGATACATCTGAAGGTTTGGGTAACCTTCTCGCTGAGCATTCTCTTCTGTGATATCGCCCCAACGTTCCGTGCGGAGGCCGGTGATCTCAAATTCGATCCCTTCCAACGTAAAGGTTTCACCAGGATAGCCGTACACGCCCGCTCGACGTTGCTGAGTCTTCGAGCCATCTAAAGTGGCCGCGACCAGTTTGGGATGGGTTACAAGTCGGTCGATGGAACACGTTTTCTCGGGAAACTTATCGGGCATCACGTTCTTTGCTGCGAAGTGAGTTAAGGGTTTGCACACCATCAACCATACCATTTACACTGTTTGGCCGTCAGCTATTATCTGCAGACGTGAATATTTCTCCGCTCGATTCGTGGCGACCTGATGGCTGACAGACGACACGTACAAAATGAGCGACCAAATCCTCCACTGTTGGTTTTCCATGATTCTTCGACACGCCGTTTTCCTAATTTCGTTCACGGCAGCGCTGCCGACAGCTTTCGCCGCAGTGGATTTCGCTCACGACGTCATGCCCGTGCTGAAAAAGCACTGCGCCGAATGCCACACCGGCCTCAGTAAAAAAGGCGGACTGGCGCTGAACACCCGCGTCGAATTATTGGCCGGAGCAGAATCCGGAGTCGTCGTGGTTTCTGGCGACGCGGCCAACAGTCGCTTGATCGATGTGCTGGAATCGACCGACGATGGCGAATGGATGCCGCCCAAGGGACCGCGCGTTTCTGCCGCTGAAATCGAAACACTCAAGCAGTGGATCAACGAAGGCCTGCCATGGGATGCGGAGATCACGCTGGGGAAGTCCGCTTGGGAACCACCGCTAAAACCGCGAGCTGTCGCCCTGCCCCCGGCGCATCACGGACGCAACCATCCGATTGACCGCCTGCTAGACTTTGATCTAACGCAACGTGACCAGTTACCGCCGCCGGTCATCAATGATGCAAACTTTCTGCGCCGCGCCACGCTGGATGCGATCGGCCTGCTGCCCACGCCTGAAGAACTGGAGGCATTCCTAACAGATTCGGTTGACGAGAAACGCGAGAAACAAATCGAGCACTTGCTAGGCAACGACGTCGCGTATGCAGACCACTGGTTGACAACATGGAACGATCTTCTGCGTAACGATTATACCGGCACCGGCTTCATCACGGGCGGGCGAAAACAAATCACTCCATGGTTGTATGCAGCGCTGCGAGACAACAAACCGTACGACGAATTCGTCCGTGAACTCATCGCGCCGAGCGCAGAATCGGCGGGATTCATCGACGGCATCAAGTGGCGCGGAACCGTGAACTCCAGCCAGACGACTGAGATTCAGTTCGCCCAAAACATCTCTCAGGTCTTTCTGGGCATCAACATGAAGTGTGCCAGCTGCCACGATAGTTTCATCGACCGCTGGACGCTTTCCGAAGCCTACAACCTAGCGGCGATTTACGCGGAAACACCGTTGGAACTGAATCGCTGTGACAAGCCCACCGGACAGATGGCCACGGCCAAATGGATCTTTCCCGAACTAGGCGACGTCGATGCGGCGGCTACGAAACCGGAACGACTCAAGCAGCTGGCCGCACTCATGACGCATCCGGAAAACGGCCGCTTCACGCGCACAGTCGTCAATCGAATCTGGGAACGGCTGATGGGACGCGGCATTGTTCATCCAGTCGATGCCATGCACACGCAACCGTGGAGCGCAGATCTACTGGATTACCTAGCGGTGCGGTTTGCTGACGACAACTATGACCTAAAAACGTTCATGCGATTTGTCATGACATCGCAGGCGTATCAGTCTCAAAGCGTCATTCTAACCGAGGAACTCGGTGAAGATTACGTCTACGCTGGCCCGATTGCGAAGCGAATGACCGCCGAACAATTGCTGGATTCCATCTGGCAAATCACCACCACGAACCCCGGCCGCGCAGAAGCGGATGTCGATCGATCCGTCAAATCTGAGACTCCCAGCCCGATGACTGAACTGGAAGCGCTGGAGCCCCTACCGATTACAGCGCAGTGGATCTGGCATCAGGGCGAAGTGGGCAAGAAATCACAACTGCGAAAGACATTCGAACTGGACGTCCTACCCCGCGCCGCAAAACTGCTGGCCACATGCGACAACGCGTTCACGATGAACATCAATGGCAGGCAGGTCGCAGTCTCCGATAACTGGCAACAGCCCGTCTATCTTGACATCACCCACGAGCTACAGGAAGGCGGCAACAGTATCGACGTACAAGCAGAAATGTTTGGCGGTGCTGCCGGTTTCGTTTGCCAGATTGTGCTGTGGGATGGCGACCAACAACGCCTGATCGTCAGCGATCAAACGTGGGAAGCGCGGCCCCCCAAAGGCAACTGGAATGCCGCAGCGGAACTCAAGCCACATGGCGAGGATCCATGGGGCAACATCCTAGACCACACGGCGAAAGCAGAATCAGACGGTCCATCGCCTCCCGTGCGAGCAGCTTTGGTGAAGAACGATTTTCTGATGCGTTCGCTAGGTCGGCCGCATCGCGATCAGGTCGTCACAACTCGCCCCGCCGAACTAACAACCTTGCAAGCGATTGATTTATCAAACGGCGATGTCTTGGCGGCCTACCTGAACAAGGGAGCTCAGACGCTTGTTAGTCAAGGCAAGACCGGCGACGAACTGGTGAGCTGGTTGTTTCGCTATGCGTTTTCACGCGAACCGTCGAACGCCGAGCGAACTGTGCTGGCAACAATGATCGCGGACAGCAGCGACCCGATTGTTGTCGAAGACCTGTTGTGGATGGTCTGTATGCAACCAGAGTTTCAAATGATTCGTTAACACAAACACTGCAGGCACCATCATGACATTGGCAGAAAACATCGCTCGCAGAGATCTTCTAAAACAACTGGGCATGGCAACCACAGCCGCCCTAGCAGCGGGAGCTCCGCGCTTGTGGGCCGATTCGAAATCGGTGGTCAGCCCTGCTGCAAAGGCAGATTCGTGCATCCTGATCTGGCTGGCCGGAGGCATGGCCGCGCCGGATACGTTCGACCCCAAACGCTATCTGCCGTTCGAAGAAGGCCTGGAGGTCGACAAGATCCTCAGCACGTTTCCCGCCATCGACACGGTCGTGGACAACATCAAGCTAACCGCAGGCATGGAGCACATCGCTGGCGTGATGGACCGCGGCACGCTGATTCGTTCTGCCGTGCAACCAGACCTCGGCGACATCCTGCACTCACGCCATCAATATCACTGGCACACCGGCTACGTGCCTCCGCTAACCGTGGCCGCACCACACATCGGCGCGTGGATGGCAAAAGTCTTGGGGCCAAAGAATCCTGTCGTCCCGCCCTTCATCAACATCGGCCAGCGACTGGAAGGCGTCGGCGAAAAAGAAGAACTGAAGGCATTCACGACGGGGGGATTCTTCGGCACCGAATTCGGCCCGATGAACCTGCCGTATCCAGAAGACGCCGTCCGTTCTGTACAGCCGCCGAAAGGCATGGAACCCGGTCGGTTTGCCAATCGTTATCAACATTACCGCCAACTGATCGACCAGAATCCCAATCGCGACTGGATCAGCGACTATCAACAGGAATCGATGCTGCGTTCGATGGACGCGGCTCACCGGTTGTTGCAATCGAAAGAAAAACACGCTTTCGATCTGACGCTGGAACCAAAGGAGTCTCGCGAACTTTACGACACGGGCCGGTTCGGACAAGGCTGCCTGCTGGCGCGGCGATTGGTGGAATCGGGGGCTCGATTTGTGGAAGTCACCACCGAATATATTCCCTTCGTCCACTGGGACACTCACGAAAACGGACACACAACTGTCAAGACGTTGAAGCAAGAAGTCGACCGCCCGATCGCTCAACTGATTCTGGACCTCGAACAACGCGGGCTGCTGGATCGCACGCTGGTGATCATCGCCAGCGAGTTCAGTCGCGACATGATGATCGAAGGCGTGCCGGGTTCGACCGCTCGAGATCAATCGCGGGCCAAAACTGAAAAACTGACTGAGATGAAGCACTATGGGCTGCACCGCCACTTCACCGGCGGAACCAGCGTGGCGATGTTTGGCGGCGGCGTCAAAAAAAGGTTCCTGTACGGCAAGACGGCCGACGAACGCCCGCTGCTGGCCGTCGAAAACCCAGTTTCTGTCGAAGACCTGCACGCCACGATCTTTACCGCGATGGGCATCAGCCCCCAGCAAGCCTTCAACGTCGAACAACGACCGTTCTTTGCCACCAAAGACGGAACCGGAAAAGCGGTGACGGACATCTTTGCTTGAGATCAGCAAATCACGAACGATCGCTCGCGGCCCGCCCTTCCCTGTGCCGTTTTCAAATCGGCTTGGCTGTGCGGTGTGATGTCGCGTTTTGTCTGCTTACAATCCTGCCCGAAGACTGTCCCGAGACGTTAGCCTGAACAGCGGGTGGCCGGGATTGAGGCAAGAACAAATACACCGGGAGACTGTGATGGGGTTGTTTGAAGGCAAAAAGGGGCTGATTCTGGGGGTCGCCAACGATCGTTCGATCGCGTGGGCCATTGCTCAGGAAATCATGACGCAAGGCGGCCTGTGTGGCTTCACTCACCTGCCCGATCGCCCTGATGACGAGCGTAAGAAAAGTCACCGCCGAGTCTTCAAGTGCATTGACGGCTGGGACAACGCCAAATTTTTAGTGCCGATGAACGCGACGTCCGACGACGACATCGCTGCTGTGATGGCCAAAGCCAAAGATGAGTTCGGCACAATCGATTTCGTGTTGCACTCCATGGCCTTCGCATCGATCGACGACTTGAAGTGTCCGACCGTCCAGTGCAGCCGTGAAGGTTTCAAAATGGCGATGGAGATCAGTGCCTACAGCTTGCTGGCCATTGCCAATGCGGCTCAAGGAATCATGAATGATCCGTCATCCATTTTGGCGATGACGTACTTCGGCGGCGAACGAATTGTGCCCGGCTACAACATGATGGGGGTCTGTAAAGCAGCACTGGAAGCCTCGGTCCGATACGCCGCGTACGACCTCGGCCCCAAAGGCATTCGTGTCAACGCGCTCAGTGCCGGCCCGCTGAAGACGCTGGCGGCTTCAGCCGTGGGTTCCAAGGGAATGGAAGAGATGTATGCCCACATCGCGCCACTGGGCCGCAACATCACTCATCAAGAAGTCGGCAAAACGGGCGCGTTTTTGCTGTCGGAGATGTCCAACGGAATGACGGCCGAAATCATGCACGTGGATGCGGGCTATAACACCATGGGATCGCCTGGCCGAATGCTCGACCTGCTGCCCGAAGCATAGTCACTGGCGGCCTCGGCGTCGCATGTTTAACCCGTTGCCGCAGGCGAGGCTTTTGACGGAACGTTAGTTTACGTCAAGAAGTCTCGCTCGTTCCTAGCCGCACAAATACGAGGTTCAGAAAAACGTTTCTTCGCCACCGCCCCACACTGGAGCTCTTCTTTGTCCGCCCCTATTTTGAACATCGTTCTGCACCAGCCCGAGATTCCTCAGAACACGGGAAACATCGGACGCACGTGCGTGGCGATTGGAGCCAAGCTGTGGCTAATTCGCCCGTTGGGATACAAGCTGGACGATCGTTACCTGAAGCGTGCAGGAATGGATTATTGGCAGCACTTGGACTGGGAAGCGGTCGATAGCTGGAACGAAATCCAACAGCGACTGCCGGACGCCAACGTGTGGTACCTGACAAAAACCGCCACACGCTTGGTGTGGGATGCCGAATTCACGCGCGGCGACATCCTGCTATTCGGCAGCGAATCACGAGGCTTACCGTCAGCGATCCTGAACGAACTGCCCCCCAATAAACTCAAGCTGCCCATGACAGACCTCGTTCGCAGCTTAAACCTCGCCAGCACCGTCAACACCGTCGCCTACGAAGCCATCCGACAATTCGGAGGACTGTAGGTAGCGATCGCCGAGCGGCACGTTCGCTGCCAGGCGAACCGAGCGAAAGGTAGACGATCGAGGGTGGTGCAACTCTGACGTCCGACTGCGTTTGCAGCATGAATCATCGCTGTCACTGCTAGCACAGCGCGTTTCCCTAGATCCTGTTCTGTTAGAATATTGTACTTATTGGGAAAAGCAGAATGCCCGAATCCACTGCGAATCATTCATTCAAAACTGGCTGAACCGATAGAAACGGGCTTTCGTGGCTTGGCAGTACGAGCAGGCGGGCAGCCTCTAGGTGATTCAACGCATGAATAAAGAACTGGTAGAAACACTGCCAAGATACGTCTTCGACGTCACGATCCGCCACTGACATAACTCCGTCAGCAAAATCTGGCAACTCATCCATGCAATCCGTGATATGAAACACGAAATCATCCATGCGTTTCCGTAGCTCGTCCTCGGAGAATGCGTCTTCGTCGACGAGTTCCATAAATACCTTCCGCAAGGCCGCGTCTCGGTCTATCATCTGCGTTTTAACTCCCCAGTCGTTGATACCATTGGGCAACCTCAGTTCACCCTTGCATGCGTCCAGATAAAGGAGGACGCCCGACCACCGAGGAGTGCTGCCGCGATACCCTTTGGGGGCACCAGCAACCGTCACCCTTCTTGCGACAATGGTGGGGCATTTCCTATGATTTTGAAACTAGTGCGATTCTACATCCGGGCCTGTGCATTCAAATTTAATCACCGGCTGACGATCAATGTACGCAACGATGAAACAATCTGACACTATCGTTTCCTGTGTGCAGTCAGATTCACTGTGAATGCCCGAGTATCAAACGGGTGTAACCGGCGATCCGCCGGTCGACATTGGCGATTTATACAATTTGGGTAAACAAAAAGCGGCCTACCTGCCATGATTCGGGTTCTTCAACCGTCCGAATCACCAAGGCAAGGAAGCCGCTGGCCATGACTGTCACCG
>JBDNHJ010000021.1:0-5117 GCA_041688835.1 Fuerstiella sp.
CAATCCGCGTCTGTTTCAAACCAATCCTTCAGCTCTAACAAATTTGACGGGCAACCGCAGATTATTCCTGCTTTTTACCGGGCCAAGTGGCCTGCCAGACCGCACAAGGCACAACCTGAGCTAACCGTACATCTCTCTTGCGGAATCCTGGGCAAACTAATTTTTTCATGTCCCACTTTCGTTCAGGACGGGCATCACTGCCCCGGGATGCAGGATTTGCAGATTTTTGACTGAAGCGGATTGAAGATTTTCCAAGAGGGGCCTTACGTATGTTGTTGAATTCCTGGTTGGCGTCACTGAAACAGTTGTCGAATCGTTCGAATCGAAGGTCCACGAACCGCAAATCGCGGCGACGGGTTGTGGAAACGGTTGCGGCGGAGTCGCTGGAAACGCGAGCGTTGTTGTCGGCGGTGACGTTTCAGGGGCACACTTACGAGTTTGTCTCAGCGCCTCATGTAAGTTTCAATGCAGCACGAGACGCAGCAGCAAGTACGACGAATCTCGGCGTCGCGGGGCATTTGGCGACGATTACATCGCAGGCAGAAAACGACTTTCTGTACAACACGTTCCAATCACAGGTGCTTGGTGCCTCCACCGATGGTTATCCTCAAGCTTGGGTTGGTGGCGTTTCACCGTCCGGCAGCACCAATCCGAACAGCGGCTGGCAGTGGGTGAACGGAGAATCATGGGGCTACACCGATTTTGTTCCGGGCGAACCAAATGGATCGTCGGGCCGACCCACCGCGTTGCACATGAACTTCTATCGAACGCCGTCTCAGTATGGCTGGAATGACGAATATTGGGCGTACGGCGGCACAGAAGGCTATATCGTTGAATGGGATGCTGCGGTTGATGTCAATTCACCGGCGACGGTTTCAATCGGCGACGCTGCAATAGCCGAAGGTAACAGCGGCACGAC
The DNA here is from genome assembly GCA_041688835.1 of Fuerstiella sp. Classification (GTDB taxonomy): domain Bacteria; phylum Planctomycetota; class Planctomycetia; order Planctomycetales; family Planctomycetaceae; genus Fuerstiella. The sequence goes on from JBDNHJ010000021.1 coordinate 920, forward strand.
AACACTCAGCTTCCCGGTCACGCTCAGCCATGCTGTCGATGTGCCCGTCAGCGTTGACTACGCCACTCAGGACGGGACGGCAACGGCAGCCAATGGCGACTATGTGGCTCAAAGCGGCACGTTGACGATTCCCGCTGGTCAGACAACGGGCACGATCGACATAGTGGTCAACGGCGATACGGCGGTCGAGCAGGACGAGATTCTCAGCGTTGTGCTAAGCAACGTGCAGGCGTCTGGGCTCGATGTGACTTTTGCGGGTGCGGATCCACCCAGTGCAGGCTTGCTCGTGGTAAATGCCGCAGGGACTGGTGCTGGCGGGTTTAACGCATACGCAGGACAATACGGCGTCCTTGTCCCATACATTTCAACGCCGGTCGTGACGACGATTTCGGACTTTGTTGTGGGCGATACAATCAACTTCCATCTTCAGGGACAAGGGTGGTCGGGCGCGACCTGGACAATAAAGAACGGCGACGGTGCAATCGTCAGAAGCTGGACCTACGTTCCGCCGGGCGCGAACCAGGACCTCGCAGAGGATGTCTCTTACACGGTAACTGGGCTCGGCAATGACACCACCCTCACGCAAACGCTTAACGGACCAGGCGGCGGGGTCACTTCGTATTATCCGGCAGGGACATCGCCGTTCGGTGTGACCGCCACTTATCCCGTGACTATTGTCGCCACCGGCACGATCACCAACGACGACAGAGCAACGGTTTCGATCGGCGATGCATCGGTGACCGAAGGCAACAGCGGCACGACGACGCTTAGCTTCCCAATCACGCTCAGCAATCCTGTGAACGTGGACGTTAGCGTTGCCTACACGACGCAGGACGGCTCGGCGACGGTAGCGAATGGCGACTATGTGGCCAAAAGCGGCACGTTGACGATTCTCGCCGGTCAAACAACGGGCACGATCGACATTACAGTCAATGGCGATACGACCATTGAGTCTAACGAAACGCTTCGCGTGGCTCTCAGCAACGTGCAGGCGTCTGGCCGCGATGTGACCTTGGCCGGCGCAGCGATGCCCGCCGGGATCGTGGGGCTGGATGCCAGCACTCTTGGCCTGACGAACGGCTCCACTGTTTCGAGCTGGGGCGGACAAACAGCAGCAGGCACACTGACGTATCTGGCTGGCCAAACGCCAAACGGCGGAGCGGTCGTACAGTTCAACGGCGGAGGAGATCGACTGGGCGACAATGTGTATGTCCCTGCGTCCGCTGCTGGTGACTTCATCTACGTCGCGGTCGTGAAAGCAAACAACATCGGTGCGTACCACAATCTGGTCGATGACGACGCACAAAATCGGCCAATGCTGTGGATCGATGGACCGTTCCGATATGAGATGAACTTCTCCGGAGGCGGAGGTGCCCGAACCGTTGGCACAGGCCCCGGTGGCTGGGATATCGTGATCATGGATTCACGACTCAACCAGCTCTACGTTAACAGTGCGACACCAAACGCGGCCGGCGGCGGAGCGGGCGCGTTCACTGCTGGTGAGACATTCGACTTCTTCCATCGCGACGGTGGCCAGACGTTCCAAGGGCTGGTTGCGGAAGCTCGAATCTACAATGATCGAGCGGCATTCGGCGGTGACTTCGCTGCATTGTACAACGAACTTCAAACCAAATGGTTCGGCAGCGGATTGGGTTCGTCGGTCGGTGTCGGCACGATTGTGAATGACGACTTCAACACGCCACCGGTTGCCGTTAACGATGTGACGTCAACGGATGAAGGAAACTCTGTCACGTTCAGCGTTCTGACAAATGATACCGACGACGAAAACAACATCAACGCCGGTCAAACTGTCGCTCTCTCCAATCCGGCGGCGGGCACTTTGATCAACAACGCTGATGGCACATTCACCTTTCATCCAAACGGAGCGTTCGAATCACTGCCAGCCGGACAAAGCACGACAGTGTCGTTCGTCTATCAGATTAAAGACGCCTACGGCGAAACCAGCTCGGCAACTGCCACGATCACCATCAACGGCGTCAACGATGCGGCATCCATCAGTGGTAACAACACTGGCAGCATGACCGAAGACGATGCTGGTGCCGGTGGTCTCATGGCGGTCAGCGACGTCGACAACGGCGAAGCTGTTTTCCAGCCTCAGACGAATGCAGTCGGAGTCTACGGCACGTTCAGCATCAATGCGGCTGGCAACTGGTCGTACACACGCACGGCTGACCTGCAGTACCTGTCCGTAAACGAATCGGTTGCCGACAGCTTCACTGTTGCCTCTGCCGACGGCTCCGCAACTCAGCTGGTTACGATCACCATCAACGGAGTGAACGATGCTCCAACGATCACGAGCTTGAATTCCGATCACGACGACGTATGTGATGGTGCGGCCGACGGAGTTGTCACGATTCTGGGAGCATTCAGCGATGTCGATCTCTCCGACACGCACAGCGTCACCGTGAACTGGGGTGATGGTTCCGAAGACCGGCCAGCGACTGCCACGTCACTGGCAGGTGCGCATACCTATGCGAACGGCGGAATTTACACGATCACCGTCACCGTCAATGACGGGCACGGCGGAACAGCAGTCGCGACAACGACTGCCGTCGTGCAGGGCGTGGGTGTCGTCAACGGCACGCTGTACATCATCGGCACGAATGGTCGCGATCACGTCAACCTGAAGTTCAACGAAAAGAAGAATGAACTGAAAGTTGACGTCAAGCTGAATCAGGGCGGTTCCGATGGCGGCAGCGACGGTGGTTCGGATGGCGGTGGGGATCGCGGCAAACAAACCTATGCAATCTCCAGCATTAACCGAGTCGTCGCTTACCTCTGCGACGGGGATGATCAATACAACGGTGGCAGCGATGGAGGTTCCGATAGCGGTTCCGACGCAGCCATTTCCCAATTCGTCTTCGGTGGTGCTGGCAACGATCACATCAAAGGTGGACGTGGCAACGATGTCCTGGTTGGCGGAGCTGGCAATGATAACATCGAAGGCGGCAGTGGGGCTGACATCCTCATCGGCGGCATCGGCAAGGACAAGCTGAAAGGCGGACGCGGCAATGATCTGCTGATCGGCGGCTCAACGGCCAACGAAGCAGACCTTGCACTGCTCGACGAAGCACTCGCCTCATGGACCATTAACGATCTGAACGGAGTACTCGGCTGGATCGGCACCGTCACTGACGATAACACTCGCGATGATCTCTTCGGCGATCAGGGCAACGACTACCTGCAAACCGGAAATGGAGACAAGCGAAAGCAGTAGTCGTTTCGGTTTCAATTGGCGAGGCCATCAAAAGCCACGTGCGATAATCCGGGCCTCCCGGAGGATGAGAAATCATCCGATGGGAGGCTCTTTTTGTACCGCCACTTTGCTCGCGGTGCCAGCCTGTTCAAAGTATGCTGTCACAATGCAAAGTCAAACGAAACAAGTTTATCTTATGCGAGGCCTTCCGGGCTGCGGCAAAAGCCATCTGGCTCGTCGTCTGGCTGGCGATCAGGGCATCGTTCTTGAAACGGATCAATACTTCTATACTCAAGTGGGTCACGATCCCGCCAGTTATGATTACAGCGAAGAATTGCTGCCGCAGGCTCGTGAATGGAATCTCGCAAGACTTCGAGAGGCACTCACAAATGGCATCTCACCAATCGTCATCGATCGCGGCAACGGGCTGAATCCGGAAACTCGTGAGTTTGCAACCTGTGCTGTCGAGTATGGCTACCGCGTGGAACTTGCTGAACCCGACTCTCCGTGGTGGCAGGAACTGCGAGTCCTGTTGAAATACAAGCAGTACGTCACCAGCCAATTGTTCGATGCCTGGACAAAGAAGCTGGCTGATTCCACTCGCGCCGGCCACCGAGTTCCCGCAGCCACCATTCGCCACTGGATGGCATGCTGGCGACATGATATCACGATCGATCAGATTCTGAGCGAGCCACCAAAATAGGCTTGTGGCGGTGCGTGATTTCACAACGGAAGAACTACTACTGAAGAACTACTGAAGACACAGCCCTTTAGGATGTTGTGGGCGAATTGGCAACGATTGTTATTGAAGGATGCTGAGCCGGATTGGCGCGAGATTGGGTGGTCCATTGTGGAAACAACGACGCTGGGAGCGGCAACCGGGGCGGCTTGAGCGTTCGATACGCGAAAGACGCGCAGCGGTGTCCGCAGCCGGGGAAGAAAACTGGGCAGTGACATGCCCCCACGAGTTCGCTACGCAGG
>JBDNHJ010000175.1:0-19269 GCA_041688835.1 Fuerstiella sp.
AACACGCAGCAACACAACGTGCATCACAGCAACCAACATCACAACACGCAGCAACACAACGTGCATCACAGCAACCAACATCACAACACGCAACATCACAACACGCAGCAACACAACGGGCACCACAACAACCAACATCACAACACGCAGCAACACAACGTGCAACACCACAACTCACACATGAACAGCTGGTTCGGTTCAAGTGAGCCGGTACGCCACAATCAGCTGAGTCTGTGGATGGGCGGCAACTAATATCGAACGACGAAAACGAAACGCAAAAAACGTCGCTCGGAGTCCAAGACTCCGGGCGACGTTTTTTGTTGCGCGCGATCATTACGCCTTGACGATTTTTTCTTCGGCGTAGCTACGGCGCACGTACAGCGGTTCTAGGTTGTGAATGTCCGACCAGATGCCCTGCTGTGCCAGCAGGCTGCCCAGTTCGGCCACCGTGGCGGCTTGCGGTTGCCATGAGTGTTCAGGAGCTTGTTGCCAGGCTTCCGAAAACTTGTCGGCGAACTTCACAAGGCCAGGTCCGGTCACAACGCCGCATGTGGATTCGGCGACCGCGTCGACAGCTTTGATGCTGAGTTCGCCGGTGGCGATTCGTGATTGCGAATCAGCGTCCCATTCGTATCGGTTGCAGAATACTTCGCCTCGCTGTGCGTCGCTGACGACGGTGACAACCGAATGGTGTTCGGGCTGTTGCTGTGCGACGGCTTGCAATGTGTCGACAGCCACCAGTTTGGCGTTGTTGGCCCACGCGAATGTCTTGGCAAAGACCACGCCGACTCGCAGCCCCGTAAAGCTGCCGGGGCCGATGCTGACAGCGACGACATCGATGTCCGTCGGTTGCAGCTGTTGCGATTTCAGCAGTTCGCCGACTTCCAGCACCAGCAGTTGGGCGTGCCGTCGACCTTCGGCGTTCAGGCAGCGCTCGGCCAGGACGTGGCGGTCTTGTGAGATCGCAACGGAGCCTTCGAAGCCTGAGCTGTCGACTGCTAGGATCTTCACGCGTTGGAACCGACGACGGGTTCTGGCGCATTCATCATGGCGGGTTGGGTTCCTGAATCCAGATGTTCGGTCATTTCGCCGGCGTGATAGCTGCTGCGGACGAAGGGGCCGCTGGCCACCATGCGGAATCCGAGCTGACGACACAGTTCACCGATTTCGTCGAACTCTTCTGGGGGAACATAGCGATCGACGGGCAGGTGATCGGGTGATGGTTGCAGATATTGGCCGAGCGTAATGATATCGCAGCCGACGGCTCGCAGGTCCGCACAGACGTCCATCAGTTCGTCACGAGTTTCCCCGAGACCTAACATCAAGCCGCTTTTGGTGGGCATGTTGGGAGCTTCGTCTTTGACCTGTTTCAGCAGATCTAAAGTTCGCTGATATTCGGCGTTTCGACGCACGCGATGGTACAGTCGTGGAACGGTTTCTGTATTGTGGTTGAAGACGTCAGGTCTGGCTTCGATCACGCGACTGATCGCAGCGCGGTTGCCCATGAAGTCTGGTGTCAGCACTTCCACTTCTGCACCGGTTCGCTCACGCACAGCCATCACGGTTTTGTACCAGTGGTCCGCGCCGCCATCTGGAAGGTCGTCGCGTGTGACTGATGTGATGACAACGTATTTTAGCCCGAGTCTGGCGGCGGCTTCTGCGACGCGTTCGGGTTCGTCGATTTCCAGAGGCGTCGTCTTGCCTTTGGGGACGGAACAGAATCCGCAGGGCCGCGTGCAAACGTTTCCGCCGATCATCAGAGTGGCCGTTTTCTGACTCCAGCATTCGCTGCGGTTCGGGCACTTGGCGCTTTCGCAGACGGTTTCTAGTTTGAGGTCAGAAATCACGTCGTCTGTGAAGGCCATGCCGGGTTGCGGCAGAGGTCGCTTCAGCCATTTGGGCAGGCGTCTTTTGGGCGGTTCGGTGGAAAGTTCGATGATGGGCAGATTTGTCATGTGCAATTACTAACGTGAGACAGAAGCTGTCTGGTGAACGAGTGGTTGGTGAGTTTATCGGTTCATAGCCGTGGATTTCAGTTTGGAAATCACAAATTGCCGAAGTTCGCTGGAACTGGAACGAGAAGTCTAATCCAGCAGAGTTTCGTTGTGATTCTGTGGGACGCTGCCGAGCCGCTGGCGGCTGAGAAACGGGTGGCCGGTGTGAATGTGGTATTCCGGATAGCCAATTTTTTCGCAGATGTGCGTGATCAGTGACGCGCGCAGCTGAGACATAATTGTGGGCCGCACACGTTCCGCATTCAACGACGAAATTCGTTCACCACGAAGTCCTCGACCGTATTGCGAAGCTTCGTCCAAGCGACAGCTAACGTTCAGGAAGGCGCCGAATGCCGTCACGCCCTGATCTAGTCCGGTCGCGATCTCGCAGATCACGCCCTGTCTGCCGTACACAGCGGTGTGGTCACTTGGTTCGCGGCGCGCATTCACTTGCGATTCTCGGCAGGACAAAATGATGGCGTCCTGCAGTCGTCCGCGAAATTCTTGTTCACCGAAGTCGCGTTCGTCCAAAGAAACGATCACATAAATTGCCAGCTGTCCAGGCTGATGCAGCAGCGTGCCACCGTCACGATGAACGCGTTGCACGCGCAGAAGTTTGGCTTCCAGTTCTCGGGGATCCGCAGGCAGGTCCAGCAGACTGCTGCCCTGCCCTTGAGTGATCAGGGGTGGGTGTTCGCAGATCAACACGGCGGCGCACAGTCGGCTTTGTTGGCGGACTTCATGCACCATCAGCTTCTGCAGTGCCAGAATCGACGGTAGGTCGGCCAAGCCCAGCAGTCGGACTTCCGCCGTTTCGGCCGTCTTGTCGGTAAAAGATTCCCAGTTGACTGTCATGTTGCCGTGAGAGCGGAGGATAAGTGAATCGAATGATGGCTCGGGATTGTAACAGTGTGGATCAGTCAGGATCGATGCGATTTCGTTGGAGGCTGACATTCGCGCAAAGTCTGCGGATTAATCAGACCGTAAAATCGTTGTGGCGTGGTTCCGTGGAAGATTGAGAGCCTGTTGGCCAGCAAATTCTGAATCAAAGGGATCGTTTTGTTCAGATGCGACTTGCAGGTTATTCAGCGTTTTGGCAACCTTGTACGTGAATTGGTTGTGAGACAAACAAGCCACAGCGTCCTACGCTGCGTTCTGGCTGCGGAGTACGGTTTTCGGCAAAAGTGACCCTGCCGCCGACCAGTATTGTTCGCGACACAAGACCAGTGGCTCTACAACGCACGACTTCGTGTTTTGTTGTCACTGCGACAGTTTGCTGATTGCCGTTCAAGTCATTCGCTGCCAACGTCCCTCACTGGAGCAGACACCGATGAAAATTGTGTTGGAATTACAAGATCAGCCATCCAACATCAAAAAGGTGACGGTCCGCCATGACATTGTGATTGGACGTGGAGCGGAATGTAATCTCCGCCTGTCCGCTCCTCAGGTCAGTCGCCGGCACTGTTTTCTTCGCATCGGGTCTGCGGGTGCGTTCGTTTCGGATCTCGACAGCAGCAACGGAACCACGCTCGACGGAAACAAACTGACTTCTGGAAAACGTTATCCGTTATTAAACGGCGCTGTTTTGGCCATCGGTCCGGTGAAGTTTGTCGCACATCTGGTGTCCGAAGTTGCGGCCAGCGAGGTTGTTGACGTTGCGGCGTCTGGCAGCCATTCAAAAGTTTCAGAAGTCGAACGCGTGAGCATTCCAGACAGTGGAAACTTTGATGAGACCATCGCAGATTACGTGCCCGATGATGATGGCAGTTCAATGAATTTCGCCATCGAACAGGATGGATCTGTAGCAGGTGAAGACGAGCCGACCGCTGACTGCGTGGTTGATCATGCCTACGTTGCGAGCGTTAAAAAACACGAGCCGTTGATTGTTGTTGCCGAAGAACTCATTGCTGACGAAGACGTCCTTGAGGAACTGGATGAGGTTGTCGAATTTGTGGACGACGACGAAGTTCTGCTAGTTGACGAGGATGACGTCGACGAAACGGATTTGGAAACCGCTCCGGATTCGAACGTGGCGAACGCCGGTGACAGCGTCGAAAGTGAACTAAAAAACTTCCTGCAGGGCCTCGATTAGCCGCATGTCAGCTTTCCCGAAAGACGTCGACCTCGGATGGCGACGCCGACTGCGGTCGCGGGTGTTGCGATGGTACAATCAACATGGCCGGAAGTTGCCATGGCGGGAATCCGCAGACCCCTATCGCATCTGGATCAGCGAAATCATGCTGCAGCAGACAACTGTTGCCGCCGTTGTGCCCTATTTTCAGCGATTCTTAAAGCGTTTTCCGACATTGAAATCGCTGGCCAAGGCGGAACAAAGTGAGGTGTTGCGATTGTGGGAAGGACTCGGCTACTACAGCCGCGCCCGTAATCTGCACGCTGCCGCTCAGGCGATTGTGAAGGACTTTGCTGGTGAGTTTCCGCGCTCGGCAGATGAGTTACAAAAGTTGCCGGGCATCGGACCTTACACGGCGGGAGCCATCGCGTCGTTTGCATTCGACCAGCCCGCTCCGATTGTCGAAGCGAATACTCTACGATTGTATTCGCGGCTGATTGCCATGGAAATCGATCCGCGCGGAACCGCCGGGCAAAAAACGTTGTGGAAGTTTGCCGCATGGATCGTTTCGCGACGCCGCGCGGCGGACTTCAACCAGGCGGTGATGGATATCGGGGCGAAGGTTTGTCGCCCCCAAGATCCGGAATGCCGAACATGCCCGCTGATGGCGTCGTGTAAGAGCTATGAAGCCGGGTTGCAGTTGAAAATTCCACTGCAGGCGGCCCGCACCGTGATCACAGACGTGGTTGAAGTGTCCATCGCTGTCCGCAAAGGCAATCAGTTTCTGTTGAGGCAACGGACGGAAAAAGAACGCTGGGCCGGGCTGTGGGACTTTGTCCGCTTTGAACTCAAGGAAGACTTAGTTTCCGCCGTCGATATCCCCGAGAAGTCTCGCGCAAAAACCACCGTGCTGCCGGGGCAGCGCAGTTTGTTTCTGGATGAGGAGCTTGGCCGTTCACGGCCTTTGCACACTTTACTGAGGGCTCAGGTTGAAGAACTGACCGGGATCACGGTGACAGCTTACGAACCGATTGTGGAAATCCGTCACGCCGTAACGCGCTACAAAATTCGGCTGATGTGCATCATCTGCGAAACCGCCGGTGGGCGACTAAAACACGGCGCAGGATTTCAGTGGTATGCACTGTCGCAATTAGCGGACCTGCCACTGTCGAAGACCGGCCGGCAGTTCGCTGATCGATTGGCTTGAGCTTTTCCTAAGATCTGCCGCCTGCTGGTAGGGTATGCTCCTGCATACCGATCACATTCGCACGTTGTCGTGTCGCACGATTGGTCCTCTTGTTACAAGTCTCACAGCGGCTGTCACGCAGGAGCGCGACCTACGATTTTCTCATCGGATTTGCACCCCGCGATCGTGGAACTGACAGAACTGTTTGCCTTCGCGGCGACGGTCGAGTTATGCTGTCTCATCCTCTGCACCTGCCCGCCACCTCACTGAGGCCGTCTCATGAACGCTCATCTACCGAATTCTGAGAAATCGCCCTGCGTTTCTCGACGATCTTGGCTCACTGCCACGTCGACTCACCTAGCCGCCGGATTGACGACCGGCCTCGCGACACAGCCATTCTTGCGAGCCGAAACCGCACAGCCGGCTCGCGTTGGTTCTGTGATTTACATCTTTCTGTCAGGTGGGCTGGGTCAGCAAGACAGCTTCGATATGAAGCCAGACGCCCCGCTGGAAATTCGTGGCGAGTTCGACCCCATCGCAACTCAGACACCCGGCTTGCAGATCTGTGAACACTTGCCGCTGTTGGCTCAACGCAGCGACTTGTGGACTGTCGTGCGCAGCATGAGCCATCCTTATAACGAACATTCGCAGGGGCATATGGCGATGTTGTCGGGACGGACGCCCCTGCCGGTGGGCTTTAATCCGTCGCTGCCCAAGCCCACCGACCATCCATCGATTGCGGCGTTGATGGGCACACTGCTGCCAGAACGCAACGGTTTGCCGTCATCGGTGGTGTTGCCTGAGAAACTAATTCACCGGACGGGCCGCGTCATCCCCGGTCAATTCGCCGGTGCGATGGGCAGTCAGCGTGATCCGTGGGTTCTGGCAGCCAGTCGGTTTAATGCGAAGTCATACGGGGCATGGCCGGAATACGAATTTCATCATCAACGCGGTCAAGAACAAACCGCAGATCTGAAATATCGAACACCGGGCTTAGCTTTACCAGAAGGGTTGACGGACGACCATTTCGAAAATCGACTGCAGCTGTTGTCCATGTTCGAACAACGAAATTTGGCCCTAGGCAAGCTGGAAGAAACAGAGCCGTTTTCGCGGTATCGTGAGCGGGCGATTTCGATGCTGGGCGACGGACGTTTGAAGAAGCTGTTCGACATTCATTCCGCAGCCCCTGAAGAATTAGATCGGTATGGGAAGAATTCGTTCGGGTGGTCGTTGTTGTTATCTCGCAGACTGGTCGAAGCGGGCGTTGGTTTTGTGCAGGTGAATCTGGGCAACAACGAAACTTGGGATACGCACGGCAACGCGTTCCCAAACCTGAAGAACTATCTGATGCCACCGATGGATCGCGCTGTCGCGGCACTGCTGGACGATCTGCAGCAGACTGGATTATTGGAATCAACATTGGTGGTGATGGCGGGCGAATTCGGTCGGACGCCAAGCGTGTTTGGGCTGCCAGCAGCTTACGCTTTGCCCGGTCGAGATCACTGGGGAACCGCTCAATCGGTGTTGTTGGCCGGCAGTGGATTCGGTGGAGGCCAAACGATTGGCAGCACGGATCGTCATGGTGGTCAGCCAACCGCAGATCGTAAGACTCCAGAAAATCTGGCCGCGACCATGTATTCGGCGCTTGGCTTGTCGAAGAACGTGCTATGGCACGACCTGCAAGAACGTCCAATGTCGTTGTATAATGCCGATCCGATCACCGCGTAGCTTGGGCAGTCATTGGCAACAATCGAAAGCGAACATCTCGATCGCTTTTGTGAGGTCAAAGCTGCTCAGCACATCGACGGCGAGTTTTGGCGACAGCAGTTCTGCGATGATGCGACCGACGCCTGTCGCGACGACTTCGAACGCGAACTACTGAGAGTCCTTCTGGGAACCCACGATGGATTTGTTACAAAGAGTGAATTCTTCGCACAGTGCGGCCTTTCACGTGGACACTCGTATCGCAGGGCGCACCAATTTGAACAACACCTGGCAGAATCACTGACGGGCTGGGAGCTCCAAGGTGGCCACCAAGCCGAATCCCACCACAAACATCAACCAAGTGAAAAGCTCGCCTGACTTTGGAACTCAACCATGCATCTCGATCTTGAATTCCCCGTATTCTCGACTTCCGCGATCGCGGCAGACCACGGCTACCATCTGTACGCTGGACTGTCCAAAGCCCTAGACACTCTGCATTCTGAAAACGGCATTGGAGTCCACCCGATTCGCGGTCAGCAAATCGGCGGACGCAAGTTGCAGTTGATGCCGTGGAGTAGTGTTCGTATTCGCACGCCTCAGGACAAAGTCGGCGACCTGATCGCGTTGTCTGGCAAAAGCATCCACATCAACGACTGCAAAGTGCGTCTGGGCGTTCCCAAACTGCACGCTCTGGAACCCGCCACCGCACTTCGCAGCCGGCTGGTCACGATCAAAGGGTTTCAGGACGCCGATACATTCCCCGAAGCCGTTCGCCGACAACTCAACGCGCTGGAAGTCAGCGAGCAGGTGATCATCACGATCCCTCTGCGTCAGAGAAAACCGGACGAAGCACCAGTGCCCGTTCGCCGCACGATTCGTATTCGCGGCAAAGAAGTCGTCGGCTTCGAAGTCATCCTGGAGGGTCTATCAGCGGAAGAATCCATCAACGTCCAAGAAACCGGCATCGGCGGAAGACGTCACATGGGCTGCGGTGTGTTTGTGCCGCTCAAGACATCAGTTGCCGTTCCCATTGCGCAAGACAGTTAGGCCACCCATGACGATTCATGAGCGACTGCTGGCCAAGAAGGTCGAACGTGGCGAGGCAGTGCCCCATCTTGCGACGTTGCGAGGCCACTTGCAGAGCGTACATTCCGCTGCGGAAGCGATTACCGACGTTGCGGGTGTCGCCATGCTGGAAACGTTCGGCATTGACGCGGATCAGTTGCCACGGTTTCGCAAAATCGTGACTCTGGCGGCGGCGGTGCATGATATCGGTAAGGCCAACGACCATTTTCTCGGCATGCTGACACGTGCGGCTGATCGAGCGGACAACGATTATCGGCAGGCTGTTCGTCATGAATGGCTGACTTGGTGGTGGCTGCATCAGCCGCATGTGCGCGAATGGGCGGAGCAATCGCTGGAGCATCCGGACGACTGGTATTTGGTGTTGTGTTGCGTTGCCGGCCATCACCCGAAGTTTGGCCGATCGACGCCGCCGGATCATGCTGAGGGGGGATCGAAAATCAAGCTGCTGTTTGGTCACTCGGATTTTGGACAGGTGCTGGACTGGCTCAGCGAAGTCACTGCCGCTGAAACGAAATTGCCACGCGGTCCCGATGTCATACTGCGATGCGCTCAGGGCCTGAACGATGACGCCGTCGCTGAAATTCACCGGCAGTTTGTCGCCGTGCGGACTCATATTGACAACCTTGGCTGGGGCGAACGAGACGACTGGCAGCACCTCTGTGCCGCCGCCAAGGCGTGTCTGGTTGCAGCGGATGTCGCCGGTTCTGCGTTGTCAGATCGCCAATCAAGCGTGGTCGCTCACACGCGGTGGATTGTTGATCAACTGCAAGTCCAACCAGCAGTCGACGACATCGAACAACTGGTGAAAGAACGCCTCGGCGACCACGACGAGCGACCGTTTCAGACGGAAGTTGCCGCCGCAGGTGCTCGCGTGACGCTGGTGACAGCCGGGTGCGGTTCCGGAAAAACTGTCGCCGCTTGGCTGTGGGCCGCTCGGCAATGCCCGCAGCAGCGCGTCTTCTTCTGCTATCCGACAACCGGCACGGCGACCGAAGGTTTTCGAGGTTATCTGTTCGCCGAACAGACGAAGCTGGGAGCGAAACTGTTTCATAGTCGCGCGCCCATCGATTTCGACGTCATTCTGAATGCCGAACCGGACGAAGACGACGCATCACTTCAGATTTCTTCACTCGAAGCTTGGGGAACTCCGCTGGTGTGCTGTACGGTCGACACGGTTCTGGGCATCATGCAAAACCAACGACGCGGCCTCCACGCGTGGCCCGCATTGGCTCAATCGGCGTTTGTTTTCGACGAGATCCACGCCTACGACGACAAGCTGTTCGGCAGCCTGCTGCGTTTCCTGAACGACTTACTTGGCCTGCGAGTTCTGTTAATGACCGCCAGCCTGCCAGCTCCGCGATTGAAAGCGATCGAAGAGGTTCTCAACGACCAGGACGATCAACTGCACGTCATTCGCGGTCCGGCAAAGCTGGAACAGCTGCCGCGTTATCATCGCTTTGATCCGGCTGACGTGCATCAGGCCATCGTCGACGAAATTCACGTGGGCGGGCGAGTTCTGTACATCTGTAACGTTGTTGATCGAGCGATGGCTGTCGCCGATGAGTTCGCTGAATTTCATCCGCTGATTTATCACAGCCGCTTCCGCTACGAAGATCGCGTCGAACAGCACAAAGCTGTCGTCGGCGCATTTGATCGTGATTCAACGAAAGGTTGCCTGGCTGTCTGTACTCAGGTGGCAGAAATGAGTCTCGACATTTCAGCCACACTGCTGGTCACGGAAATCTGCCCGGTGCCCGCGTTGATCCAGCGGCTCGGCAGACTCAATCGACACGCTCAGCCTGCATCGGAAGGCGAGAAAGAACCGCCGACAATGCCGTTCAGCGTAATCGAACCGCTTCAAGACGACGGCAGCATCGCCGTGATGCCGTACTCCGACGAAGAAGAAGACTACGGCGACTGGCCCACACAAACGCGAGAATGGCTGGATGCCTTGGGAACGAAGGACATCCACCAGAAAACGCTTGCTGATGCGTGGAGCAACATCGCGACCGCAGACGTCGACGCGGAACTCATCACGTCCACGTGGATCGAAGGCGGCCCGGCAACGGTCGTCGATAGTCTCCGCGAATCGTCTTTCAGCGTCACCGTTGTCCGACCGGGCGACGACGCGGCACGGGTCACCGGCCACAAATCGGAACTCACCCGAGTCGCCATCCCGATGCCGCCGCCTCCCTTCAAAGGCTGGCAGGATTGGCGTCATCGAAACGGCTATCTGGTGCCACCAGCCGACAAAATCACATACAACAATCAACGAGGTGCCCAATGGAATCGCCTCACGGCGTCAGAGTAAGGGCAATGCGACGTATGACCGCCAGTCATCAGTGCTCAACGCCTTCCGGCATCTGCTGCGACTTTAGACCGAACACGGCTATCATTTGTCAACCAGCATTGAATCCTAGTGACCGTCTTCCTTGCACATTTTTCGACGAAAGAGTACCATCTATGTGATGACTGTCTGTAATACGAATTGTTTGCCCAAATCTGTTTGACAAATCCGCTTGGGCGTCCGTCAGATAAGCAGCAACTTTCCTGAATGATTGGAGACGGCAAATGAATGACTCGGAATTAGCAATCGCGCTCGACAAGTACTGCAAATCCACAGCAGCAAAGCAACTCGCATTCCAGTTTGGATCTCAGTCCGACGACCACGTCGGCGAATTGTACATCAGGATGCACAAGCAGTTGGGACGACTGAGCGACGCAATAAAGAATCCACGTACGTTTGTTTCGGTGAACGCCCGACATCACCATCGCAATGTCCTGTGCGAACTGGCAGGGGAAGCTCTCGGTCAAGGAGATGATGAATGAAGTTGCTTAGTTTGAGTTTCGATCCTGTCGGCAGTTTTACCCCAGATCCTGTGATGAAAGCTATTTTCGACGAGGTGGAAGTCGCACTGGCGGCGGAACCCGACCCCTACCGCGAGGCATTCATGGCGGTGCACCGGTTGATGAGCCCTGACTCGCCTGACGACATCGCCACTAAATACGGGATTTCGCGGCAACAGGTTTACAACCGCAGCAATGTAGTGAAAAACAGGCTCCGAAGGAGATTCGCATGATCGTTGATGTCGCATTCAATTTGATTGGCCGTAGCAATCTGCCTTGCGATCACGGCTATGTTACCGCTTCAGCAATCTCAAGGATTGTACCACAATGGCACAGCGACTCGGCTGTCGGTATTCATCCAATCTCAGGGCGGGTGATGGGCAACCGGAGTATGCGGCTGGACATGCACAGTAGGCTGCGAGTTCGGATTAGTGCTGACAGAATCACTGAGTGTATTCCGCTTGCCAGCACTGCTCTACGACTTGGTCGGGCGACCTGCCAGCTTGGGACATTAACCGTAGAGCCGTTACGACCGGAACCAATGCTGCGGAGCCGAATCGTCACGATCAAAGGGTATCTCGAAGCGGACGAGTTCAAGACTGGAATCATGTTGAAACTCGTCAGCCTTGGAGTTGCACCAGAACAAGTTCAGGTGACTAAACGTCGAACGCTGAACATTAAGAGGACTGAGGTTGTTGGATTCGAGGTGTTGCTGAATTCGCTGACAGAGGACCAGTCGCTTGCGATTCAGTCAGGGGACATGTGGAGTCGCCGTCGGTTTGGCTGCGGAGTATTCGTGCCTGTAAGAAGGAAGGTTGAAGATGAGTGAACCTGAAACGCAATTGACCCTCGACCTGTTCGCTCCCGGCATGACGATGATGCATCGAGCTGGCCTCGGCGGCTTGGTCTGTAGCCTGAAAGCGATGGAACGTGACGTTCAAAATAAACAGTACATGGGCGACACTCCCGGCGGAAAATGGTCAGCGCAGAATCCGCCGCCGTGGACGATCGATGAAACTCGGGTCACGCTGAATATCGGCAAGCCGGAAGACGCTCGCAAATGGCTGCAGGCGTTGTTCGAATATTCGTTCCAGGTGAAGGACAAGCTGTTTTTTCTGCCGGGGCAGTATGCCTCAACACCGACGATGCCAGTGCGGGCTTACCTGCAATTGGGCATCACGCTGACGTTTCTACAGCACGGACTCACACGCAAGCTGGCGAAAACGGCGACTGAAAAAACATACAACCCAGATGAAGATCCGAAGGCTGAGATTCGATACGAATACAAGGAACTCACATCCTACAAACACCAAACTGGCTGGAAAGACCTGACCGACAACAAAGGTCGTTTGGCCACGAAGCCAATCGAAGTCGTCGGACCACTGAGTCCCGGTGCGGTCGTGAGGCACAACGCCTTTGCGGGACCGACGAAACTCAAGGATCTGCCGGAGCTCATCCTGCCATTGTACTTCGCAGTTATTGGCTGCCTGCCGCTGTCGATCAATCGTGGCTGCGGAGTACTGCTGGTACCGGATGTGCAAAACCTGAAAACATTCGCCGCCGTTCGGCAGGCGATGACGCCCACGACGGCGCGAGCGTGTCGGATTTCCGTTGCCAGTGACGCGGCGTTGCAGACTCAACTGCGAGTTTTCGGCGAAGACAAGATTCAGAAGGGCGATTTCCCCGGCTGCCAGGTCATTACCTTCCAGCCAACACCGTGGGCTTCACAGCAAAAATCGCGTGTCGCCACAGAAACTGTGACCGCACCGGATGACACAGCACTTGATCAATTCAAGATTGCACTCAGCGAGTTGAAGCCGCGAATCCTGACTCGCGAAGTCGAAGAAGCCACCGGTCGAGGCAAAAAGAAGGTCGTCACCAAACGAAAAGAATCGTTCTGGGTCGACAGCATTGTGCGTCCGTTGGTGGCAACGAATCTAGCTCGCGGGCAACCGTGGTATCTGAATTTTGTCGACCTGTTTATCAAGACTGACCCCGTCAGCAAACGTCCACTCCGAACCAAACTTCCCTTCGAAAAGAAAGGCCTCAGCCGCATGGTGGCATCAATCCCTTGGACAGACAGCGGTGAATCAACCGTCGTCAACGCGGTTCACGAATCGATTCGTCGACGCTACGGCATCATCGCGAACGAAAACAAAGGCAGTACCGGAGCCATGAAAAACCGTTGGAAAGGCGAATACGATCGCTGGCGGCTGGCATTTTCCGGAGCAAAAACGTCAGAACAGTTTCGGCGTTCGTTGTGCGATTTGTTCAGCCGCGCCGGAGTCAATTCGGAACTGCAGAAAAATTGGCAGGCGGTTTTGCCGATGCTGTCGGACAATCGCTGGCAGCAAACGCGAGATCTCGCGTTGCTGGGCTTGGCCAGCTACTCCGGCAAAGGTGCGAAGGAAATCGACGCCGCCAACGAAGTCGCCGGTTCATCAGACGACGAGGCGGCCTAGCCACGATATCCGCCACCGAGTTTACCTCGGTGGAACAAGGCTTTTGCACTACTCTTTGCGCTTCGGACATTGTTGCTCTGCGGAAGTCGTAGTGCATAAGCCTGAACCCACCGGGATCAACCCGGTGGCGAAATTTCTCGAATTCCTTACTCTCAATGGAAAGCTCTAGATGTCAGTTCACGTCTTTGGAAACATCGTCACGCCCTTCGGCACTGCGGCCAACAACCGAGCCGAAACAGAAGGCAACATCACTACGCTGCAAAAGCTTATCTGGCACGGAGCCCCCCATTCGACTGTCAGTGCGGAAGCAATCCGGTTTGCTCTGAGACGACTGCTTGCCGAAGCGGATGACGCAGGCAGTAACCGCAGTTGGGATGAAAGCGTCAATGCGAATGTCTGGCAGGACCATGAATTCAAAGGTTGGGCGAAAGAAGACGGCGAAACGTTTATCGACGATGACCTACTGGGATTCATGACAGCCGAAGCAGCGAAGGAGGAAGGCGCGGCTGGTTCGGCGAATGTCCGGAGAGCTGTGCTGGAAATTACCCGCGCCGTTTCACTGACAGCGTGGTCGGGCGATGTGACTTTCAACGCGGCATCGCCCGGTGCCACTCCATCGGCTTCCAAAGGTGACAACAAGAGCAAGAACCCTGTCCCCTACGGTACAGAAGTCCACGCGACTCGCTACCAGTTTGGATTCGCGATGACGCCTAGTCGACTGCGAAATGCGTCACGAGCTGCCAAGGCCGTGAACGCCATCGGCAGTCTCCGAACTGTCGCCGGTAATCACGGTCGATTCCTGTTCGACTTTTCGCCGGAGTCACTCATCCTGCGAATTACTGATGACCCGGCTCCCCGACTTCTGTACTGCTTCGACACCGACGACGCTGGCAAGTCTGTGAATGCGGACGCACTGATTGCGCGCGTAGATTCCGGCGACATTGCCGCAGATGAACTCATCTTCGGTACGGCGGACACGTCTGCGAAACTCGCCAAATCACTAGAAGGTGCCGGTGTTGCAGTGATGGGCGTCAAGGCCGCCGTCGCCGCTGCTAGCAAGAAGATAGATTCACGAGTCACAGGTTGACGCAGCGGTTCACGCTCGCTTTTTGTGACCACGATTCGCCTAGAAAATCTGGCGATAAGCACGCGTGCATAAGTTTCCTTGTTTAACCCGCCGCCGAAGGCAAGGAATACGCTTGCGAATCGACCTCGCCCGCGGCCACGGGTGAAACGAGTTGTGCCCAATAACTCCTCCATCGGTGCTTACTGCCTCAAGGAAAATATTATGCTCGGAGTGTATGTCACTGTCCCCATCGCGTGCTGGCGAAAAGGTTTTGCTCGCGAGTACCTTGAGACAGAACCGATCCCGCCGCCGTCCACGTGTTACGGCTTTTTGTTATCACTGGTTGGTGAAACAGATCGCAAGAAGCACGTTGGCTGTCGAGTGACCGTCGGCCGATTCGGCGAACCAGACATCAGCGTTGTCTTGCGGACAGTCTGGCGAGTCAAGAAGACGCCGCTTGGGTCATCCGGCAATACGCGACCCGACTATCAACAACTTCTGACGGATGTTCGACTGATTATTTGGCTGGATTCGTCAGACGAGCCTGATCAAAAATTGACTCTGGAGAACCGGGTCCGGCATGCACTCTGCCCAGCTCAGCGAGGTTCGATTGAACGCTTTGGCGGGCTGTCGCTCGGGGAGAGTACTCATCTTGTCGACGTCATTTCTCCCGTTGAGAATTGCCCGGAGATACTGGCTCAACAAGGCAGTTTTCGACTGTTTCAAACTTCTGAAACGGGACGGATGACGCTCCCGGTTTGGGTGGATCATGTTGGATCAGCGGGGACGAACTATGTCACTGGTGATTTAAAGCCGGGAACGGTGACAGAACCGGAGGTGCATCGTCTTCCGAAGATTGAATCGAAACGGCAGGTGCTGTAACACTTTGACGCTATTCACGTCGCCGGTCATATTTGCCGCATAGAAACCTTGGTTTAGGTCTGGTGCTGCACCCGCAGTGAATCTGGTCCTCTGAGGTCTTCCTGCTTAAAGCTGCTGTATATCGCGAGATCCATGCAACACTCTGATCAGTTCAATACCGTCAACGATCGGCTTGTAGTAAAGCACGTACCGTTCAACGGAGAAACAACGTACCTCACGTCCAAGTTCAGAACGCGATTCCCCAAGGCGCGGCTGATGGGAATAAGACTGACATCTTGCAAGTATTCGACGAAGAAAACTGTCGGCGGCATCGGGATTGTCGGCAGCGATGTAAGACCAGACGTCATCCAGATCGATTCTGGCAGCATCGGATATGTGAACTTCGGTCACGACTCAATCGTTCGTGATGCATCAAGTCTTTGGCGACCGCGTTGGATGATGTCTTCCACGTCCAATGGCGAAGACCGGCCTGCTTCAAGATCATCAAGTCCAATTTGAATGTCTTTGCGGAGTGCATCCAGTTTTTGTTCGCGACTGCGGAGCAGGTTCAACCCTTCCTTTACTGCTTCTTCTTCAGATCGGAACCTGCCACTCGCGATCCCGTCAATCACAAATGGCTGAAACTCTGGCGGTATGACGGCGGACATAGGCCCTCTCTGATTGCAAAAATTGACTCAGTGGAACTCCCACAGCACACAGCAGCATTGTAACCACGGAGACGCCCATTCGTCACCACGATTTTTGGCGGCATCTTAGGTCCACTCAGATTCCCATTGAAAATTCCTGACCTAGGTGGATTCTTTGTGCTTGCTGTTCAACCGCAAATAAACACGAATTCCACGCCCGTTATTCGTGTTCAATTGTGTCCATTCGTGGTTTAACTTTTCTGAAGTGCCATGGAAACTCCCGGCACATAGAAAACGAAGCAGCTCAGTAGCTCATCCGAAATTGTGAGTGGCACAATTGTTCTTTTTCCGCAGGTCGCAAATGCGATGAAAACGTCGTGGCAATGACACCCAGTCGACTGAATAATGAAACCCAGTCGTTCTCAGGATTAAACCGCATTCTATCACGGAGGCTTTTCGTCGCCACTTGTCTTTTTGCAAAGCCCGTGACATGAACCGCCAGCAGCCCACCAACGAAGCCCGAGAAGTTTTCCAACCCGCTCGCGGACAACGCATCGATCCTCGACTGAAAATTGCTAAGCCGCCGGAAGAACCAGAACCGGACGAGCCACCGATTCGCGTGATGGCGCTGCACGCCATGCTGTACTGCGAACGACTGTTCTACCTAGAAGAAGTCGAAGAAATTTACGTCGCCGATGCCAATGTCTACGCCGGGCGACGATTGCATGACAACGTTGTTCCCGATGACGATATCTCGCCGGAAAAGCGTTCGTTCCTGGTGTCCAGCGAAGAATGGGGACTCACCGGGAAAGCGGATGCTCTGAGGCGACGCGATGGGCAATGGATCGTTTACGAACACAAGAAAGGACGCTGTCGTCGAGAACTTTCTGAGGAAGAAAAAGCGAAGAAACGGCGGTCGAAAAATGCGGGCACGCCCGCGCCGTGGCCCAGTGATCGCATTCAGGCCATCGCCTATGCCGTGCTGATCGCCGAAACACTGAACGAACCGGTGGTGGAAGCGCGCATTCGTTACCATGCCGACAACGTCACCGCGAAGTTTCCGATTGATGATCAAGCCCTGCAGGATTTGCGGGACGCCGTCGCGCGAGCTCGTGAACTGCGGCGATTTGAACAACGACCGCCGGTCACGGAAAACGAACGGCTGTGCAGCACGTGTTCGCTGGCTCCAGTGTGTCTGCCCGAAGAAGAACGCGGCAAGGCGGAACAGTTGCAGTTGTTTCCCGCCCGGCGACGAGGAGAAACGCTGCACATTGTGTCGCCCAAAGCACGCATCGGCCGTAGTCAGAACACGATCGTGTTGACGCTCGAAGATGAGAAACAGAAATTCCCCATCGAAGATCTCGACAGCGTGGTTGTCCATGGTTCCGGACAAGTGACGACGCAAGCGCTACATCTGCTGTCGTCGCGAGGCATCCCTGTGCAATGGTATTCGACCGGCGGAAAGTTCATGGCGGGCACGCAATCGGTGTCTGGTCGAGTCCGCCAGCGGATTCGACAGTTCACCGCGTTGACGGATTCCGACACTTGTCTTCGACTGGCGAAAGCTACCATCGTCGCCAAAGTAGAATCGCAGTTAAAGTATCTGATGCGTGCAACGCGTGGCGACGATGATCGGCGTGCTCCCGTGGCTGTGCATCTGGACCGCATTCGCGAATCGTTGTCTCGGCTGCCGACCGCCGGATCGCTGGACACCGTCCGTGGACTGGAAGGCCAAGCCGCCAAAGCGTGGTGGGCGGCGATGCCGTCACTGATTTCCAGTCAGGCCGCACCGGAACTGATTCCGAAGGGCCGCACAAAGCATCCGCCGAAAGATCGTTTCAACTGCCTGCTGAGTTACGGGTACTCACTGTTGTTTGGGCTGGTGCATCGCAGCCTGATTGCCGTTGGTCTGGAACTGGCGTTTGGTTATTTTCATCAGCCACGATCGGCCGCTCCGCCGCTGGTGTCGGACGTGATGGAATTATTTCGCACGGCCATCTGGGACATGACACTCATCGGCAGCGTCAATCGAGGCATGTGGAATGCGGGCGACCTGTTCGCGGAAACGCCCGGACAGGTTTGGCTGGCAGCGGAAGGTAAGAAGCAGGCGATTCAGTTGTTCGAACAACGGCTGAGTGAAACTTTCAAGCATCCTCACACCGGAACGTCGATGGAATACGCTCGCATCGTCGAACTGGAATGCCGTTTACTCGAAAAGGAATGGAGCGGCTATCCCGGCGAGTTCGCTCAAATGCGCCTGAGGTAACCGTTCCTAGTCCCGCCCACTGAACACTGAACACTGAACACCGAAAACTCCCCCCCATGACCGACAAACACTGGCATCTGATCGCGTACGACGTCCGCGATCCAAAACGTCTTCGCAAAGTGGCCAAACTTTTGGAAGGCTACGGCACTCGAATTCAGTACAGCATTTTCCGCTGTCGACTGGATCGGGAGGCGTTGGAGAAACTACACTGGCAGTTGAACGAGGTCATGGATGTCGTCGACGATTTGCTGGTGATGCCCATGTGCCAGAGCTGTGCCAACAAGGTGCCGCGACATTCGACGGGCGACCAGTCGGTGTGGGTTGATCCGGCGTCAACGTTCCGGATTGCCTGATCAAGCATGCTTGGGTGGCGGAACGAAGCGATTGCCGTTTCGGCCGTAAGTGGTGATATGCGAACAGGATGCGAAAGCCGTGAGTTATCAAAGACGCGTGATTGCAGGTTTGCCCCGCCCGCCAGCTCGATTTGCGAGTGAATTTCTCAACTGTTAACAGAAATGCAACGGACATGTCCCATGACGCTTGAAATGTCCCACCGTAACTGCAAACTACTGAAGGGGTTACCGCAACTGCGGTGATCATTCCTCAGATGCCGAAAGGCGTTGAGCACCTCTTTTTATATTTCCGGGGGGTACCCGAGACGGGTGATCATTCCTCAGATGCCGAAAGGCGTTGAGCACTCATGGCCGTGGGCGGCGTCGGGACTCTGGCCTAGTGATCATTCCTCAGATGCCGAAAGGCGTTGAGCACCTTAAATTTTTTGGGCACACACGGGGCTCGGCACACAGTGATCATTCCTCAGATGCCGAAAGGCGTTGAGCACTTTCAATTCGAGTGCGAACCGTGCACGTACGGCAACGTGATCATTCCTCAGATGCCGAAAGGCGTTGAGCACTTTGTGAGTCGGTCGCCTACCGCATGGAGCTACGCACGTGATCATTCCTCAGATGCCGAAAGGCGTTGAGCACGCTCGGCGCGGCAGGGCTCGGCTGGGCAAGGCAAGGTGATCATTCCTCAGATGCCGAAAGGCGTTGAGCACTATGACCATCAAAAGCGAAAAC
>JBDNHJ010000176.1:0-31858 GCA_041688835.1 Fuerstiella sp.
CACTTGTTTTTCGATGCATCAATTGCGACGACAGCGAGTTCCCTCGCAGCGGTTCATTGTCCATCTGCCACAGCGCATGAATGCCCCAAGCCAAGACGGCACCAAAGAGTGTAAAGGCGGTCGCACCAGCAATAGACGGCCCGAGTTTTCTAAACATGGCTTTCGATCCTAGGTTGTTTTGCTTGAATTTCGATGACCACCCTCAACTCGATCACGGCGGATGAAGCGACGAACCCACTTCTCAAAGCCCACGACGACGTAGGCGAATAAACCCGTAAGAAGTATCCGCCACCATGCGTCCCAGCCAATCGGAGCGCTATGAAACAGGTAGTTCATCATCGGCACGTACGTGAACGCGAGCTGCAGTGCCACCATGGTCGTGACACCGACCAAGATCCAACGATTGCTAAACAATCCCAGTGTCCACATCGACTTGGTCAGCGAGCGGCAGTTGAACAGATAGAAGAGTTCCACCGTCACGAACACATTGACGGCGACCGTCCGTGCGGCGGCATCGCTGAATCCTTGACCCAGCGCCCATTGGAACGAGCCGAACGCCCCGAACAGCAGGATCAAGCCCACAATACCGATTCGCACAATCAACGTGCTGTCAAGGATTGGCGTTTGCGGATCGCGTGGCGAACGACGCATGATGTCAGGCTCTTTCGGTTCGAACGCCAGCATCAAGCCCAGCAGCACGGCGGTCGTCATGTTGATCCACAGAATCTGTACCGGCACGATCGGTAGGATCACGCCGGCCAAAACGGCAGCCAATATCACCAGTCCTTCACCTAGATTCGTGGGCAGTGTCCAGACAATGAACTTCGTCAGATTATCGAACACGCCGCGCCCTTCTTCGACGGCAGCCTCGATCGTGGCGAAGTTGTCGTCGGTCAGAATCATGTCGGCAGCTTCCTTCGCCACTTCTGTGCCGCCAACGCCCATGGCCACGCCGATGTCAGCCTGTTTCAAAGCCGGTGCGTCGTTGACGCCGTCGCCTGTCATGGCCACGACATGGCCGTTGGCTTGCAACGCTTTGACGAGTCGAAGTTTTTGCTCCGGCGTGGCGCGAGCGAACACGGCGACTCGGTCTGCGATCTCGATCAGTTCGTGGTCGCTCTTTTCCGCCAGTTCGTGACCGGTCATCACCAGCGACGCTTCTCCGGCATCCGTAGCGGTTCCGTTCAGGCCGAGTTTTTCCGCAATGGCGCGAGCCGTGACCGGATGATCGCCCGTAATCATCTTGACACGGATTCCCGCGCTTTGACACGCACGCACGGCCTGAATGGCTTCTGGTCGCGGTGGATCGATCATGCCCTGCAGTCCAAGGAATGTCAGATCGGCGATATCGGCATGCGTGATCGAATTCGCTTCCGCAGACATTTCGCCGCTTGCGAACGCCAGCACGCGTAGCCCCTGCGACGCCATCGCTTCGACGTGCGTTTGGATCGCGTCCGCATCAATCGGTACCGGCTGACCATTGGCGTCGAGTGCGGCGGTGCATTTGGCCAAGACGACTTCTACCGATCCCTTCAGGTAAACCAGTCGCGCACAACCGGCTCCGCGATCGTGCAACGTGGCCATGTATTGATGCTGCGATTCGAAGGGAATGGAATCGAGTCGCGGCAATTGCTGGTCGAGCTGTTTCTCATCAAGTCCGGACTTGCGCGCCGATGCGATCAACGCGCCTTCGGTGGGATCGCCGGTCACGTCCCAACGGCCGTCTTTTTGCATCAGCGTCGAATCATTGCACAGCAGTCCGGCCTGCAAACACTCTCGCGCTGCGGCATCGTCGGCAAGGTTGCCGTCATCGGCTTTCGCTTTGATTTCACCGGCGGGGTCGTAGCCGCTTCCCGTCGCTTCGAAGCGTTGACCGGCGGCGTAGATTTCTCGCACGGTCATCTGGTTGACGGTGAGTGTCCCGGTTTTGTCTGAGCAGATAATCGTTGTGCTGCCGAGTGTTTCGACGGCCGGCAATTTGCGGATGATTGCCCGTCGCCGAGCCATGCGACTCACACCGATCGCCAGCGTGATTGTGACTGCGGCGGGCAAGCCTTCCGGAATCGCGCCGACGGACAGCGCGACGGCCGCCATGAACATGTCGAACGCCGTTTCGCCTCGCAACACACCGACACCAAACGTCAGCGAAGCCAAGACCAGAATCGCGACCAGCAACAGACGACTGAAGCGGGCGATCTTGCGAGTCAGCGGCGTCTCCATGATGTCGGCCATGGAAACCATTTCGCTGATCCGACCGACTTCCGTCTTTCCGCCGGTGGCAAACACGACGCCTCGACCCTGTCCATAGGTGACCAGCGTTGAGGAAAACGCGAGGTTCCCGCGTTCAGCTAATGGTGTTTCGACGGGCAGCGGTTCGGGCTGTTTCTGAACGGGAAGCGATTCTCCGGTTAACGTCGATTCGTCGATCTGCAGATCGCGCGAGCGAAACAGGCGCAGATCGGCCGGAACCTTGTCGCCCGATTGCAGCAGCACGATGTCGCCGGGCACCAACTCACCGGACGGAATGCTGACCACCTCACCACTTCGCAGCACGCGAGCTTCGGTGACCGTCATTTTCGCCAGCGCCTCCAGTGCCTTGGCGGCTTTTTCTTCCTGCAAAAAACCGATCGTGGCGTTGACCAAAACGACAGCGAAGATCACACCCGCATCGATGTATTCCTGCAGCGCGGCCGTAATTCCGACCGCCACCAGCAAGATATAGATCAACGGTTGATGAAACTGCAGCAGAAACGTAATCAGCAAGCCATGCCCGGCACGTACCGGAATCGCATTCGGCCCGAAGCGTTCCTGCCGCGCCTGAATCTCGAACAGATCCAGCCCGTTTTTGGCATTGCTGTCGAGCAGTGTAATGGCTTCTTCTGCCGGTATCTGGTGAAGATGTTTTTCCAGAAGCGACTCCATGTGTCATCCTTGTTGAGCGTTCGCGGGGCGTGATCCATCGGTTTCGACAGACTTGCTTTTCGGTGCGGTGACTTCGTTTTCACAGACCGCATCGCGTTCGATTTCGGACAGACTTCGCAGTGTCGTTTCGGCAATGCACTGCAGTGCTTCGTGAGTGAAGAATGCCTGATGTCCGGTCACGACCACGTTGGGAAATGTCAGCAGCCGAGACAGCGTGTCGTCGGGGATTACCTGGTTCGACAGGTCTTCGAAGAACACGTCCGCTTCTTCTTCGTACACGTCTAGGCCAAGATGACCGATTTTGCCGCTCTTCAATCCGTCGATCACCGCCTGCGTATCGATCACCGCGCCGCGACTGGTGTTGATAATCATCACGCCATTTTTCATTCGCGCAATTGATTCCGCGTTGATCAGATGATGAGTCTCGGGCGTCAACGGACAATGCAACGAAATGATGTCCGATTCGGCAAACAGTTGCGGCAGATCCACATATTCCAGACCCAGTTCCCGACTCTGTGCATTCGGAAACTTGTCGTAGCCCAGTAGGCGGCAGTCGAATCCAGACATGATCTTCGCGAACACGCGGCCGATTTGCCCGGTGCCGATTACGCCGACGGTGCGGCCGCATAAATCAAAACCGAGCAAACCTCCCAGAGCGAAGTTCCCGTCACGCACTCGCGCATAGGCACGATGCAGTTTGCGGTTCAAGGTCAGAATCAGTCCGACCGTGTGTTCCGCGACAGCGTGCGGTGAATAGCCGGGCACGCGGACCACTTTGATTCCGAACTTCTGGGCAGCAATCAGATCCACGTTGTTAAATCCGGCGCACCGCAACGCGATCACTTGAATGCCGCAGTCTGCCAGTAACTCGATCACCTCAGCGTCAAGTTGATCATTGACGAATACGCAGACAGCCGCGAAGTCTTTCGCTAACTCGGCGGTTTCGGCCGTCAAACGTGCTTCGAGGAACGTCAGTTCGTGAGGAGCCACAGAGCAGGCCTGTTCCAGAAACTGACGGTCATACGGCTTCGTACTAAATACAAGGACTTTCATGAATCCATTCTTTCTTTCATGTCGCTCAACTGGACCATTCGGACTTCGCTTTTTTGATTGCTTTGCGCACCTCGTCGGTTTGCTGATCCATGGATGGCAGATAGTCCATCCCCTGTAACAGCCACGCGGCAAGTTCTTCCGAGCGCAGGTGGTAAAACACTCTTCTTCCTTCGCGGCGTTCCGCAACAACGCCATGTGCGCGCAGCACCATCAGATGTTGTGACACACTCGAATGAGCCAGTTCTGTTAGCTTTGCCAAAGACGCCACATCCTGTTCGTCGCTGCGCAGTTCTTCAAGGATCTGAATGCGTCGTGGGTGAGCTAACGCGCGCAGAAATTTGGCGAGTTGCTCCGCAGCCAGCAGTCGATACGGCATGGTGTCGTCCTCTTCCTAGCCTTCTGACATTCAAATCTTTGAATATGCAAATTCATGCACATACCGTGCCAAAGTATCTGCTTGCCAACGGATGCAGCGTGATAGGCACATCGGCGTGTCACTCTTTCAAAAGCGTGCAGCAGTGCGCGCCGAGGCGTGCGATCTTGCACAGTGATCGCCGTGTCAGCGCAGGCGCGGACACCCGCAGAGAGGGAACCTGTTCGATGGCGGTCTGGCGGATCGTCGGGATTCATCTTCGCAGTGAAAGTTCACACGGGGACGATGCGTTTCTTTCCCGCGAACGTGATCAGGCATTCTGCAACGCAAGTTGGAAGCCTACGTTTTCAGGCTTTTTGGAAACCGACGAACAAGTCATTGCGCACCCGTGGCACAATCATTGCAACTGGTCTCGTCAGATTCACGCCAACACCTCAACAGGATTATCTTCCCATGACACAAACGATGAAAGCGTTCGTGATGCAAGGCATCGAGCGCGTCGAGTTCATTGACAAACCCATCCCTGAACCAGGTCCCAATGACGCAATCGTCAAAACGACCCGGGCGCTCGTTTGCACCTCCGACGTTCATACTATCAAAGGAGCCATTGGCGATCGCAGCGGGTTGACGCTCGGTCACGAGGCCGTGGGGGTTGTCACCAAGTTGGGCAGCGAAGTCCGCGGCTTCAAGGAAGGTGATCGTGTCGCGGTCAATGCGATCACGCCGTGCTTTCAGTGCGACAACTGCCAACGAGGTTACCCATCGCAGTGCGGCGAGATGTTGGGCGGATGGAAGTACGCGAACATCAAAGACGGCAGCTTCGCGGAGTACTTTCACGTCAACGATGCGAAGGCCAACCTGACGCCGATTCCCGATTCCGTTTCGGATGACATTGCCGTGTACGCTTGCGACATGCTGTCGACAGGATTCATGGGAGCCGAACACGCCAACATTCCGCTGGGCGGCACCGTCGCGGTTTTCGCGCAAGGCCCCGTGGGTCTGATGGCGACCGTTGGTGCCCGACTACTGGGAGCCGGATTGGTGATCGGCATTGATGGCGTCGAAAAGCGGTTGCAGATGTCACGTCACTTCGGTGCCGACGTTGTTTTGGACTACACGCAAGTCGATCCGGTGGAGGAAATCCGAAAGTTGACCGGCGGCGTCGGCGTGGATTCAGCGATCGAATGTCTCGGTGCCCAAGCAACCTTTGAAGCGTGTGTGAAAGCGACCCGGCCGGGCGGAACGATCTCCGTCGCTGGCTATTTTGGTCACGGTGACAGCGTCGAGATTCCTCGTATCGAATGGGGCGTTGGCATGAGCGACAAGGTGATCCGCACGGGGTTGTGTCCCGGTGGCAACGTGCGAATGTCACGACTATTGAGTCTGATCGAGCACGGTCGCGTCGACCCGTCGCCGCTGACCACCCATCAGTTCGACTTCGGCGACGTAGAAAAAGCGTTGCAGATGATGGAAACGAAGGAAGACGGCATGCTGAAACCGTTGATTCGCTTTTAAGTGGCCATCGTTTGTACCGTCGCTACCGTTGCTTCTGGATGGGTGACGATATTGCCTCAGGCAAGAGGTCAGTCGACCGAACAAGGTTGGTATGTGGATTGCATGCGAAGAGGCTGCTGACGAGCGTAGGCCGTGTTCCGGCGGTGTCGGCGCGTCACGCTTTCAGAAGTGAGCCACCGACGCGCGCGGGCGTGTGCGGACGTGTGCAGGCATGCACAATGGTCGCCTTGGCGGCGGCCGACGAGACTTGTCAAGAGGTTCGGCTGCACCCGCAGTTTGCCGCAAGTCTGGGGGGACTTTCGCTACTGGCAATCGGAGAGCGGTTGAAGGTTCGCGTTGCGTTTCATGTCTCGTTTTGCTCCAGTGATCCGGACTTGCGGGCACTCTTGCTGACCGTTTCGGAACCGGGCAGCTGAAGCGAAGCGTCTGAATCGTGACCGACTTGGCGAAAGCGTTCCGCTGAGGAGGCGGACGTCAGGTCTTCGTCCCATGTTGGGATCATCCGCCGAATCTCGTTGGCTCCTTCCTCACTTTTTAGGAGGTGCGGTAAGCAGGTCTTGACGACGTCCAGCATCACGGACACGGACACGGACGCGCCAGGCGAAGCTCCCAGCAGAGCGGAGATAGTCTTGGCAGCGTCAGTGACGACTTCCGTACCGTAATGAACAATGCCGGCTTCTCCGTCTTCCTTCTTGATGGCTTGTACGCGGATGCCAGCGTCGATCAGCTTCCAATCGTTAAGGTGGGCCTCGGGATAAAAGCCGCGTAGGACTTTCATGCGGGCTGTCATGCTTTGAGTGCCCTGTTGGATCAGGTATTTGACCAACGGCAGATTGTAGAGTCCGACTTTGAAGAGCGATCCGATATTGCTGAATCCGACCGACAACGGCAGGTCTAAGGAACTGCCGGAATGGTGTAGAAATTTGGTCGTCCAAGCGGCAAACGGTCCGAACAGCAGCGATTGCCTGCCATCGAGAACGCGCGTGTCGAGATGCGGGACTGCCATTGTCGGCGCTTCCGCTTGAGCTTGGCCATAAACCTTGGCCTGATGCTTGGCAACGATGTCCGGTTTGTCACACACCAGCCACTGGCCGCCGATCGGAAACCCGCCAAAACCTTTCACTTCGTCAATCTTCGATTTCTGCAGCAACGGCAGGCTGCCACCGCCGGCACCGATGAACACGAACTGCGTGCGGTTGCGGAAACTGCGGTTGCCGGAAATGTCTTTCACTTTGACATTCCAGCCATCTGACGTTCTGTCCAGATCGACCACGCTGTGCCCGGTGGCGACACCACAGCCGGGTTGTCGGGCCAACCAATGAACCAGTTTCCGAGACAGCGCGCCGAAATTAACGTCGGTCCCGGCCGCCATTCTGGTTGCGGCGACCGGCATGTCATCGCGACCTTCAATCAACAACGGAGCCCAACGTTGAATGACCTCGCGATTCGTCGAGAACTCCATCTGCTGAAAGAAATGATGGGCCGACATTGACTCGTAACGCGCTTTAAGAAAGTCAACCTGTTCCTGCCCATAGACAAAGCTGATGTGCGGAATTGGGTTCACGAAGTCGCGCGGACCGTCGATCATCCCTTCACGAATGGCGAAGGCCCAGAATTGCTTTGATTGTTCGAACTGTTCGAAGATCTCAACCGCCTTCGACACATCGACCGATCCATCGGCGTTGCGATGCGGCGTGTAACTCAGTTCGCAGATTCCCGCATGCCCGGTCCCGGCGTTGTTCCAGCCGTCCGAACTTTCCTGCGCGAGTTCGTGGGTGACTTCGTAGAGCTGGATTTTCAGGTCCGGCTGCAGGCGCTTGAGCATCGCGCCCAACGTTGAAGACATAATGCCGCTGCCGATCAGAATGACGTCGGGGTTGTCGATATGTGTTGAGTCTGGCAGCGATATCATTTCATTTGGCTTTCGGATCAGACGGTGCTGTTGATCTCCCGTTGTTCGGAAATCAGAATTCGGCGATGACTTCGCCGCCGTGGCGGGTGATCAGGCTGTCGGTTCAGGTTGTTCTTACTCTGCGTTTGTCGAACGGCCTGTCTGAGCTGCCTAGCCTATTGAGCGGCTGGCAACAACAATGCAGTGAGGATAGTCTCGATCGCAAAAAGTTCAATCACAGTCAACGCGCCGCGAGTGTCAAACGGACGATTCACTGAGGATAAAGAGTGTTCGTGGAATAACTGTCGTATCTGCGGCATCTTGCCGCAGAATCTGAACGGCGGCAGGATGCCGCAGATACAAAAGCAGGACTCTTATTTCGCGAGCCGTCCATTGTTTAATCCGTGGTCGCAGACCAGGCCGGGAAATCGAGTGGTCTGTCAAAGCTTAGTTTGCGGGTTGGCAAAATGTAGCTCGGTGGTCTCCACCGTGATTTCTCGGCGGAGACCGCCGAGCTACAAAACGAAAACCCCAATTCTGAAACCTGACAGACCACTAGTCTGCGACTACGGGGCAAACAGCAACAAGGTCTCAGCTGGCTCCGCCTGCAGTCGATCATTCCAGGGTTTATGGTTTCGTCGGAAACGTTGCTGAAAACATTTCAGCTACCGGTTTCGTCGTTTTCTGCCTCGGCCTTTTTTTCTGCCGCCAGATGCGGACGCCTTCTCTTCTGGCACGGGCTGCCCCATCTTCTTTTTCAGTTCGTGGACACGATCCCGCAAATGAGCCGCTCGTTCGAAGTCCAGCTGCTCGGCCGCCTGCAACATCTCAGCTTCAAGTTCGTGAATGAACTCTTCCGTCACAAACTGTTCTTCAGAAGAAATCCCCACCGCTTCGCGTTCGACTTGCCGCGCGGCGATTTCTTCTTCGATGCCCCGACGAATGGCTTTCTGAATGGTTTCTGGGGTAATCCCGTGTTCGACGTTGTAAGCGATTTGCAAATTGCGTCGACGATCGGTTTCGTCAATCGCCTTCTGCATGCTTTTGGTCACTTTGTCGGCGTACAGAATCACTTCCGCGTTGACATTTCGAGCCGCTCGACCAATCGTCTGAATCAAACTTGTCTCACTCCGCAAAAAGCCTTCTTTGTCGGCATCCAGAATCGCGACCAGCGACACTTCTGGCAGGTCCAAACCTTCACGCAACAGGTTCACGCCCACCACCGCATCGTGTACGCCTTCGCGCAATTCGCGGAGCACTTCCACACGTTCGATGGCCGTTAATTCCGAATGAATCCACGCACAACGAATGCCCTGTTCCTTCATGTAACCAGTCAAATCTTCGGCCAGCCGCTTGGTCAGCGTCGTGACCAACGTGCGGTCTCCACGTTCGGTGCGATCGCGGATCGCATCCAGCAAATGCGGCACCTGGCCGCGAGCCGGGACGATGTGAATCACGGGGTCCACGAGGCCGGTTGGGCGAATCAACTGTTCAACGACTTCGCCTTCCGACTGTTCCAGTTCCCAGTCCGCCGGCGTCGCTGAAACCAGCACGAGGCTCTTTTGTTTTTCGTTCCATTCGTCAAACTGTAGAGGCCGATTGTCCATCGCCATGGGAATTCGGAAACCGTGTTCGACGAGAGTTGATTTTCGAGCTTTATCGCCCGCGTGCATGGCTCGAATCTGCGGAATGGTGACATGAGATTCGTCCACCATCATCAGAAAATCGTCAGGAAAGAAGTCGTACAGCGTATACGGCGGCTCACCCGGTTTTCGCCCCGCCAACGCGCGGCTGTAGTTTTCGATACCCGGACAAAATCCGGTTTCTCGCATCAGTTCCATGTCGTATCGCGTGCGTGCGGCCAGTCGCTGAGCTTCCAGAAGTTTGCCCGCCTTGCGAAACACTTCCAGCTGAAGTTCCAGCTCTTCGCGAATCTCCTGCAACGCTCCATCAATGCGACTCTGCGGCAACACAAAGTGTTTGGCCGGATAGATATAGATGTCCTGCAGAGATTTCGATTCACGGCCACTGACCGGATCAATCACGCACAGTTTCTCAATTTCGTCGCCCCACAATTCGATGCGATACGCGAATTCTTCGTAAGCCGGCCAGACTTCGATCACATCGCCGCGGACGCGAAACTTACTGCGCCCCGGATCGTAATCGTTGCGGTCGTATTGAATATCGATCAGCTTCAGCAGCAACGCATCACGATCGATTTGCTGTCCCACATGCAGCGGGATCATCATCTCCAGATAATCTTTGGGAGATCCCAAGCCGTAAATACAGCTAACGGTGGACACCACAATCACATCTTGTCGACTCACCAAAGCACTCGTCGCCAGCAGTCGCAGCCGATCGATTTCCTCGTTGATCGACGAGTCTTTTTCGATGTAAATATCGCGCTGCGGAATATAAGCTTCTGGTTGGTAGTAGTCGTAATAGCTCACAAAGTAGCTAACGGCGTTGTGCGGAAAGAATTCGCGGAATTCAGAATACAGCTGCGCCGCCAAGGTCTTGTTATGAGACAACACCAACGTCGGTTTTTGAATCTGCTGAATCACGTTCGCCATGGTGAACGTCTTACCGGAACCGGTGACGCCCAACAGCACCTGAGCCTTCTTGCCTTCGTTGATACCGCGTACGAGCTTATCGATGGCCGCTGGCTGATCACCGGCGGGTGCGAATTCACTGACAATTTCGAACTGCTGTTTGGCGGGCATAAAGGATTGCGATTGATACGGCGACAAGGGCAACAAAGGGGCCGACGGATCGATCGTGTATGGCACGGTTCCGCTTCGAAACTGTTCGGCGATGTTGCGGGAATCAGTTCGACGGGCGAAGCGGTTTCGGCGGAAGTGTAGGCCCTGCGATAACCTGTGTCACGCCTGCTGGAGAGATCGGCAGCGGCGTGGCTGCGCTCATGGATCTGGGAATTTTGTTGTCATGAAAGATGTCGACGGAATAAGCCACGCCCACGGAACCGTCGTCTCACAGAACGCACAAACTGGTAATCGCTCCACGAACGCACCTATCTGTGTTCATCTGTGTTCATCTGTGCTCTTTCTCCACGGAGATCGCCGAGCGACAAAAACCTACGCTGCGTGAGCGGCCTGAGTTTGTGTTTTGGCGACCGCTTGGTCTTCACCAGTTAGCCCGGCGGTCAGAGCGTGGAATTCTTTGGCGAGGTCCGCGTAGTCTTTCGCACCGGGGCAGGTTGGAGCGTAGTCGAAGATCGACTGTCCAAAACTTGGTGCTTCTGCCAACTTGATGTTGCGTCGAATTTTGCTGCGGAAGATTTTGGTTTGCGCCCACGGGGTGTCGGCGTCGCTGGATGTCAGAAAGTGCCGCAGATCTTCGGTGACGTCGGCGGCAAGGCGAGTGCCGGATTCGTAAAGGCACAAGGCAACGCCAGAAACTTTCAGCCCACGGTTCAGGCGTCGATTCACCAGCGCCGTTGTTTCGAACAGTTTCGAAAGTCCCTGCAGGGCGAAAAAGTGCGGTTGCAGGGGAATGAGAACTTCGGTGGCGGCGCACAGGGCGTTGATTGTGAGTACGCTTAAAGACGGCGGGCAGTCCATGATCACGTAGTCGAAGCGTGATTGTTCTTTCCAGACCTTGATGGAATCTCGCAGAATGAATTCGCGGCCTGGCGTGCTGGCCAATTCGACTTCAACCGCTGCGAGATCAATGTTGGACGGCAGGATGGACAAGTTTTCTGCGACTAATTGGCGTGCTTCATCAGCGGTCGACTTTCCGGCAAAGACATCATAAATCGTGTCTGCGCCAGGGCCACAATCCAGCCCCACATGAAACGACGCATGCCCCTGCGGGTCCATGTCAATAATGCAGACCTTGCTGCCGGTGCGTGCCAACGCTGCGGCCAGATTGACGCTGCTGGTTGTTTTACCAACGCCGCCCTTTTGATTCATTACTGCAATCGTTCGCATATCGATTCTCTTCCCTGATGAACAATATCAACTGCCGCAACAGCTAACTTCGACATCGTCAATCTTAGGTGATTGAGTCGCGTGATGAGAAGACGATTCAGGCGATCCGCATCAGATGACAAGCCTCGCGCCGAGTTCCACGACCACCGCGCCCCCGGAAACCGGTAACGTCGGGATCACCGCAGCTCAGTTCGGCAGAAAACGCCGAGTCGCAGTCCTGCCGAGAAGCGGTAGGGGGGTCGACAACAGGCAAGGCGAATACTTCATCGCCGCCTGACAAAAAACAAGTTGTCAATCGCCGCTCGGCAGTTGCCGACACATGGCAGGCGGCTAGTTGAATTCCAAGATGAACTCATCGTTTGCTTCCGTGACAGTCACAGTGACGCCAGATGTCTTGGGGTCTTGGAACTTTGCTGGCAATTCACTTTTCGCTGCTGCGGGTGGCTTGACGGGCGGAGCGCCGTTGTAGTTCGGGTCGTCCTCAAGCACCTGCGTCTCTTCCGCTTGTTGCTCTTGCTTCAATGCACTGACCTGATACGTGCCAGGGACCACGCCATCAGATCCGGTGAAGGTTCCCATGACAAAGTTGCCGCTGTCGTCTGTTTTGGCGCTGGCACCATAGCCCTTGCTACTGTCTGGGTGAAATGTGACGAATGTATCCTGCAAGGCACTGCCCTTAAGTGTTGCTTTCCCGGAAAACTCAACACGTTCAGGACGGTTATCTGGGCCAGCACCGCCACCTCCGCAACCGGACAGCAACAACACAAACAGTGGAATTGCCAATAGAAATGCACGTTTTGCCGCAGGGAATCTAAGAGTTCGCATAATCGCCGTCTGTTTCTTGTTCTGGGGTTTAATTTTCTGAGAAGACGGACATGTAGTAGGGGGGTTGGCTCGAAGTCTCAATGGTGTAGACTTTATCGGATTGGCTCGTTTGTTGGAACCGATCCCAAATTTGATCGTCATCTTTTTATTGTTTTGTAAGGAAAATCGAATGCAGAGAACCCGAATCAAAAGGGCTTCACCCTGATTGAGCTGTTGGTGGTCATCGCGATCATTGCGATCCTGATCGCACTGCTGCTGCCCGCAGTTCAGCAGGCTCGCGAAGCGGCCCGAAGAACTCAGTGTAAAAACAACCTGAAACAGTTGGGGCTGGCGCTCCACAACTACCACGACGTCTACGGGATGTTTGTCTACCGTAAGGGCGGTACCGATGCATGCGGTGTAACACCACGAGGAAACTGTAATCGCCTAAGCGGTTTCATGGGCTTGACACCCTACTTCGAACAAGCACCGTTGTACCAGATGGTACAGGCAGGCGGTGGCTCTGGAAACCGGCCACCGGGCGGACCTGAAGGTTGGTCGGGATGGGCAGATTGGAATGTCACAATTCCGGGCCTGTTGTGTCCATCTGACGGTGTGACAGCAGACACGCGCCGCGGAAATAGCTACGTCTTCAACATTGGCGACTCATCACGGAACGTTCGTGACAGCCGCCCCGTAAGAGGTATGTTTGGATATCAGCAAGCAGTTCGTATCCGTGACATTACTGACGGTACCAGCAACACGATTGCGATGAGCGAACATATCCGCAGGAACCAAGGTGTCCGCACAGCTGGTGTTCGAGATGCCAAAGTCACGGAAGAGATGGCTCTGGGGCTCGGTGCGGGTGTCGTACGTGACAACCCAAGTCTGTGCGTGGCGGTCAGTGACGGCGGCTTCTACCCGAGTGGTCAGTCCGTCAAGGGACGAAGCGGGACCGCTTTATGGGATGGTCAGGCAGAACGCTGCGGCTTCACCACAATTATTGCCCCCAACGGCCCGTCCTGCTCAGAGGGCACCAATCCGAACGCTGACGAAGTGAACGCGATCATCACACCGAGCAGTCAGCATACAGGCGGTGTGCAGGTGCTTCTGGCAGACGGCTCTGCGAGATTCATCAGCGAAAACATCGACACTGGCAATCTTGCGGCACCAACACCAGCCATGAACTCCAGTGCTCAGAGTCCTTATGGAGTCTGGGGAGCATTGGGAACCAAAAGCGGCGGGGAAGTGGTTGGCGAGTACTAAGATACGCCGATCGAGATCGTCAGCTGACTCAGACGCCCCGGAAAGCCAAGCTTCCGGGGCGTTTTTCGTTTCCTCAGCAAACTTTGCAAACGCTGAAGGTGCTGCCGATCGATGCTTTGCACACGTTCCTCGCTTACCGAGGAATGCGCCACGCTGTGTCTCGCCCTTCGATAATCAAACAGGCCTGTTCGGGCGGAAGGCTAACGGTTGAGTCTGAACCGCTGCCGGGCCAGCGAATGCGGAGGTCTTCCTGTGTTGCTCGGATCAGCAGCCGTTTTTGATTTGACGCCATGTAACCGTCACCGGACATCGCTCGCTGAACGACTTGCTCGCCGTAAGAGATTTCGGTTCCAAAGGCATCTCGATAAGCCGTGCGGCCCACCAGCGTCACCATCTTTTTGGATGCTAATTCGGTGTCTGCTTGCGGGCGATTGCGCTGAACCAAAAGCTGCGACGGTGTATCGAGACATGAGACGGCAAAGTCCCAGTACCCATCCTGATTCCAATCCAACCGCGCCATGCCGCGCCCCCGAAATGCAGAGTGGCGGATATCCCCTTCTTCCGATGGACGGCTTTCGCGAAAGAGTCCGTTGCCAACATTCAGTAGTAACTGGGGCGGCATGTTGAGTGACCGACCTTCGTGAGAAAACTCATCGAGATCCCCATTCACAAGGAAGATGTCAGGCAAGTCGTCTTCGTTAGCGAACAGTGCCTGAGCCCCGAACCCTAAATACCGCATGGAAGTCGTGGCTACTTCACTCATCGCCGATGCTTCGGTGGCCAGTCCGTCTGGACTTAACAGGTACAGTGCATTGGGTTCGTTAAAGTAGTTGGTAACAAACAGATCGATTGTTCCATCCGCATTGAAGTCGGCGGCGGCGATCCCCATGCAGGCCTGAGCCCGGCCTTCGCTACTGAGGGCAACACCACGGGTGACAGCGACGTCTTGGAACAAAGGCGGCTCGCCGGGCCCCGCAATGTTATCCCACAAAAAATTCGGCATCGCGTCGTTGGCGACAAAAATTTCCGGCATCGGATCGGCGTCGAGATTGGCCACGATCAGCCCCAGACCATTGCCGGCGGTAGACACGCCAGCTTGTGCCCCGATCGGCACAAACGAACCATCACCTTGATTCAGCCAGATCTCATCCTGGGTGGGCATGAACGCATGCGGAGCACACACGCGAGGCCCGGCGGGCGTTTCACAGATTAACGTGCCGATGTCTTTGCCCTGAAGATAGTTGACTTCAATGATGTCGGGCAGTCCATCGAAATTGATATCCGCAACCGCACAACTTGACGTCCAAACGTGGTGTGGCGTTGCGTCTGCCTTGCCAAGGGTAAAAGGACTAAAGGTTCCATCACCTTGATTGCGCCAGTAAGTGTTGGCACCAATGTTGGCGACCACCACGTCCGGAAAGCCGTCGTTGTCCAAGTCTCCGCAAGCCACTCCTTGGCTGAACCCATTTTCTTTCAGAGCCGTTAGGTCGGTCACATCGGCCAGACGTTCGCCGCGAACATTGCGGTAAATCGTATCGAGTTTTGAAAAATCATTCGGATTCGGCGGCCAGACCGCACCTTGAGTGAACAGCAGGTCCGGCCATGTGTCGCCGTCGAGATCCAACACGCCGACTCCTCCGCCGGTAAACTCAAACATCCGCCGCCCAGGCGTGTTTTCGTCTGGACTTTCGAAGTAGGTAAAGTTCAGCCCGACTTCTGACGCGATGTTGAGGATTGCGGCCACTTCATCTTCCCGATTGCTATCGAAGTCCTGCGACCTATTTTGCGGTGCCGATGGCGAGGCCGGCGAGACCATCGGGAATCGTCGTAGGCAAATGTTGATCACTTCTTCGACATCAGCGGGATCAGCGGCGACGACGCTGTGCTGTTGCTCAGGCAACCCCGCTGCCGTACGCCACGCGACAGCTTCCTCGTTTCGTTCCAGTTCGGTCATGATCTGCGACACCTCGCCAGCCGCTTGCAGATTCACGGAATCTGGTCGCACAGACTTCATCAACGATTCTAGGCGACTCAATAACAGCGTTCGCTGTTGTAGCGGAAGCGTATTGAGGCTCGGATCTGCAGTTCGCAACGCATCGATCAAATTTTGCATCGCAGCGGTGTTGTCTCGAATCGCAACGCTGGCGGCAAAGCACGCAACCGCGTTCTCCAGCTGCGAATTACGTTCGTAGACGAGCCC
Source organism: Fuerstiella sp. (assembly GCA_041688835.1). Lineage (GTDB taxonomy): Bacteria > Planctomycetota > Planctomycetia > Planctomycetales > Planctomycetaceae > Fuerstiella. The sequence continues at coordinate 15,975 of JBDNHJ010000176.1, forward strand.
GAGTAAATACAGGCCGTCAGAATCTTCAGCGATTCGATATTGCTCAAACAACGCTCGCGCGTCTGCCATCACGGCGGTCGAAATCCCTTGTTTCAGTTCGCACTTCAGTCTGATTTTTCGGACCTGACTTTCGACTCCATCAGTCGAACCAAGTTCGTCAAGGAGTTCGAGTGCTTTTTCTGGATCGCCTCGATTAACCATCAATGTGGCCAATCCGATCGTTGGTGCGGGGTCCATAGGGGCTTGTTGCCGACATTTTTGCAGATACGATTCTCCGCTGACGCCGCGGTCAGGAGCGGCCAGCCAACACAGTTCCTGCCAAGAAATGGTGCGTTGTTGCAAAAGACTGTTGAGATGCGATTCAGCGTCCCTAGGTCGACCGCTCAGCATCTGTAGCAGGGCAAGCCTGGAGTGGGCCAGCGAATTGTTCGGGCGAGCTTGCAGCACTCGTTGGTAAGCTGATTCGGCAAAAGTGATCTGGCACTGTGCGCGATAGACTTCTGCCAATGCCAGCTGAGCTTCGGGGTAAATTTCGTCCTCGATTTCCACCCCGCCGTAAAACGCGGCCGCTTCGGAAAGCTCACCCAGCTTCGTCGCCGCTTCGCCCGCCATGAGCAGTGAATCCGCTGGGAAATCGTCGGATTTTTTTAGGCTCTGTGCGATTTCCAAGACTTGATCATAATCACGCTTCAGGAAGGACAGTCGCAGCTGACGACGCTGCTCATCGACGGATGGTCCCCAAGGCTTCCAGATCACCACGGCCACAATTGTGGCGATCAAGATCACCAACCAGTGGCGGGGTTTAATTTTTTTCGTTGGAGTCAATCGAATGCCCGTGCAGTTATCGAGAATGGTTGCGGTGAATCAGAAGCGATTTCGCAATACAGCATGGCGGGAGCTGTCAGATTCAATCGCGTCGGATCGGGATATCCACAGGATACTTGTTCGAAATGGTAAGTGGAAACTGCCCGGCAGCGAATGTGAAAATCATCATGTCGCCTTAGGTAGGGCACGTCGGAACATGAACTGAAGCAAGCTGTCGATTTCGGCGGAATGGGTGAGCGGCACGGCGGCTGCGGCTGGCTTTGCGAGCGTTTTCCGTGCGTTGCCGGCAGCTAGTGCGAAAACCCTTAAATTCCGTCCGGCTTCTTGCACGTCGCCTGCGACAAGTTTATTTTTTTTGTGTGTGTCGGAGGATTTGTTATGAGTGATTTGCCATTCGTCATTTTTCATTTGAAAGACATGACAAATGAAAGATGACAAATCACGAATGGCAAGAATGGCAAATCTGTCGCTCGATTCATTCCGATCCTGACTGACTCCAGCTTCCAGAAATCGGACGGAACGTAAGGTTCTTGGCACAAGCGCTAGCCCCGGACGTCCAGATGCGGTCGGTCCGGCATTAGCGCCCCAACGGCTCAAATGATGTTTGATCATCAAAATGGCGGTGTCCTGCTACGCGTGGTCTGTATCAAACGTGCCAGTCTGCAGTGCGGTGAGTTTCGCAAATTGTGCCGGTCTCGGTGGTCACAGGCATGTTTTGCTCTTTTCAGCAGAAGGCCCTAGCGGAGGCAGGGCGGCCCCCCTCTGAATTCGGTTTTCTGCTGATGGATCTGCGTTGACGCAAAACGGAACGTGCGGGAAGCTGTCGCTCGGACACTTCCGAGATTTTTGCCTGATGGGGCCTTAGCGGTGTAGATTCCACTCTCCGCACCCATCAACACTCGACCGAGTCCGAATGTTTTTTCCTGAGGCGATTCGATGTTTCGAATTCTGACGCTGCTGACAACTCTGCCCTTTCTATTGAACAGCGCGCACGCGTTTCAACCGCCACAGCAGCCTGCCGCGGCGTTTCCGAAAAGCCGACCGATTTTCTATCAGCAGCCGCGCACAGCACCGAAACCATCGGCACCGGTCGTGACGGCTGCCATGCCGCCGGTCGCAGCGGCGACGAATCCGGTATGTCAGTGCGAGTATTGCCAGAATCAGCGCCGCAGCGCGGCGTTTGTTGACCGGCGGCCGGTGCAGCAGGTGGTACACGTCCATCCGAAGGCGATGCGACCAGATCCAACACCCCAGCCATCAATGGTGTCTCGATTGACTCAGGTGTCAAATACACAAACCGAACTCTACCCCACGCCAGAATACATTTCTGCGGATGCAGGGAACTACGTCTCCGGCGACAGCTGTTCAACGGGTGCAGTTTGCCCAACGGATTTTTACTGCGACTGTGGACAAAGCTCGTGCGACTGCGGTTCTGAACGCTGGCTGACTTTGGAGGCTTTGGTGTGGTGGACGAACGGGTCCAGTACGCCCGCACTGGCGACGATCAGTCAACCCGGAACGCTGCAGGCCAATGCCGGAATTCTCGGATTTCCCACCACGACCACGGTCTTCGGCGGCAACAATCTTTTCGAAGGCTCGACCCCCGGGTTTCGAATTCGCGGTGGCAAGACATGGGACGGATGCACGGGAATTGACTTTGAATTCTTTGGGCTGGCGGAACAGCATGAGAATTTCCGGATGGCTTCGGCGGGAGACCCTATTTTGACGCGTCCGTTTCGAGACACTCTGACGGGCCTGCAGAATTCGGAGCTGGTAGGTTATCCTGGAGTCGCCACTGGACAGTTGCGTTTTCAGGGCACGTCACGGCTGTATTCTGCTGCCGCACATCTGTATCGACTGGCGGAAGAAGAGCGAGAATGTGGTGACGAAGGGGGTCACTTTTCTGCCGCATTGAAAGTCGGCCCTCGGTTTGCATCGTTGAGAGAATCCGTGTTTCTGGAAGAATACGTCACGGGTTCTCAGGCCGGCGTGCAAAACATACTGGTCGATTCGTTTAGAACAGACAACGCGTTTTTGGGCGGTGAACTGGGCCTGCAATTACAGCATCAGTCGGACAACATCTTTCTTCGCGGCAACTTGGGGCTCGCCATGGGCGTGACGCGTCAGGAGCTGGAAGTGTACGGAACCACCACCAGACTCACGGCTCAAGGAGCGTCAACTCAGTTTCCCGGTGGCCTGTTGGCTCAAAGAACCAACAGCGGATCGTTCAGCCGCAATCGTTTTTCGGTCATGCCGCAAGCGGAATTGATGATCGGCTTAGAAACCAGATGGGGCTGGGAAGTGACGGTCGGCTACAACCTGTTTTATTGGAGCAACGTGTTGCGGGCGACTGAGCAAATTGACCCCAGTCTGAATCCGAACCTGCTGCCTCCCGAAGTCGTTCCCTTCAGCGGATCTCAACAGCCATCCACACTGCTGCAAGAGTCTGGCTATTTGGCACACGGGGTTTCGTTTGGTTTGGAAAAGCGATTTTAGGACGGAAGCTCACAGAATGACTGAGTGGACGGCAAAACGTTAGAAAATGGCGGGTTAGAAAATGGGGCCGCTCACCGATGCTGCCCGGCCCTGCGGATTGAGGGCCGACGATGGGGATTACTCAAGCTAACGATCATCCCCGGGCTCACCCGACGGGGTGGCATCTCGGGCATGATGTCCACGATGACCGAAGGTTCGGGGTCAATGATTTTAGGCCATGTGGGACAAACGATAATGATGGGCGGGATGTCCATGCAGATGCATGCGAATCCCAATCAAACCAACCACATCGTGCATTTCAGCAGTCAGCATGTGGGCGGCGTGCCGTTTTTGCTGTGCGACGGATCGGTGCATTTCCTCAGCGAAAACGCCGACGACAGCATTTTTCGCAACCTTGGCGAAAAAGCAGATGGGAACGTTTTGGGCGAATTTTGAACCACGTTGACAGTAAGTTCGGGTTCGCCAATAATCCGTGTTCGCACCGCTGCCTTGCGAATCAAGGCAGCGGAATGCGGTGTCTCACACCGGGTGCGCTCACAGATGATTGTTAAACCGTGAAGGGTGGCTGTGGTTGGAGCGAGGTACGAGTGAAACCACGGGGGCTTCCTTCGCAAGCTCAGTCCAGCCCCGGCCACCCCAAAACCAAGACAAAATACCGAAATCCCTGAGGCCACCGTGACTCACCCTGAACACACTGGATAGAGACTTGTCTTGCCAAATTGTGTAAGGTCACAAGACTTCGCAGCGTCTAAGATTGCAAACACTCATTCAAGAACAGCGGGCTGACTTGTCACCTGTGAACACTGGACCGCTGGCTGAACAATTTATTTATGGGTGAGAACGCTCACCCGACACAGATCAACACAGGTCAAAACAGCGTTTTGGCCGTACCTTTTAGTATCAGGAAACTGGAAAATGGCTGACAACATCCACGAATTCACAGATGCGAACTTCGACCAAGAAGTCCTGAAGTCGTCTGAGCCGGTATTGGTTGACTTTTGGGCTCCATGGTGTGGCCCATGTCGGATGCTGATGCCCACCATCGAAGCGTTGTCCGAAGAATTCGCTGGCAAAGTCAAAATAGGCAAAGTGAACACGGATGAGAATCAGGGCACTGCAGCGGGCTACGGAATCACCAGCATTCCCACCGTGATGCTGTTCAAAAACGGCGAAATCGTTGACAAAGTGGTCGGTGCCCCGGGCAAAGAGCACTTTGTGACAATGCTGAATTCTGCCATGTAGAGTCGGCTGAATTCACCGATACAGGTTCAACATTTCAAACCGCCATGCGTTTTCATTAGCTCATGGCGGTTTGTCGTATTGTGTCCGTGACAGAATTCGCCCAGACTTGTCAATTCTTCAATCCGATCGGTCGGTGTGGCCATGGCTGGATTCGGCCCGGCGCTGCGGAAATTTGAACGAAGAATTTTGAACGACGATCTTTGATAGGGAATGGAGTCCCTGCATGACAGACACCCCGGACAATGCGCGCTTGCCCGCATCCGCCTCACCACAGGCGTCCGGTCGAGATATGTCTGTGGTGCCGATCACTCCGGCGTTTGAACAAGATCCGTTTCAGGTTTTACTGCAGGCCAGCGCCGCCGCCGAATCTTTGCAGCAGCGATTTAGTGAGCTCCAAAATCGGCAAGCTGAAATCGTCGCGGAACGCGGTCAGCTAAGTGCTGATCGAGCGGCATTTGAATCGCGAGCCAAAGAATTCGCCGACCAAGTGGCGCGCGATCGCACTGAGCAGCGCGAAGTGACGGCCGATCTTCAGCAGCGACAGCAGCACATCAAACAAACTCAGGCGGATCTGGATCAGCAGCGACAACTGCTAGACGATCAACGCCAAGAACTCGACGCCAAACGCGAACGCCTTCACGAAGCCGTCAACGACGAACTCGCCCGCGAACGCGCGATTATGCAGCGTCAACGCGATGAATTGGAACAGGAACGTCAGCAACTGCTGGAACGTACACGTCAGTTGGACGAAGAACACGCAGACCGCTTAGAACTGGTCGAACAAACGCTGACCACCGAACGCGAAGAAATGCGCGAAACGGTGCGGCGTGAGCTGCAAGAAGAACTGGACGAACTGCAGCGCGAACGCCACGAATGGCGCGTGATCAAAGAACGTGAAACGCGAGAAGTTCATCAGCAGACCGAAGATCTTCAACAGCAGCGGGAATTGTTCGGCGAACAGCTGGAAACAGAACAACAGCGATTGCGTGAGGAAATCGAAAAGCGGCGTCAGATTTTGCTGACTGAGCAAAACAATCTGCAGCGCCGGTATCGATTTCAATTCGAACATCTGGCGCGGTCACGCGAAGATTTCGAAGTGGAATTACGTGAACTGAGAAAAGAACAGCAGTTGTTTCGCCGTGAACGAACCGCTTTCAACGAACAGCATCGTTTACGCTTTGGGCAGTTGGACAAGATCCGCAGCGTGCTAGGGCAACGTGATGCGTCGCTGAAACGCGAGCAGAAAGTGATCGATCGCGATCGCGTCAGTGCTGAGTTGGAGATTCGTCGACAAAGCGAACGGCTGCAGGAACATCGTGATGCGGTCGCTCAAGATCTGGAATCCCGTGGCCGTCGATTGCAACAGGCCGAACAAGCCTCAGCCGAAACCGCTCAGCGCGTCGAACAACGACTGCAGCATGTCACGCACATGCGCGCGGAACTCGATCTGCAACAACGCGAAATTCTGGAACAGCGTTTGATCTTGGAAGAACTGCAAGGTTCCGTGCAGAAAGAAGAACTTCCAAAGCGCGGCAGTGCTGGCCATGAACAGGCTGAGAAGTCGGTCGAACAGTTCTTCGAAAAACTGCATCAGCCGTTGCGTGCAGAACGCGATCGCTTGGAAGTCAAGTTTACGGAACTGGCAAATCGCCAAGAACAATTTCGTAAAGACCGCGACGAATTGGAACGGTGGTTTGCCGATCAAGATGCTTCGCTGGCCGAAAAGTCGAAAGACGACAGTGGGGCCATCGAGATGCAGATGGCGGTTTTGGAAGGCGAACTCGCGTCCGCTCGACGTCAATGGCACAGCGACCGCAAGGAATCCGAAGGCACGATCCGTCAATTGCTGGACGAACTGGCAGACCGCGAAGCCGCGATCTTTCAGCAGCCTCAACCAAGGTTCGACGATGACAGCGATGACGAGCACCGCAGCGCGGCGTAATCCAACGTCGGCGGCGTTTCCGACAGCGTTGTTGCTTCCAGCGCAAATGGCAGCAACAATACACGCCACGGTGACTGATCTGTTGCGGATGTTTGTAGACTGTTGCTCATGCCAATTGCTCAATCCATACGGTCTATTGTCTATGGCGTTGCGATCTTGTTCGCCAACGTTGTGCAGGCCGACGATGCGAAGTTCGCGGAAACCATTCAGCCGTTTCTGAAGACGTATTGTCATCAGTGTCACGCCGCAGAATTATCTGAAGCCGAATTGCGGCTGGACACAATCAACGCGGACTTTGTGAATCGTCCGCATGCCGACCACTGGGTCGAAGTTCTGGACCGCATCAACCTCGGAGAAATGCCGCCGCAAGATACGCTCCAACCTGCAACCGATGAACTGATTGCGGTGACCGACTGGATCTCGTCGCAAATTCAAACGGCTCGCCACCAAAACGAAAGCTCGGGCGGTCGAGTTCTATTGCGGCGGCTGACACGATTGGAATATGCCAACACGGTTCGTGATTTGCTGCAGGTCGAATTCATCGAAGGCGAAGGGCCTATCGACTTGTTGCCACCGGACGGATCGATTCGCGGCTTCGATCGTAACAGCCATGCCTTGTTGGTCGATCCATCATTGATGCAGGCATACTTGGACGTGGCTGCACATATTGCAGACCGTGCGATCCGATTTCGTCCGCCGCTGGTTCCGCAACGGACGGTTCGCTTTGAGTATCGTGATATCGTGGATTCTGCGATGAGCTATCAGATCCAGTCGCGGGACAAATATCTGGATGGCGACACGCTGGTGATTATGCACGACGCCGCACGGTCTTACGCCAAGCTGCGACATCCGTTTAACGATCGCGAAGTTCCGCTCACTGGGCGGTATCGCGTGCGTGTGCAGGCGGCCGCCGAACCGGGAGCAGACGGCAAACCCGTGTACATGCGAATCAAACAGGGACCGGACGATAATATCGCGCAGTTTCGCGTGGATGCTGCACCGACGGCTCCGGAAATCTACGAGTTCGAAACGATTCGCGACGAACTGTTGCAGGGCGAATATGGCGTTGCCATCGTGGATGGTCCGGACTTCAGCACCTACGTTGGCAGTCGTGGCGAAAGTCGCCGAGCGGCCGATGAACTGTTGCAGCAGGGAATGGTCGAAGAATCCGTGACTGCGAAAGCTCGCATTCGAGCTCAAGGCGATCATGCTCAAGGTGCGTTTCGCTCCGAATACAACAGCCCCAGCAGTCTCAAAAGCGTGCCCAAACTGCGACTCGACTGGATCGAAGTCACCGGGCCGCTGCAGGGAGATTATCCGCCCGCCAGCATGAACACGATTTTTGCTGATGGCTGGCAACCGGACAAACGGAATGTCGAATACGCTCGGCAGATCGTGACCAAGCTGCTGCCGCGCGCGTATCGGCGGAACGTGACGGACAATGAAATCGGTGAAATCGTGGACCTGATTGAATTAGATCTGCAACAGGGTGCGGATTTCGAAACCGCGATCAAGACCGGGATCGTCGGTATGTTGTGTTCTCCAAAGTTCCTGTATCTGTTTGAACCATCGGCTCCCGGCGCAGATTCGAATGCAGATTCGAATGCGGCCCCTCGCAGCCTGACGCAATTTGAACTGGCGACGCGGTTGAGCTATTTTCTGTGGAGCAGTCAACCGGATGCCGAACTGCTGCAGGCCGCTGGCAATCACCAGTTGTCGGGTGCCGATGCGCTGAATCAGCAAGTCGATCGCATGCTGGCAGATTCTCGCGCGGAAGGTTTTGTGCAGGGCTTTGTGCGTCAATGGTTGAAGATTGATGAGTTCGATCGCTTTCCGCCGGATGAGTCGATCTTTCCGGAATACTACGCCACGGAACTGGTGGGACTCGACCACGACCTGCTGGATCAGCCGCTGGCCATGGTCCGCGAATTGATGGCCACGGATGATTCGCTGCTGAACCTGCTGGATTCCGACTGGACGGTCGCCAACGAACGACTGGCCATGTTCTACGGCATCGATGGTGTGACGGGCGAAGACTTTCAGCGCGTCGCGATTGGCGATCAGACGTCGATTCGGGGCGGGTTGCTGGGCATGGCGGGCGTGCATCGCTGGGGAAGTGATGGCAGCCGCACAAAACCGGTGGAACGTGGCAAGTATATTCTGGATGTGCTGTTCAACGATCCCCCACCACCACCGCCACCAAATGCGGGCGAAGTGGAACCCAACGTGGATGGCGAAAAGCTAACGGTCGGACAACGACTGGCCAAACATCGCGAACAATCGACGTGCCGCAACTGCCATCGTCGGATCGATCCGTACGGATTGGCATTAGAAAACTTCAATGTGATCGGCCAGTGGCGAACGCAGATCGACGGTGAAAAGCCGATCGCACGTTGGGGCCGCGATCGGCCAGACATCGAAATCGGAGGAACTCTGCCCAGTGGCGACCGGTATGACAGCTTCGCCACCTTCAAGCAGCAACTGTCAAAACAAGACCAGCGATTTCTGCGTGGTGTGACGGAAAAACTATTGATGTTCGCGGTGGCTCGCACAATCGAACCTGCCGACCGGCCATTGATCGACCACGCGATTTCCAATGCGGCCGAACAGAACAACAGCCTGCGTTCTTTGATCAAAACGATTGTGACGTCGCCGACGTTTCAGCAAAAGTAGTTCTGGCCGCCGAACGTCAAACCAGAATATCGTGAATGACTTCTCCGTGAACATCGGTCAGGCGAAAGTCACGGCCCTGAAAGCGATACGTCAGTTGCTTGTGATCGATGCCCAGCTGATGCAAAATCGTAGCGTGCAGATCGTGAACGTGAACTCGACCTTCTTCTGGCCCAAAGCCCAGTTCGTCGGTTGAGCCATGAATATGTCCCGGCTTGATTCCGCCGCCGGCCATCCACATCGTGAAGGAATCGATGTGATGATCGCGTCCCGTTGTTTCTCGAGCTTCACCCATCGGCGTGCGCCCGAATTCGCCGCCCCAAATCACCAGTGTGTCCTTCAACAGGTCACGGGCTTTCAGGTCTTTGATGAGAGCTGCGGCCGATTGATCGACTTCGCGACATCGCAGACTGAGGTTCTCGTCGAGGTCTGCGTTTTTGCCACCGTGGTGATCCCAATCGGTGTGATACAACTGCACAAATCGCACGCCGCGTTCCACAAGTCGCCGCGCCAATAAGCAGTTGTTGGCGAATGATGGCGTGCCGGATTCAACGCCGTAGGAATCCAGAGTGGACTTGGTTTCGGATGATAGGTCTGTGAGTTCCGGTGCTGAAGCCTGCATGGCGAATGCTGTTTCGTAGGCCGAAATCCGAGTGGCGATTTCCGGATCGTTGACGGACTGCAAACGCAGGTTGTTCAGCCGTCCGACGGTGTCTGTGAAATCGCGTTGGGCGTCGCGAGTAAATCCCGGCGGGTTCGACAGATGCAAAATGGGATTGCCTTTGCTGCGAAACGGGACGCCCTGATGCGTGGTTGGCAAAAACCCACTGGACCACAACGTATTGCCGGCGCGCGGACCACGCGGGCCCGACTGCAGCACGACAAAACCGGGCAGATCCTGAGATTCGCTGCCTAAACCGTAGGTCACCCATGAACCCAAACTGGGGCGGCCGGGGGCTTGAAAACCGCAGTTCATAAACAGCTTGGCCGGACCATGATTGAACACGTCTGTCGCTGCGGCTCGCACCCAGCACACGTCGTCGACAATGCTGCGATGATGCGGCAGCAATTCGCTGAGGTCCATGCCGCATTCCCCATACTGGGCGAATGTTCGATTTGAGCCTAGCAGTTTTGCGTCGGGTTTTAGGAACGCGAAGCGGCGATTCTTCGTCACACTTTCTGGTGGAGCTTGGTTGTGATATTTGTTCAGGACGGGTTTCGGTTCGAACATCTCCAGCTGACTGGGTCCGCCCGCCATAAACAGAAAGATGACGTTCTTCACCTTGGCAGGAAAGTGCATCCCGGAATCAGCCGCAGCCACGTTGCCGTCGGCCATGGCCGTTCCACCGGCCAGCTGAGCCAACGCCATTGCACCGAGTGAGATTCGGGATTGTTCCAGAAAATAACGTCTGGTGGTTTCGTGGAGTGTGTGTTGATTGGGGTGTGTCATGTCGTCGATCTTCTGTGACGGGGATCGCAAATGGAAGCTGCCTAATTCCTTGTGACAAATTCGTCGGTATTCAGTAACGCTCGAGCGACGCTTGTCCAAGGAGCCACCTGCAGAGGTTGCAAGTCGTCGTTGGTTTTTAGAGTGACGGCTGCTGCGGCGTCTGGTGGTGATTTGGTGAAGCGATCGAGTTCACGGTGCAGAAAATCGATGAGGACTTGCAGTTCGTCGTCGTCCGGTGTGCGCGTCAGGCACATCCGAAACAAGTAGCGGCAACGATCGGTGTCGGTTTCTAAACCCGGCTGCGTGAGTGTTTTGCGGGCGAGGCCTTCCGCCAGTTCCATGAAGACAACGTCGTTTGCGACAGTCAGCGATTGCAGCGGTGTGTTTGAGCGGACTCGGATTGTGCAGACCGTGCTGAAGTCGGGCGAATCGAATGTGGTCAGCAGTGGATACGGTGCGCTGCGATAAAACATGGTGTACATCGTGCGGCGATAGCGGTCGGGGCCGGTATCGGTCGGCCAGCTCTTGTTGTTTTGAGTGAACGCATAAATCCCGTCGGGCTGCGGTGGATGAACGCCGGGACCGCCCAGTTTGGCCGTCAATAGGCCACTAGCCGCCAACGCTTGGTCTCGCACAATTTCCGCTTCGACTCGAAAACGAGACTGTCGCGACAGCCAATAGTTGCCGGCATCAACGGATAGCTGGCTGTCTGAAACGTGACTGCTTTGGCGATAGGTGGCGGACGTCACGATGGTGCGGTGCAGATGTTTCAGCGACCAACCATGTTCCATAAAGTCAGCGGCCAGCCAATCCAGCAATTCCGGATGCGTCGGTAGCGTTCCTTGAAAACCGAAATCGTTTTCTGTTTCCACCAAACCACGTCCGAAGTATTTCGCCCAGACTCGATTGACGGTCACGCGAGCGGTCAGTGGGTTTTGGTCAGTCACCAGCCACTTGGCCAGATCCAAACGGTTGCTGAAGGTCCGCCCGCCGGAAGCTTGCAGGGCGGCGGGAACTCCAGGCAGCAGCACGCCACCTGTGATATCTGGTGTCAGAAAGTTGCCGCGATCGAGGCGATAAGTTTCTGGAATCTTGGCATGGTCCTGCATTACCATTTGAGCCACCGGTTTTGCAGTGTGCGGAAACTGTTGTTGCAGTTCGGCAATGCGGCGTTTGAGACTCACGATTTCTTGGCCATAATCATCGTGCACTGCTGTGGGTGATGCGGATGTTGAAATATCGACAGCGAATCTTCCGACCTGATAGTTCGTGCTCCGATCATGTCGCATCACAATCGTGAGTTCTTTCACACCGTCCACAGCAGATTTCGCAGGCAGCACAAAAACAGCTTCATGCGGGGCGTTCATCTTCGCGTCTTTGGCCGACCCCTTGCCGATATTGATCGCCCAGCCGGTCTGTGGATTGGAATCAATGGTGGCGGCGATGGGGTAGTCTGGTTGGCTGTGATCGGCCCACGCAGCAACAAAGGGAACGGCCTGTCCGTCAGCTTCCAGATGCACGTCCGTCAATACAAAGTTGCCATTGACAGCTCGACCGGGGCCGTTTTGAGGCAGGCTGGCATCGGTCAAAACACGTAATCGGATGGCCGTGATTGGCACCGGTTGATCGTTCGACACCGACGGCGCGTCAAACGTGATTCGATAGGCTTCGTTGGCGGCCACGTCCGGGCTGGCCAGTAAGGAACCGTCCTGCTGCAGTTTCAAACTTGCTCCGCTGGCGGTTTCGGAGGCGGTCAATTGCGGACTGCTCCAGTCCCACTTGTCCGCCGCCAAATGTTCGCTGGGACCGGTGGCCGATTCTAGTTGCTGAAGATTTTTCTGCAGGGTGTTGAGTTCATTTCGCTGCGCCTCTTTTTCTGGCGTCCAATCGAACATTTCCGTTTCGTAAACCGACACCGTGTGGCCCGTGTTGTTGGCATCCGTGGCACCATTGAAGAAAGCGTACAGCTGGTAGTATTCGTTGTGGGTCAGCGGATCGAACTTATGCGTATGACACTGAGCACAGCCCACCGTCAGTCCCAGCCAAACCGCGCCGGTGGTGTTGACGCGATCGATCAACGCCTCGTGACGGAACTGATCGGCTTTCACGCCGCCTTCCTGATTGATCATCGTGTTGCGATGAAAAGCGGTCGCCACCAGTTGCGGCTTGGTCGGGTTGGGAAGCAGGTCTCCAGCCAATTGTTCGATGGTGAAGCGATCAAACGGCATGTCGTTGTTGATGGCCTGAATCACCCAGTCACGAAACGGCCACATCACGCGAGCCCCATCAATTGTGTAACCGTGAGAATCTGCATACCGCGCGTGATCCAGCCAGTGTCGGCCCCAACGTTCGCCATAATGAGGACTTTGCAACAGCCGCTGAACCAAATCTTCGTAGGCGGTTGGGGACGAACTGGTGATGAAGTCGTCGGCTTCGGAAACCGTTGGTAACAATCCCAATAGATCCTGATACAGGCGCCGAATCAATGCGGCTCGATCCGCAGTGACCGCCGGCTGCAGATTTTTCTGGTGCAGTTTGCGAGCCACAAAGGCGTCGATGGGGTTTCGGACCCAAGTGTCATTCAGGTCATTGAGGTCATTGAGGCCATTGAGGTCATTCGCGTCATTCGCGATTGGCACAGCTGGCACCTCTGGCTTGACGATCGGACGAAAGGCCCAATGGTCATCGTATGCAGCGCCTTCAGTGATCCATTGCTTCAGCAGTTCAATTTGCTTCGGGGACAGCGGCTTGTTAGCGGAATCCGGCGGCATGCGAAGATCCAAATCCGATGCTTCAACCCGCGCGACGAGTTCGCTGTGACGAATATCGCCGGGAACAAAGGCTTCCATCGCCATGGCTGATTCACGCAGATCCAGTCGCAGGTCTGCTTCGCGGGTGTCTGCGTCTGAACCGTGACACTGGAAACAATGATTCGACAGAATCGGTCGGATGTCGCGGTTGAAGTCAACGCTTTCGGCCGCGTGCAATTGCGCCCCGCTTAGCGCAATCAAAATTAGGTAACCTGTCGCTCGAAACACAATGATCTCCACCGAGTGATAATTCTCCGAAAGTTTAACATCCGGGGCCGGTGTTCGGCACTGAATTTCAAGGGTGATTGGCGGAAGTCGCCGAATCGCGAAGTTCCGCAGCGAGAAATCAGTGTTCCGGCGGCTTTAAGGATCCATGCACAAGTTTCATAGTTTTGTACGAAAACTGATACATGGGTGCTTAGAAGCGGGCGTTTTTGTCTGCGCCTCCGTCGCTAAGGTTCGTCGATGGATCGGATGGATTCGTACTGTCGGCGGGTTTCAGGAAGATGTCGTTGCCGACGGTTTGGACACTCTCTTGGGTGATCGCGGCAGTCTTCGCCGCTTGGTCACCGCGGAACCACTGTGCGAGTTGTGACATCCACTGCTGGCCGTACCGCTGAACGACGTTCAGGATGCTGGCTCCGGAATCGGCGTCACCCGTGTAGCGCGTGTTGGTGTCCAAAGTGGAATTGCCAATGGATTCCTGGCCCACTTTGTCGACCGCGGGAGATTTCACAGTGCCCCACGTGATCTTTCCGGAAGCGTCTTTGACCGTGATACGATCGGCCGCAACATTCACCTTGCCGCCGAATTTATTGGACGTGTTGGGCAGATTCACTTCCAACGGTTCACCATCCTTGAACGAAGCCAGCGTGGCGTCACCAGTCGCTTTGATTGACCCGCTGGGCGTCTGAGTCAATGGACCATCGCTTGAGGCAGCTCCGAAGTTTCCTGCGGCGGTGATGTCACCCAGTAGCAGACCGCCATGGCCGTCGACGATTTCGACGTTGTTGCCGAAGACGTTAACCGCGTCCATAAAGTCGTTAGTGCGTCCGTTCAGAATGACGTCCGCTGGCTGACCGCCTTGAGTCGCATCAAACGTGGCAACGCCGCCGATCGTCAACGTGCCGTTGCCGTCCTGAATGATCGGGCCATCGGTTGACGTGGCGTCGAAGGTGCCGACGGTGGTCACGTTCCCCAGAATCAGCCCGCCGTGTTCGTCGGTGATGGCCACGTTGTTGCCGTTGGCGTTGACCGGACCGACGAAATCGTTGTCCGGGTTGGTCAGCGTGATGTCGCCGGTGGCGTCGAATGTCGACGTGCCGGTGACGTTGATACGTTTGCCGGGCAGTTGGTCGATGTCGCCATTGCCGGCGGTGATGTCCAAAGTTCCGCCGGCGTCGATGTCGCCCAGATGAACTCCACCGTTCGTACTGTTGGCTTTTACGTTATGGCCGGACAGGTTGCCGATGGTCAGGTCGCCGGTCGTGTGGTTGATGTCCACGTTTCCGACGACGTCAATCGAACCGGTCGGTGATTGGTAGAAACTGTTGGTCATGTCTAGATCGCCGCCGATTCCCAGCGTGCCGCCGTGTTGTGCAAAGTCGGTGACGGCCATGTTGCCGCCAACGTCGGTCGTGCCGCCGTGTTGCGTCAACGTGCCGTGGCCGAGATCGCCCGTCACGTCCAAAGTGCCGTCGTTGATGGTGGCTTGATTGAAGTCGAAGTGACCGCCAACATTGAATGTGCCGCCGTTTTGAGTGTAGTCGCCGCCGGTCGTATTGCCGGTGACGTCGAGTGACCCGCCGCTCACCGTGCCGGTATCGAACGTGAATGTGCCACCGATGGTCGTGTCGCCGGATGTCTGGTCGTAAGTTGTGACATCCAGATCGCCGCCGAAGCCAACGGTGCCGCCGTTCTGAGTGAACGTGCCACCAGTCGTGTTGCCGGTGACATCGAGCGACCCGCCCCTGACCGTGCCGGTATCGAAGGTGAACTTGCCGCCGATGGTTGTGTCGCCGTCGGTTTGTTCGTATTCCGTCACATCCAGATCGCCGCCGAAGCCAACAGTGCCGCCGTTCTGAGTGAACGTGCCGCCGGTTGTGTTGCCGGTGATGTCGAGTGACCCGCCGCTGACGGTACCAGTGTCGAAGGTGAATGTTCCACCGATGGTCGTGTCGCCGTCGGTTTGTTCGTATTCCGTCACATCCAGATCACCGCCAAACCCAACAGTGCCGCCGTTCTGAGTGAACGTGCCGCCGGTTGTGTTGCCAGTGACGTCGAGAGTTCCGCCGCTGACGGTGCCGGTGTCGAACGTGAACATGCCGCCGATGGTTGTGTCGCCGTCGGTTTGTTCGTATTCCGTAACATCCAGATCACCGCCGAAGCCAACAGTGCCGCCGTTCTGAGTGAACGTGCCACCGGTTGTATTTCCGGTCACGTCGAGCGA
>JBDNHJ010000177.1:0-18031 GCA_041688835.1 Fuerstiella sp.
CCGCGACTCCCTGCTGGTTCATCGAAAAACGACAAAACTATTTTGCCACTTGACCAGAAGACGATTCACGCAAAAATCAAACCGTAAGACACTAAACCGACGTGCGATTGCCCTGTTATCGGTAACAGATCCATCGTCCTACGCTTCGGCACGGATCACCGTTTTGTCCTCGACGATTGCGACCTGTCAATTTTGCGGAGTCTTGCTTCCACATTGCCTGCCGTTGCTTGGATTTTCTGCAGCGCATCCGCAAACTCGCGAATTCGGAGTTTATCCTGATCGGCCATGGCTTTGTCGATTTCCAGCAACTTGTTGTCATCTTCACCGTCAGCCTTCTCAAGCAGGGCCTTGAGATATCGCTCGACCTCCGCCGACCAGCGCAGGGCGTCGGAAATTGCCGCATCTTTGGTTGTAAGCTTGAACGGACGACCGCCGGATTCGGGTTTCGCACCACGGGCCTTGCGGATCTCTTCCTGTAATCGCCGGACGCTCCAGCCGTCCCGAATGGCTTTCTTCTGCAGTGAATTCCGGAGCTTGCAGTTGTCGGACACGACAAGTAGCTGAATGACGTGAGCCCAGTGCAGCGGTGCTCCCGTTTTGGGAGTACGAGCGGAACAAAGGGCCTCAAGTCCCTTTTCGGTGTAGCACCGGGCGAACGCACGCGTTTTGGAGAGCTGTTGCTGGGACACGTTGAAGCGGCTTTTCAGCTCCTTGTTGGACACTTTGCCTTTCGTTTCGACGTAGTCCTCTATCTCCTGGCCGCGCGAATAGTACGCGCGCAACTCGTCGGCAATGGCATCGCCTTTGGCCTTGCCGATCGGTCGCAACTTCTTCGCCATCGCTCAAGCCTCCAGGCACGCGTATACCGCTGACTGCATGTTACCGATAACCGAAGCGGCGTCCAATCAATGGAGGCGGCGACAGGGCCTCCTGGGGGGGCAAGTGTGGAGACGGAGGGCAGGTGGGTGGTCCGGGTGCTAAATTTCCGCGGCTTTCGTTTTCCCCAAGGTATCGCTGTTGTCTGATCCACCGCGGTTTCGAAATCGGTGCCTGTCGCGATTACTAAAAGCCCCACCCAACTTTATTCATGGTTCTTGGTTTCTTTGCCCGCGTGCATTATGATCCACCGAAATTGATCTCGAACCTCAGGCGACTCGTGACTATGAACATTTTTGCCCATTTTCTGGCCATGTTGTGCCTCGTTTGCGGCTTCGGAAGCCGATCCACGTTTGCCCAGTCGAATCAGGTCATAGATCTGGGCAACCGTCGCGAACTGTTTGTTGACGACCATCTCGTGGCCGAGATGAAGAATGTCCAGCTTACCGTCCATCGCCCGACGCGCGAGGAGATTGCTGTCAACTGCGACAAGCCCTGGGAAGGCAACGGATGCGGCTACTTTACGGTGCTGCAGGATCGTCAGGAAGGCGTCTACCGCATGTACTACCACGCCTGGCAAATCCCCACTGGCATTGAGCTTGGCGGGCCACTGACGATCGCCTATTTCGAAAGCAAGGACGGTATCAAGTGGGACCGACCCAGCCTCGGCCTGTGCGAGTTCAACGGCTCGAACGACAACAACATCATGCTGGACAGCCTCGGCGACGGCGGTCGCTGTCACGATTTTTCACCGTTCATCGATTCCAGTCCCGCCGCGAAACCAGAGGCGCGGTATAAGGCAATCGGAGCCGGGTTTGAGAATCAAAAAGGCCTCTGGGTCTATCAGTCTCCCGATGGAATTCACTGGTCCCCGATGGCACCTGGACCGGTGTTCGACAAGGGAGCCTTCGACACGCAGAACATTTCCTTTTGGTCGGTCACCGAACAGAAGTATGTCCTGTATTACCGCGTATTCTCCGGCGGCGGTTATGCGGGCACGCGGCTGATCAACCGCGCCGTATCCGACGACTTCCTCCACTGGACCGATGAAGGGACGATCGCCTTTCCTGAAGGCGAGGGACCGCATCCACTTGCACAGTTCTACGTGAATCAGGTCAAACCATACGAGCGAGCCCCCCATCTCTACATTGGATTTCCGGCTCGTTACGTTGACCATGGGCTGACGGCTTCGACTCCGTTGCTGCCCGAGTGGAAGCTGCGCGAGAAGCGGATGACCGTGACTCCCCGCTACGGCACGGCCGTGACGGACTCGATCTACATCACCAGCCGCGATGGCCGGAACTTTCGCCAAAGCAACGACGTGTTCTTGCGTCCGGGACTTCGCACAAAGCACAACTGGTCGTATGGCGACAACTACATCGCGTGGCATGTTGTTGAGACGGAGTCAACGAAGGACGATGCCCCTCGCGAGCTTTCGCTTTACGCCACAGAATCCTATTTCACTGGTCGCCAATCCCGCTTGCGGCGCTACTCACTAAGAATCGACGGCTTCGCCTCAATCCACGCTAAGCTGCAACAGGGAGAGTTCACGACAAGGCCAATCACTTTTTCGGGGAAGGAACTCTCGCTCAACGTAGCGACGAGCGCCGCGGGCTCTGTCCAGGTCGAGATCCGCTCTCCGGACGGCACCCCGATTCCTGGCTTCACGCTTGCGGACTGTGACGTCATCTATGGTGACTCACTTGATCGTCGGGTCGGTTGGAATGAGAACATGAGCGTTGAGTCCCTGATCGGTCGTCCCGTCGTGCTGCGCGTGGTCATGCGCGAAGCGGACGTATACTCGTTGGTGTTTGAATGACGCGCGGCGATTGTCTGGAAACGACCACTCGCTTCATGGCGACTACCAGCCCGCAATGCGTCACAGATTTCCGTTGACCGCCATGCCTCCTGCTCAACTCCTCTGGAAGAGTGTCATCGTTGTGTTGTTATCGCAACAGCGGACAATTTGTCCGTTGCTCCTCTTGCGGCTTCCTACACAGTCAGACGACTACCCCCCCACTACCCCTTTGCCATGAATCGGCACGCAAAAACACGCGTCTGTTTGCAATGACTTGCGAATCGCCCTAATGAATGTAAACTCTTGAGTGACAACGCCTTCAGGCGGGTTCAGCAAAGTTAAGTCCTCTGTCTTCTAAGCGGCAGGTTGCAGGTTCGAGTCCTGCTCGGGGATTGAGTTATCACTTTCTGATCAGTGTTTTGCTGGTCGGCATTGTTCTACTCGCTTGAACATGGGTCAAACCGGGGGCCGGTCTCCCAGTGTTTCCTTCCGTTGCGTCGTGTTCAGGACCGGGTTTTGGGCTAATTATTCATGGCCTTGAATTGCTCGATGTTCTCTTCCGTGCGCTGAACTTGGACGCTGTCGCCGATCCAGTTGGCAACCAAGTCGGCACGGATGCGAAATTCTGACTCACGGCAACTTCGTCTGGACAGTCCGCCGATCGACGCAGCCGAACTGACTTTCAACTGTCGCGATTCCTTGATCCCGGTGCTTCGATCTTTGTCGCACGTGTATTCGAAGCCCGAACTGACTCTACCGTTGACGAACTCTTCACCATTCCTGGGGACTTCGCTGGCCATTCGATTCTCCCTCGCGAAGCCACTTCAAGGCCCCACGATACCGCGAGTGGGGACGTTGAGGCGTCAATCGTTTAACCCGTGGTCGCAGACAAGGCCGAAAAACCCAGTCTGCGACTACGAGGTAAACATCAAGAATGTCTCATCCTGCCCCGCGTGCTGTATAATTGCGGTGCGTTTGCGTGAGAACATCAGTGCGGGAAACGCAGAACGTTCATTTCGCACAAGTGAGTGGGTGCAGAGGCAGTTTGTGCGGGAAGCGGGAGTGGAAATGATATTTCTGCGCGACCAAGCTGGCCCAACTGCACAGTTCTCAGGCAATTGCTTCGGCAGTCCATTTACCGTAGACGTGTGACTGGCACATGTGATACGATCGGGCCGATCATTTCATTGTATATTACATTGCAACCGCAACTACGCGATCGCAATTCCTTCAATACGCGTCGGCACGGAGGCCGCTATGGGTTTGAAGAAGGCAAAATTGACTGTGCACTCTGAAGCCGCAGATAATGTAGCTCAACAGGCACAAATCCGGTGGCTCATTCGACGTGATATGGACGAAGTCCTCGCGATCGAACGCAGCAGTTTTGAGTTCCCGTGGACAGAGGAAGAATTTCTCTGCTGTCTGCGGCAGCGGAACTGCATCGGCACTGTGGCGGAACTGGATCATGAAATCGTCGGTTTCATGATTTACGAACTGCACCAGTCGATGCTGCGAATTCTGAACGTCGCAGTTTCGCCCAACCTCCGCCGCCAAGGCGTGGGCACCCAAATGGTGCAACGCTTGGTTGACAAACTGTCACAACAGCGACGTCGAGAAATCGTGCTCGAAGTGCGCGAAACCAACTTGGATGCTCAGCTGTTTTTCGCAAACGGTGGCTTCCGAGCACTTTCTGTGCTTCGCAACCACTACGACGATACGCTAGAAGACGCCTACTATATGCGTTACTCGCTAAACAACGCGGGCGAGAACTTTGCCACAGGCAACAGGTTGTCTGAGTACGACGCTGCTTAAAATCGAGCGTGGTGCCGCCTGCGATGTCAGGCGTTTGGTTCTGCTACATTGATAAAAACGAGCACGCCTGTGATTTCCATCGCAGGTGTTTTTCTGCGCGCTGCCCAACTGCTGCCCTCGCCGAGGAATGGGGAAACTCGATCCCATGACTCGTGGTTTTTCTCGGAATGCGTTTGCGGGCGGTTTGACTGGCCCACAGTGATGATTCCGGCTGAAAAACCGAGCATTTCGTTTCTCGGTTCGAGAAAATCTTGCTTTGCGAATAGAAATTCAGCGGCATTCTTTCGCAGAACGTTGCTGGGCTCTTACTATACGTCGCAGATCCCAGCATTTTTTGAGCCGACCGGCAGTGGTCGCCTTCCATCCTGTCCAAAATTGATCTGAAACCACGCGTGTCCGAACCCAGCCCTGTTGACACTGATGCTGAACGCCAGCAAGCTCTGACTGAGTGTGAAACTCGCATTGGCTATACATTTCAGGACCAGAAAATTCTACGCCGCGGGTTGACTCATAGTTCTTGCGCGTCCACGCGGCTGGACTGCAACGAGCGGATGGAGTTCCTCGGCGATGCGGTGTTGGGCATGGTGATCTGCGAACATATTTTCCAACGTTACCCTGATCGCCGCGAAGGCCAGCTGACGCAGTTGAAGTCGCATCTGGTCAGTCGAGCGGTGTGTACTCAGGTGGGAGTACGCTTGCGTCTGGAAGAACTCATGTTTGTGGGCAAGGGCCTGCAGTCGATTCCGGATTCGCTGAAGGCCGCAGTCGTGGAATCGATCATCGCCGCCGTTTATCTGGACGGCGGAATCCGACCCGCTCGCGAATTTATCCTGCGGGCGTTCGCTGAAGAACTTGCCGGCTGTGGCGAAGCGGATGCTGAGAACTACAAAAGCACGCTGCAAGAAGAAACTCAGCGCGATGGAAGTGTCGTGCCGAAATACGTGATCGTGGAACAGCGTGGCCCCGATCATGCGCGTGAGTTTCTGGTCGCCGTCGAACTCGGCGAACAGCAGTTCGAATCCGCGTGGGGTCGCAGCAAAAAAGCGGCGGAACAAAAAGCCGCCATGAACGCACTGTCGGCCATCAATCCAGAAACAGAATCGTAACGATGACTCCCACCACCGAATGCACTGTCCTGTTCCGCCCGGAATCGGCCGAACTTCGCTTTCTGCCGGAAGGCCCGTACTCACTCACCCACGGTCAGCTCAGCTGGGTGGGAATTCAACACGGCACAGAATCCACCATCGGATCGGTGAATATTCTGGACCTGTCTTCTGGCACAAACCAATCGTTCGAACTTCCGGGACGTCCGGGCTTCGCGTTTCCGACCACTGCGCCCGGTGTCTTTGTGTGCGGAGTCGAACGCAGCCTTGGACTGTACGACATCCACGACCGCAGCTGGAAAGAACTGGTCACCAACATCGATAGTTCGGTGGATAACACCATCATCAACGACGGTGTGGTTTTTGACAGACACTTGATTTTCGGCTGCAAGGAACTGGAATTCAAAACCAAGAAGGCTGGCCTCTATCTGCGACATCGCGATGGCCGACTGATTCAGCTTCGCAACGATCAGATTTGTTCCAACGGCAAAGCGGTGCAAAAAAACGCCGACGGTTCGCTGACGCTGGTCGACATCGATTCGCCATCCAAGACGATCACCGTTAGCAGTCTAGATATCGACGCGGGTACGGTGTCAGAACCGCGCGTGGTTGTCGACCTGACTGCGGGCGACGTCTTTCCGGATGGAATGCTGGTGACTCCAGACGGCAACAGCCTAATCGTGGCGCTGTACGACCCCGGCGATCCCACAGCCGGTGCGGCTCGTCAATACAACCTTGCCACTGGCAAGCTGGAAGCCACGTGGAGCTGTCCGGGTTCGCCTCGAGTCACCTGTCCGCAGCTGGTGCGCGTCGGCGATTCTGTCAAACTGGTGCTGACAACCGCCGTCGAACACATGGAAGCCGACCAGCAGCAGCGACACCCAAACGCTGGTTGCCTGTTTATCGGAGACACCGCCTTCGACGAGATCGGCGATCAGCCCGTGTTTCCTGTGGCCTAAATCGGTGGGGCGTAGGATCGACTTCCCGCCTTTTTAGACAATGGCCCGCTTCATCACTGGGGACGGCGAAAAAAGGTAGGGTGGGTCGAATGGCGACAGCCATTTAAACCCACCATTTTCTTTGTCGATACGGGGCGTCTACGTGTGGTGGGTCGGCGTCGCTTTGGCTCCTTGACCCACCCGACACAATCAAATCCCAACAATGAAGCGGGCCATTTTTTTTATGCCCCACATCTTTTTGCAGCCGTTCACGGATGTTCTCATTGATTCCCCTTGTCGTGTTCGAGGATTTCATCCACACGCTCGGGCGGCATAGGTTTCAGCCGGGTGATCGACGTGCCAGAAAAGGTGACCGCAACCAATTCCCAACAGATTTCCAGCATCAGCTTCATAACCGTCAACGGATACATCTTTTTAGACCCCCGTGAGCTCGCTCACGGGTGCACGAGTCCCTTGAAAGTTGGGGGGGTAGAAAACGGGCACTCTTCGCCGTTCTGCGATTTTCGCTCCACCGGATGGCGTTTGCCGACCTGCTTCGTGGGTTCCACACACGCCTGGCAAAAAATCCACTGCCCATCGGTTCCCTTGGCCGGTATGATTACGACAATGCTCGTTCTGGAGCTCAAGAAACTGACCACACTTCACAGCAGGCTGCTTCTATTATGCAATCGTGCGACTGCCCAAGAATTCTGCGCTGCATTCTGGGCCTGACGATGCTGATGGTTTGTGCTGGCCCGCTGGTGGCTCAAACGCCTCCGGAAACACCCGCTCATCGGGTGCTGGAGTTGCCGAAGAACGGGTCGGCCGATTTGCACAAGCAGATGTTTTTGCTGCAGCAATTACAGGCATTGCTGAGCGGACAACAGCCCCATGCCAAACCTCCGTCGACGCCGCCTGCTAACTCGACGCCGTCGGCGTTGCCTGAGCAGCTGCAGAATTTGAAGCAGTTGTACGATCAGTTCGGGGGCCAGATTCCCGAGGGCCTGCTGCCGAAGCCCGAAGACATTCCGCCGGAACTGATTGAACAGGTGAAATCGAATCCACAGCTGAAGCGTCAAGTTCAGCAGATGCTGGAACAATACAAACGCGATGGACGGTTGCCGAACAGTGATGGTGGCGGCGGATTTCAGATGCCGTTGCCGCCGACCGACGGCAGTCAGCCGCAACGTGCACTAGGGCCTAATCCTGACACATCTGTTCGCCCCGCCGACCGTCGTCCGGATCCGAGACCAAACGGTTCGCGGCCCTTGCAGCCCGACCAACAAACGCAGCCCCCGACCGAAGATTCGCAGCGACAGAATCCTGAAGATTCTTCGCGGCGTTCCGAGGCCTTGCAGTATCTGCAGGACATTTGGGACAAGGCGAACCCGCAACAGTCCGACGATGCAGCCCCACGTCCGGGCACGCGCCCCAACTCGCGCCCCGGTATTGAAGAATTTCCCAAGGGCGGCGACATGCCCGCCGATAGTTCTGCTGAGCGTCCGCAAACCGGAAAACAAAACGGTCGGTCAGCAGATCAGTCGCCGGGCGATAGCGATGCGAATCCTCGTTTACCCGACACGACTGCGGGCTGGGACAAGTTATTGAATGACATGATTCAGCAACAACGCGACGGGGCCAACGGAAACACGCCCGACCAGAATCAGTCGCCCGGTTCGCAGGCCAACGGACCAAACAATGGCCAGCAGCCGGGGCAGTCGACGAATCGCCGTGCCGACAAGCCGTCTGTGCAGGAATTCCTTGAACAGATGCGGGACGTCGTACCACCAGATTTCAATCCATCGCCGACCACCGCAAATTCGGCCAGCGACACCGGCGCTGCTGCCCAAGATGCCCGAGACACTCAAGCGGCCCGCGAAGACGTCATCAAGCGTCAACAGGAAACCAGCGAAAGCCTACGCGACAAAGGGCTGAAGGCGACGCTGAAAAAGATCGTGAAAGAAGCACAGCAGAAGGCCAAAGAAGATCGGGCTCAAGCACTGGCCGATGGCCAAGCGGGAAACTCGAACCAACCTAGATCAGGCGGGATGTCTTCGGCGATGCTGGAAACACTGGAAGGAATTCGAAAAGACGTCTTCGAAATGGTCAAAGACGGTGACATTACCATCGGTGCGAAATCTGGCAACGGCGACAACGGCGGTTCTGATGCACAGTCCCCTGCTGCCGCTCGGCCGGAGAAGTCCGAATCGATGCTGGGTGGATTTCGAGCAGTCGCGGGAGAGCTGATTTCTGATCTGTCGGCACCCGAACCACCCGCCGCAGATGTCGCAGCGAGCGCCGATTCGATTCTGCCGGCGACTGAGTTCTCGCTAAGTGGCTGGATTGTGCCGTTACTGATGTTGGCACTGATCGGCATGTTTCTGACTTGGCTGGCGTGGCGGATGGGACTCTTGAATCTCGGCGGCGTGCTTTCCTCAAATCCCCCAGCGATCAGCAGCGATCAGGTTCGCACCAAAGCGGACGTGGTGCGTGCGTTCCACAGCATGGCACTCAAGCCGATCCGGAAGACTCAGGCTTGGTGGACACACCAAATGGTGCAGCAGGACATGACCGCTCAATCGCCGGAAAAAACGTATCAGGTGAGTGTGTTGGCGGAGCTCTATGAACATGCTCGCTATTTGCCGGACGAACAGGATTTTACCGCACAGCAAATTCAGGAAGCACGCCGCGCTCTTCAGCAGTGTGAGGAACGATGAGCCAGGTTGTTGTGCGAATTCGGTTTCGGCCTGCGATCTGGTGGCTGACGTTGTGCCTGTTGCTAGTGACATGTCCGCAGTCGGCTCGATGTCAGGATGTCGCTGCGGCTGCGGATCCGGAATGGCATTTTCGCTTTGAGCTGTTTCAGATGTTGCTTGAGCAAAACGACTTGCAGTCGACGACGAATCTGCCAGCCGTTTTGGCAAATCCGCAGCGCAGCGTGTTGGTGGTGCTGGGCGATCCGGCAGGCATGATTCCTCCCCGCACGGTGGAATCATTTTGCGAAGATGGCGGCACGGTTTTGATTGCGTGCGACTCAGAATATTCCGGTGGCCGACTGGCGGAATTCCAAGCGGGTACCGTTGAAGCGTCGCGAACACGGCATCGCTATCAAGGCTTTTCCGATTGCCTGCAGATCACAAATCTCGATCCCAATCATCCGCTCACAGATGGCGTCGGATCTTTGGTATTGAATCGTTCCGGTTGGCTCGGCAAGCCGAAATGGTTTCAACCCGACTGGGACGTGATCGCTCGACTGCCGCCGGATTGCAGGCCAGCAAACGCGTCGACGGAACCACTGCTGGTCGAATTTCGGTTACCCAATGCGGGCCCAAATTCTGCCGGCCGAATGTTTCTGGCCGCCGATCAAAGTCTATTTACCAACGGCATGTTGTGGCACGGCGACAACGCAATTTTGGCGATCAATCTCAGCAAGCTATTGTGCTCAGGCAATCGATCGCAATTGTGCTTTATCGCAGACGGCTCACTGCTGCCCAGCTATCAACAAAGTCCGGCGTTGAACCCGAACGACGTGCCGCCGCTGCCGGATGATCTTCCTGTTCCCGAAGCGGATCTGCAAACCTATTTGCAGCTGGGGAATTCCATTATCCGCCACATGGAAGAATCCAACCTAGCGAATGAAGTACTGGCTAATCGGCCGCGAAATATGAGCGTTGCTCACTACAAGCGTTACATATATTTGGCGCTAATCACGGCCGCTGTGCTGGCGTTTTTGTGGGCGTTGTTCGCTGCCACAAACGCGCAGCACGCCCCGATGCCGAACCGCGAAATGAAAACCGCTCATGCTTTGACAGCCGATCAACGGATTGAATCCGCGGAATTCGGTCAGGCGGCCAGCATGCTCGCTCGCGGCCTGTGTCGTGAACTTACAGACTCAGAAGATTCAGCGGTGTGGCATCAGCAACTCAGACACACCTTGGCCGTCCATCCGGCTGTTCGAGCGAAAAAAATCAGCCAGAAACAAGTCGCCGAGTTGCTGGACCTTGCCGTCAACACACGCACGATTCATATTTCACGAAAACGGTTTGAAGCCGTCGGTGAAAACATTCAAACGCTTAGAAATCTCCATCAGCAAGGTGCGCTGTTAATTGAAGTTTAGATGCACCGCGTAGGATACGCTTCCAGCCTGTCAGTTTTCCGCTGTACCACGTATTTTTTGGCCACGAATCATTCAACCAGAAACATGTCTTTGTGTCTTCATTCCACAGCAACGAACTCGCCGATCAAGTCAACTCACTTCGACAACGCACATTGCAGGCTGTTGGCCAAGTGGTCGTGGGGCTCGACCATGTCACGGACCAGCTGCTGATGGCCTTGCTGGCTGGCGGACACGTGTTGCTAGAAGGTGTGCCCGGAACCGCCAAAACAACACTGTGCCGGACGTTTTCGGCGGTCTTAGGCATTCACTACGAACGTGTGCAGTTCACGCCCGACCTGTTGCCATCGGACGTCACGGGAACTCAGGTTCTGGATCGCAACACCAGCGACTTTGTACTTCGCAAAGGGCCGATCTTTTGCCAGTTGATGTTGGCTGACGAATTGAATCGCGCTCCCGCCCGCACGCAATCCGCGCTATTGGAAGCCATGCAGGAACGGCAGGTGACAATCGAAGGCAAGACGCTGCCCTTGCCGTTGCCGTTTATGGTGCTGGCGACGCAAAACCCGATCGAACAAGAAGGCGTGTATCGTCTGCCGGAAGCTCAACTGGACCGCTTTTTGTTTCGTATCGAAGTCGGCTATCCGCAACGACAACAGGAAATCGACATGCTGGAACTGCACAGCCGATCCACGGTTGTGCCCACACCGATCACGAACACAGAAGAGATCACAGCCATTCAGCAGCAGCTGGATTCCGTGTATGGCACAAAAGAAGTTCAGGAATACATCATCGACTTGGCCCGCAAAAGTCGCGAACATCCGGATTTGGTGTTGGGGGCCAGTCCGCGAGCTTCCATCAATTTGATGAAGGCCGGGCGAGCTCACGCGTTGCTCAGCGGTCGCAACTATCTGACTCACGAAGACATTCAACAGGTCAGCGTTCCGGTGTTGGCTCATCGCCTGATCATGCGTCCCGAAGCAGAAATGGATGGTCGCACGATCGGTGAAGTGATTCGCGAACTGATCGAGTCTGTTCCCGTGCTGCAGGAGCGGTGTTAGATGACGACTCGTGGTCGCTTGTTGGCATTGATGTCCGTGGCCGGCATTGGCTTTGGCGTCAACGAACGCTGTCCGACTTTGGCTTGGCTGTCGTTGACGATCGTGGTCTGGATGTTTGTCGAATGGCTCACATTTTACTGGCGATTGTGGGTGCAGTTGCCGGGCCTCAAAATCGATCGTCTGGTCGGTGGCAGATCTACGGGCGGCGTGCTGTTTGCCGGTCGCAAAGTGACTGTCAAAATTCGTGTGTTTCATGCGGGATTTGGCATCGGTTCACTGCTGCACGTTCGCGACTGCGTGCCCGAAAACTTTGCGATCGAAGCGGGTGACATCGAATGTCAATTGCTGACACGCACCCATGAAATGACCTTTTCGTACGAAGCCCGGATTCGCGGCGCAGGAGAAACCTTGCTGCCCGGATTTCGACTCACGCTGCAAGACGCTCAGGGCTTTTTTGTGTCGCAGCGCTTTCTGCCTGTGGAGCAACATTTTCGCGTGCTACCGGCGTTTGCGAATGTGAATGAATCGCAGCCGATCACCAAGCGCATCAATTCATTGCCGCAGCACGGAATTCATCGCTTGCAGAGATCCGGGATGGGATCGGAATTGTTGGAACTTCGAGAATACGCGGCGGGCGATCCGCCCAAAAGCATCGCCTGGAAAGTGTCCGCGCGGCGCGACACGCTGATGACACGGCAGTACGAATCCGAAGTTCCGGTTCGCGTGATTTTGTTCCTCGATGGTTCCATCAGCACGCGGATTGGTGGATTCGGACAGCGTTTGCTGGATCAGTCGTTGTATGTCGCCGGCAGTGTAGCGCGTTCTGCAATTTCGGTTGGTGATCCAGTGGGCGCTGTGTTGTTCGACGAACGCGGTGCGAAGCGTCTGCCGGCCAGTGGTGGAGAACGTGGGTTTTATCGATTGCTGGACGGGCTGGCCGAATTTTCCGTCAATCCCGCGCCGCCTCAGCAACGACTTTCGAAAACGCTGATCAACGCGGCCATGCGACTGTGTGGCGAACGCCATCCGGAACTACTGGAACCGCAGGTCAACTTGGTTCCGTTCACGTTTTTTCCGATTTCTCCGTGGAAGCGATTCGAACATTTTCGCAGATCGCAACTGGCAAATGTGCTGGCAGAAATTTACCAACTGCAGCCCCTTCAGGTGGTGGAACTCGTGCTGGATGACAACCTCATGGCTCGGTACGCTCAACAATTTCTGGCGGATGCGGGCGTGTCGTGGATGGACCCGCTGGTTCACACGCGCAGTCGCGGATTTCACGACGCCATGGCGACGACTCAACTGCTAAGCAAAGCCATTACCGAAACAGTGACCACATCACGCGACAACGAAGTGTATGTCATCATGGCGAATCTGCTGGAATGCGCCACCAACATCAGCTATCTGCTGCCAGCGCTAAAAATGGCCTTGGCGCGACATCATCGCGTGGTGGTGGTTTGTCCCACACCGACGTTTCGTCGCCCGAAAGCTGAAGTGTCGCTGAGCGAAGACAAGCCTTCCGCAGAAGCACTACTGGACGCCGCTGAAGATTTACGAACCAAGGAATTGGCGTCTCGACTGCAGCGTGAACTACGACGGATTGGGGCATCGATGTCACTGTCCGGCGAAGGACAAGCCATTCGCTTGATCCTGTCAGAAACACAACTCGCGCGGAATGGTCGCGTGGCTACGGCTGGAGGACGTTAGATGGCTGAACTGTCGAAAAACGACTCCGCACCGGCGGCACCAAGGTTTTGGCAGCTGGTGTATTTTCTGATGATCATCGTCATCACGTTTATGTTGTTGCCAACTTTGTTTACGCGGGTTGAATTCCGCTTGCCACTGACTCTGATCGCACTGGCGTTGCTGCTGTTGACGCTAAAACGCTGGACAGCCGTGCTGCTGTTAGGTGTCTTGCAGCTGCAGGCTTTCTTTGCGGAACGCGTTGCCAAGCCGTCCGAATTGTCAATCAGCTTTATGTGGGGGCTGATGTGTGTGGCGCTGGTGATGGTGGTGAGTCGTTACCGGACTTTGCAAGAACGAGACA
This sequence comes from Fuerstiella sp., assembly GCA_041688835.1. Lineage (GTDB taxonomy): Bacteria > Planctomycetota > Planctomycetia > Planctomycetales > Planctomycetaceae > Fuerstiella. The sequence goes on from JBDNHJ010000177.1 coordinate 13,750, forward strand.
ACCAATCGGTGTTCTTTTCGCTGGGCAAGCTGATTTCGACCGTCAAACATCCCAGTTTGCAGCAGACACGGATACTGTCTGACAATCTTCTAAAAATCGTCTGGCAGTTGGTAAAAACGGCGTTGCTGATTATCGTGTGTGGAGTCATCGCGGCTTGGCTATTGTCGTCCGTTCCGCTGCCGACTGACTCGATCAAGCAGCTGGGGCTGAAACCGGACGGGTATCGGCTGATTGTTCTGGCATTAAAGCTGTTTAGCATCGCGCTGGTGTCGTGGATCGCAATCAACGAAATCGTGTGGAGATGTCTGTCGCGCAAACAGGCGGGAATTTATGTCCGCAGTACGTTTCTAAACTGGCTTCACCGCGACTTCAGAATGGTTGTTTCGCGGCGAGTGAAAGCGGGGCGTTCTGGCGGCAAGACGGCAGATGTAAATGCAGGCGATTCGACAACTTAGGACCTTCTGACATTAGCATAAAGTGAGTGACAAACATGTTTTTTTGGATGCGAGAAATACTCGGCTGGCTGCTGGTTGCGATCGCGCTGGCGCTGTTGTGGATGGGCGTGGGGTTGGTTTCGGATCCAGAAACTCCGCGCGTCGTCGAAGCGGGCGTGTGCATTTTCGGAGCGTTGGGGCTGACGAGGCTGGGCATTCTGCTGATCCGAATTTCCACCGCCGCCAGAATTTGCCAAAAGGAAGCTCCGCGCGGATCGTAGCCGTGAACAACTTTTGACGACTTGCGACCTTATTCACCACAAGATTCCTTTCGCACTGGAACCAGACATCATGCCCACTCGCCGACAGTTTCTTTCCGCATCAACCGCAACCGTCGCAGCTCTTTCGACGCGAGTTTCTGTCAGCTTTGCCGAAGAACCACAAGCTGCGAATCCGCTGTGCGTGTTCACCAAGCCGTTTAATTCACTGACGGCCGAACAGCTGGCAGCAAAAACGGCGGAACTCGGCTTTCAGGGCATCGAAGCGCCGATTCGATCCGGAGGCCACGTAGAACCAGCAGACGTTGTTGATCAACTGCCCAAGTTTGTGGAAGGCCTGCGGCAGCACAACGTGGACATCACCATCATGACGTCCGACATCAACGACCCCGGCGATCCAAACACGGAAATGGTGCTAAAAACGGCCGCGGGACTGGGCATCAAATATTACCGCATGAAGTACTTTAAGTACGACGAAAGCCAACCCATCATCGGCCAGATCGACAACTGGCGGTCACGCTTAAAAGATCTGGCCGATATGAACCGCGGCTTGGGAATCACGGGGCTGTACCAAAACCACGCCGGCCGCAACTACTTCGGTGCGCCGATCTGGGATTTGCATCGAGCACTGGATGGCATCGATCCGGCGGCTGTGGGAGTCGCCTACGATATACGGCATGCGACGGTGGAAGCGGGGATGAGCTGGCCGATTGGCTTCCATTTGATCCGTCCGCACATTCAGGCGGTGTATGTGAAAGATTTTATTTGGGGCGAAACCAACAGCGAAAATGTTCCGCTGGGAACGGGTCGCGTCGATGCCAAATTCTTTAAGATGCTGGCCGACAGCGGATTCACCGGGCCGATTTCTCTACACGAAGAATATCTCGACCACAGAAAGCCCGAACTGGTGCCGCAGCACTGGGAAGCCATTTCGGCGGACCTGAAGACTCTGAAGTCTTGGCTGTAGTGGAAAAATTCTCAGTTCCGGATGCAAATCCCAAGAATCCGGCGTTTCGCTGTGATCCGAATCCTTCGCGGAGGCGTTCTTTCGGATGACAGCCTGGGGCTTTGCGGAATAAGATTGCCGCACCCCTCAAAACCTACCACCCTCACTCTCTGGAACACTTCGCCCCGGGACGGTAAACTCGGGTTCCCAAACCCGGTTGCTGACTCTGGCAACCGTAGAAAACGCAGTAGGAAAATCAGCACATGACGGACGACAAAGCCGAATCCCAATCCACACCGCTGGGCAATGCCGCCACCAAAGACTCGACGCCGAATTCGATCTACTTGGTGTCGTACCCCAAGGTTGTGTTTTTATACCCCACGGTGCTCGCCGCATTGTTCGGCGCGATCTTTATGTTCGCCAGTGGAAACAATACCGAAGCCGCCTATGCGGCGATTCCGGGCAGGACTTTTCTGTTGGTCATGGCGGTGAACCTCGTGGTCATCGCGTTCGATTTCCCTCGCACAACATCACTGACGTGGTTCTTCGCCATCGTGGCGGGAAGCGTCGCGATGTGGTCTTTGTTCCGGCTGAATCCTGATTTCATTCCATGGATGACCCACAAAGTCACCTACATTAAACCAGCCGCAACCGGTAGTTTTTACGCCATGTACGTCGTGGTCATGTTGGGGATATTTCTTGCGGTGATCGTGAGTCGGCGATTCGACTACTGGGAAGTTCGCGGCAACGAATTGCTGCATCACCACGGTATGTTGAGCGACATGGAACGTTTTTCTGCTCCGAACCTGCGGATCGACAAAGAAATCAACGACCTGTTCGAATACCTTTTGCTGCGATCTGGCCGGTTGATTCTGCATCCGAATTTAGAACGGCGTGCAATCGTGTTGGAGAATGTGTTCTTCATCAACCAGAAGGAAGAACAGATCACACGCATGCTGGGAGCCCTGCAGGTCAGAGTGCGAACCGACAACTAAGCACCAGTGGCGGATTTCCCAACAACCTCTGCCGAGCGCCGGCGGGGAGGCTCAAATCCACGCTCCATGTCATAGAAACCGACCCGGCACCAATAACGGCTAGGGAAATTTGCCATATCCAATCCAGTAGGATGGGTTGACCAGAGCGTTGCTGTCATGAGCTGCGAGCGCCCCCATTTTCTAACCTACCATTTTCTAACTTTTGCGGTTCAGTCAGTCAGCCGAGGGCGGTTGCTCGCAGGAACGATCGATAGAAAATGCCGGGTTAAAAAATGGTGGTGATCGGGCGCAAGCGGGGGGATGCGATTGCTTTTTTAAGTGTGGCCCGAAATCGGTGAGCACACCCGCTGGTGAGTTCGGCTCGTGATTTCGAGCTCACCGGAGACTCGCGGAGCAATCGGCTCGCCAACGTAAGCTGGCGAGCCTTGCTGCTGCAAACTGCGGAGTGGCCTACAGCTCTTCGTAAGCGATCGCTTCCCAAATCGGTTTGGCTAGTTCAACACGACCGCTCAGCAGTCCCTTCTTGAACCATCGCACACGTTGAGCAGACGTACCGTGTGTAAAGCTATGCACGTCGACTCGACCGGTGGCTGCTTTCTGCAGCGCGTCGTCTCCGATTTGTCGGGCAGCGTTGATGGCTTCTTCCATATCGCCTTCTTCCAGAATGTCGAAGTTGCGATGGGCATGGTGAGCCCAGACACCAGCCAGAAAGTCGGCCTGTAATTCCAACCGCACCGAATGACGATTGGTTTCTCGTTCGTCGCCGCGAGACCGGACGGCATGCATGGCGTCGCTATACCCCAGCAGCTTTTGCACATGATGTGCGACTTCGTGGGCCAGAACATAGGCATGAGCAAAATCGCCGGGAGCATTATACTTCTGCGCCAAGTCGTCGAAGAATGTGGGGTCGATATAGACCTGTTGGTCACCCGGACAATAGAACGGTCCCATGGCCGATTGCCCTTGTCCACACGCGGTTTGTGTGGAGCCGCTGAACATGATCAGCTTGGGAGCGATGTAGTCGATTCCCATTTGCTCCGCAAAAATCTGAGTCCACACTTTTTCTGTGTCGGCCAAAACCACCTGACAAAATTCGCGGTGGTCGTCATCCACGCCTTCACCGCCGGGGGCCTGTTGCACCTGGCGGTCTTGGACATTGTTCACAAGTTGTCCAGCCATTTGCTGAACGCCATCGCCGGCTCCCATAAATTTTAAGGCCAACATGACGATGACCGCCAAGATGCCGCCACCGCCGCCAATAGCCATCTGCGGCGACAATCCTCGCCTGTCTTCTACGTTTTCACTTCGTTCACGTCCACGCCAGCGCATTGCTGAAACTCCTAAATTTCTGTCGCAAATTTCCGAATCGGGGCCGGAGCACCACGGCCACATTTTAGGGGCGGATGTTCATTTGTCGTCGCTGGTTAGAAAAAACGTCCAACGCACGGAAATTTGTACAGCCGTGGTGGTAGCCACTCATTTTCGATTGGGGTTTCCGGAACTTGTTAGATTTGTTACGTCTTCGTCATGTCTGACACCGGAACACCAGAAACTGATCCGCGAGATTTGCAGATCGCTGAGCTGTCTCAACGACTTGCTGAGCTGACCAACGAGAATCAGCAGCTCAGA
>JBDNHJ010000178.1:0-40709 GCA_041688835.1 Fuerstiella sp.
CGCTCTTCGAACTGGAACTCGAAGCAATCCAAGGAAAAAGAGCTCCGCCAACCTGAGCCCGTTGATCTGACGGCCGTTCCAAAGACTCATGCGGGTTTCAAAACCACGTAAAAAGCAGACGCGCGCAAAATGGGCAGCTACAGTCGCCCCTGAAATGGGCAATGGCAAGTGACGGAAATTGAGGCGACGCGACTGAAGCAAGCTGCCGGGGTTGATTCTTCTATTTTTTAAGTCAACTTGGCCCGTCCGTTGTTAGCATCGTCGACACAAACACTGGTTGCATGGGCCTGTCGGTCGGGGATCCTCTACCTGTCACTTGCTATTGAATTCGCGTGGGCCGTGCGTCATGACCGTTGATGAATCGTTGAAAACATCGCCGACTTTGCTGCAGCAGGTGGACATGACGGTCAGCGCTGTGCGGCAGGCTAAGTTCCGTGCGGCAAAAAGGTTAAGTCAACTGCTGGATGACGACTTCACATCATTATGGCTTGGAATGAAGTCGGAATAGTCAATTCTAGGCAAAATTTCGCACCGAGCGTGTAACGCTGCTGCGAAAAGCCTAATAGAAGAGCGGCAATCATAAGCTAATTTTGGTACCAGTGACTCATGGTTTTCCAATCACTTTAAACAGGGCCACGCAGATGTTGTGTTTATTGATTCGATTCGTTTTTGTATGCAGCCTGCTGACAGCTTCGTCCGTCGTCAGTGCTGCACCGCCTGAAGTTCGACTGGCTCCGCAGGAGGAATACCAGAAAATTCCAAGCCGCCGCGAAATGGAGCAGGCGGAAGCACTCCGATTTGCGACATCGGCAGAAACAGACGCGAACGCGCCGAGCCGCAGCATTCTCGAAAACGTTGTGCTCAGCGAACGGCTTTCGGAGCAATCCGTTCCAACGCGACCGGTGCCACGAGACTTGAGCGTTCAAGCACCTCCTACTGTGCAGGTGACTGAGGCGTCCGGTCGTTATCTAGGCCCAGCAAAACTGGATCTCAGACAATTCCTGCCGCTTCCCAAACGACAAAAACAACAAAACTGTGTTGCTTGGGCATTGGGCTATGCAAGTTACTCATGCCAGATTTGTCAGGAAAGAAGGAGCGAAAAACCGGTCCACGACCACGACCTGTTCAGCCCCGCATTTATCTACAACGCACTGAACCATGACCATCAGCAAGGCACCATACGCGACGATGGTTTGGTGGTGTCGGAAGCGATCCAGTTTATCCTACAGCACGGTTGTGCCACGGCGAAAACGATGCCTCTATTTAGCAACGCTCTGCCGAATCCAGCCGCCGAAAGCGAAGCGGCTGTTTATCGAGCATTCGGGCATCAGAAAGCCGAAGACGTTGCGGACATTCGGGCCTATCTGCAGGAAGGATATCCTGTGATCCTTGTGATCCGGAACAGCCCGGAGTTCAAGAAAAACGAACGACTGGATCAACCTTATCGCTGGCGCAACACACCTGCAGCGATGCAGAATTTGGAACCGCATGCCATCTGCGCCGTTGGCTACGACGATGAACGGCAAGCCATTCTGGTGATGAACAGCTACGGCGATCAATGGAAAGACTGTGGGTTCTGCTGGGTGCATTATGACACCTTGGCAACGATCCCAACGGTACGTACCGATCAGACAGAAGTCTGGTGTCTCGAAGCGCATGTTGTCATGATCAAGAACAACAATCCGGTGGTCACAATGGCGTATCCGGCCTCAAGAGGATTCCTGCTGGATGACGGCGAATTCTATCATGCTCCGCCGACAGTCGATGTGACGTTTGCGCTCAGTGATGACGGTATGGTTTATAGCGGAACCACACGGATCTCCCCCAACATTTCCTATCTTCCCAATTGGCATGTCGAAGATCTAACCTGCAACGACGAAACAATTTTCGTCCTGCGAAAAGACCAATTGGTCGCTCGACTAAATAATGACGACGATGTCGTCGCAGCGCGTGTGCGTTCCGCCGAATGGGCTCACCTGACGCATGGCTTGCCGAGCGGTTCCGTGATCCGCATGATCGCAGCCGCCAAGAGCACGCCGCTGTTCGCGCTCACCAATAAGGGTGGACTACTTCATCTGCCTAACGACTCCAGTCATTGGCAACGGTCCAATGTGGATGGGGCTGCAGACGCTGTGTTCATTGACCTGCGAGACAACGACAGCAAAGGCCCAATCAGCCTGACAACGAACGATGGTAGGGTTTTTACGTTTCAGGGCACAGAAGGTTGGGTTTTCAAGGCCCAATAGTCGGAACAGTCTTTGCGGCGGCGAACCGCAGGGTCTAGCGTGACAAAGATACGGACACAGTTTTTAATAGTCACAGCAATCCCCAGGGCCAAAATGATGAGCGATAAAGACGAAACCAAGCCAGCCGTGACAGTCACAAAGTCCTCGATCGGAGCTCAAACGGCGGCGGGCAAAAAAACGGACGTCGAGTCCACGGATACAATCACTGACCTCGATCTGCGGAAGATGTACTTGGCGGGAACGATTTCGATTCCGCCGTCACTGCCTGCAAAAGCCGCCATCACGGTCCATTCCAAAGGGCCGTTCAATAAGCAGATTCTATTGCTGAAGGCGACGCAAGAAATTTCTCAGCAAGTGTCCGTGGCGCGAACTTTTTTCAGCAAGGATGTCAAAGCGATTTTCATCCCGCAAGGAAATCGCTGCGACCTTCAAAACGGAGAATGGCATCTGGGAACAGTCGAAGTTGGCGATTTCATTATTCAACACCTGAAGAGCGATGGCTTTGAAGGCGTGCTGTTCGTCACCGAAAATGCTCAGTCACTGTTGGAAACCAAGGCCGGGCTGACGGCAGCTGAGAACGCCGAATACTATCCACCGATGCCTCAGGATCGCGCCAGAAACGACTACGACCTCAAAAGAGTCGGCTGTAACCAAGACGAATGTTGCGACTTCCCACCGGATGATAACAGCGGTGGAAGCTGCTGCTGTAACAGCGGCGGCGGTGGCGGCGGTAGTTGTGGGGGCTGTGGTGGCGGCTGCTGTTGAGACTTGGCCACTGACGCGGACAACGCAGCGATCCGCAGCGCCCCAACGGTCGCGAATGCCGCGTTGACTCGCAGCTTTGATTCAGGAGAACCACCATGTTGCAAGTTCGGCCCGTTATCGATCTGGCGATACTCACCCGCACAGCAGAAGAACTGCATCCGCAGGTTGCTGCCGCCATTCAGGCTCAGCAACATGTTACGCTAAGAATCCATCGAATTGTGGGCACACCGCAACCGTCCGATCGCAGCCGCATCGACACAATTGTGCGCGCCAGAAACGAAGCCGTCCGTCGGGCTCAAGGGGCATGGTTAATGTTTCTGGACGATGACGTTGTGCTGGCTCACGACTGCATCGCGCGGCTGCAGCATGCACTCACGTGTCGGCCTCAATTCGGAGCCTTTGCGGCGGACTATCTGGGTGACTGCGGTCATCGTCGCCCGTCGCGCCATATCGCGATGGGCGCAACCATGTTTCGCACTGCATTTCTGCCGCAGAATCCGTTTCGTTGCGCACCGGGAAAATGTGAATGCTTGTGCCGCTGTCTGGATATGCGCGACGCTGGGCAGCGAATCGAATACCTCGCAAATTCGACAGCCGACCACTTATCGAAATCAGCTCGACAACATCCGGCATCGCAATAACTGGACTGTCCCACTTCTGTGAGATTGTCCTCGCTGGGAGGGGGTTGGGAGTGTTTTTTGGACAAACCGTTTTGCAAAACACGGCTGCTTTCCTCCGAAAAAGACTCCCGCCCCTTCGTGCAGCGGACACTACGCTGGTAGTGTACTGGCGAACACTACGCGGCAAAGTTTGTCAGTGCAGATGTGCTGTCGCCGTGCCAGCGCGTAGGATTCAAGTGTTGTTTCCGGTAGACTGCAGCTTGCGGAGCGTTGATATTGGCGGCCCCAACATTCAGGAATCGAAATGGACATGTTCGATCCAAAAGACGAAACCTATATCGCCGGTTCGAAATCGGAGTTGCTGCACAGCGCTGCCGGCAAAGACCAGCCCAGCCAAGATTCGGTGACCCGTCAGCCTGTCATCCCTGATGCGATTGGTCGCTATCGCGTGCAGCGAGTGCTCGGCGAAGGCGGCTTCGGCGTCGTCTATCTGGCTCACGACACTGAACTCAACCGCCTCGTGGCCGTGAAAGTGCCGCATTGTCATGTCGCTGACATCGACAGTGAATCATGGCTGACCGAAGCGAGGCTGGTGGCAGCGCTTGACCATGAAAGCATCGTGCCCATGTACGACTTGGGTCGTACAGACGATGGGGGCATCTATATGGTGTCCAAGTACATCGAAGGCCTGACGCTTGGGAAACAGTTAAGTCACGACCACCGCAGTTTTCATGACATCGCCGCGCTGATCCTGAAAATCACCAACGCCTTACACTTTGCTCACCAGCGGGGAATCGTACACCGCGATATCAAGCCCGCCAACATTCTGATCGACTCAGAAGACAGACCTTACCTAGTCGATTTCGGACTGGCGCTGCGCGAAGGCGTCATCGAAGAAGCGGGTGTTCAGGCTGGCACACCGTCCTACATGAGCCCCGAACAAGCGCGTGGCGAAGGGCATCGTGTTGATGGACGCAGCGATGTGTTTAGTTTGGGCATCGTGTTGTACCGCATGCTGAGCGGTCGGAAGCCGTTCTCTGGCCCGGATGTGCTGGACATTCTGCATCAAATTCAGTTCTTCGAACCCAAACCGCCGCGGCAGATCAACGATTCGATTCCACCGGAACTGGAACGCATCTGTCTGCGAGCGATCGAAAAGCGGGCCTCACTGCGTTACCTAACGGCTGCCGATTTCGGATCTGATCTGCAACATTTTTTAGATCACGACGAAGCAATTGCAGTGGGTGTCGGTGTGAATCCGGAACCCGCCAGTGAGACACCATCAAACGCCACCACTGGTTTCGTTTCCACGGCCGTCGGACGGCACACCACGATTCCCAACATCGAACAGCCACCGGTGGTGCCTCGTGGGCTGCGGTCCTTCGAAGAAAACGACGCGGAATTTTTCCTACAGCTGTTACCTGGACCTCATGATCGCAATGGGCGCCCCGAGTCCATTCGGTTTTGGAAGTCGCGGCTGGAAGAATCAGACCCCGACAAGACCTTCAGCGTAGGGTTGATGTACGGACCATCCGGTTGTGGTAAGTCATCTTTGGTGAAGGCAGGCCTGCTGCCGGCTTTAGAAGAACACATTGTTCCGATTTACTTAGAAGCGTCTCGCGATCACACGGAGACACAACTGTTGCATGCGTTGCGTGAGCATTTTCCTGCGATCCCTTCGTCGGACAGTTTAAGAGCGGCGATTTCCGGACTCCGCCGCGGCCTGTATCAGTCATCCACTCACAGCATCGTGATTATCATTGACCAGTTCGAACAATGGCTGCACGTGCCGCGTTCGCTGGCCGAATCTGAACTTGTGCAGGCCTTGCGACAGTGCGATGGCGACTACGTGCGAACCGTGTTGATGGTCCGCGATGATTTTTGGATGTCGGCCACGCGGTTGATGCGTGAACTAGAAATCAAGATTGTGGAAGGCTGGAACTCCGCCGCCGTCGATCTGTTCGACACAATGCATGCCCAAAAAGTGCTGCATGCGTTCGGCGCTGCGTACGGTCGAATTCCAAAATCCGCCGCTGAATTGACATCGGAGCATCGACGATTCTTGAAGGAAGCCGTCGAGAGTCTGGCCAACGAGGGGTTGGTCGTCAGCGTGCAACTGACAGTGTTCGCAGAAATGATGAAACACCGCCCGTGGACTCCGGCTTCGCTGAAGCATCTCGGCGGAGCGACAGGTCTGGGAGTCGCGTTTTTGGAGGATACCTTCAACCCGAAATCCGCTCCGCTGGAACGTCGCGTCCACGAGCTTGCGGCCCGAGATGTGCTGCGCGCGTTGTTGCCGGCTACCGGTTCAGACCTCAAAGGACATCGTCAGTCTGAAGACGAACTGATGAAACTCTGCGGCTACACGGACAGGCCGAAAGACTTCGAAGAGCTGATCGAAATTCTGGATGGGTCGCTCCGACTCATTTCTCCCGTGGACGATCCAGAACAAAGCGACACGGAACCCAAACGTCGCTACTATCAATTGTCGCACGATTTTCTGGTCGGATCATTGCGTGACTGGCTGAACAGAAAGCAACGAGAAACTCTGCGTGGTCGAGCTCAATTGGTACTGACCGAGCGTTCCGACATGTGGGCCGCTCGGCAAGAAGGCAAACAGCTGCCATCATTGCTGGAGTGGATTCGCATCTGCTTCTGGACACGACACGGCGAACGCACAGATCGCGAAAACCAAGTGATGAAAGCCGCTTCTCGTCGGCACGCCCGCAACCTCACATCAGCCACAGCGCTGATTGTGTTGGTCGCAGCCGGTTTTTTGTGGGCACAGTCGGCGATCAAAGCTCGGCACGAACAGGCTGTGGCATCAGAAAAAGTGGAAGGACTAATTACGGCTGACATCGCAGAAGTGCCCGATCTTCTGGACGAACTGAAAGGCCTGACAGGATCGGTTGTTTCGGAATTGACCAACGCTTTCCAATCACCAGACACATCCCAATCGGGACGAGTGTACGCCAGCCTAGCCCTGCTTCCGACCGATGCCTCGCAACAGACGTTTCTGACTCAACGGGTCATCGTGTCTGAGCCGCAGGAAGTCAAACTGATCGGGCAGAGATTTCTGGAAGCAAAACTGACTCCATCGCTTAAACTGTGGCAGACGGTCGATTCTTCAGCCACCGTTCCTCAAGAAAAACTTCGTCTGCTGGGACTGCTGGCTCAAACAGATCCAGAGAATGTTCGCTGGCCTGAGACGGCACCATTTTTGGTAGAGCAGATCGTCGCTGAGCCTCCCGTTCAGGCTGTTGAGTGGTCGCGGTTGGTCAATCCCGTGGCGGCCGAGATGAAACAGCCGCTGCTGACGGTGTTTCAAAATCCACAACGCACGGCTGTCGAACGCACGAACGCCAGCACCGTGCTGGCAGAACAACATCAGGATGACCCCGAATTCTTAACGAACCTGATTGTCGAAACCAGTGCGGCGCAGTTTGCCATTGTGCTGCCGTATCTGAAAAAACATCGCGAGGCGTGTGTGCCGATGCTATCCGCAGTCCTCGCAGAACCGATCGGACCGGGATGGGACGATGATGGCGACAGCAAGCGGTTCGTCGATACGGACGAAGCTGATCAGCAGGCGATCCAATCCGCGTCTGGAGTGCTGACGGACGACTTTGCTTTTTGTCAGAATATGCCCCTCGCCACGTTCCGCGATTTCGTGACCAACTTGTCGACAAAAGGATATCGCCCCACGCGCTTTCGGCCATACGCCGCCGCAGCCGCAGACGACGTCCTTGTGGCCGCTGTATGGACGCGTGACGGACGCGAATGGGACATCAACTATGGCGCTCCTGCTGAAGCATTAACACTTGACAACGCAGCGAAACGTAAACAGCAACTGTGGCCAGTCGACATTGCTCACCTGCAGCAACAAAACGCAGCGGGTGAACAAGTCGATGTTTTTACCGCGTTGTGGGCCGAACAGTGGCAGGATCTTTCCGACGCCGTAATGTATGTCGGTGTTTCGGAAGCCGAGCATCTGGAGAAACAGAAGACGCGCCAAGAGTTGTACCTCGCGCCAAAATCGGATCTACAGATTCAAAGCGTCAGCGGCGAAACGCGATACAGTTCGATTCACTGGAGCTTATGGTACGAACCGCGTGTCATGCAGATGTGGAACGCATCGCAGGCGGCGTACCAAAGGAATCTGACTGACACAGCCCCTGCCAAATGGCTTCAGCGTGAGGTTCGTCTTGGTCTTGCTGCCGACGATCCGGAAACGCCAGTCTTCACTGCGGCATGGTGGGACGGTGGCGAATTCGAAACTCGACAGATCCACGGTGTCGATCTCAATCAGCACATCGCTCAATGCGATGAATTGACAAAAGACGGGTTCCGACCATGGTCGCTGTCGGTTGTGCGCCCAGCCGCTGGCTTCGTCGCAGCATCGATCTGGGCTCGCCCGCTGAACGAAGAATACAAAGACAGCTTCGCCGGAACAGCAGCCAACGCGGCGATTGCACTAGCACATTTAAGCAAACCAGAAAGCCTGTGGCCGCTACTCAAACATCAACCCGATCCTCGACTGCGAGCGTTTCTGATTGACCGCCTCGCCGCTTATAAGTGTCCGATCAAACTGCTGACCGATCGATTGATGATCGAATCCGATCAGACGATTCAGCGCGCACTTCTGGTCGCTCTCGCAGATTATGACCTCAATGATCTCGCCGAAACACATCGACAAACAATCATCGACCACGTGGTCCAGCTGTTTGAGACGCATGCAGATGCCGGCGTTCATGCGGGCTGCGAATTCCTGCTACGCAAATCGCAGCTTTCCATTCCTGAGTTGCAACCCACGACAACGGTTGCCGACAACAAGCGAGGGTGGATCGTTGATGGTCAGGGACATACGTTGACCGTGATTCGCGGGCCGGTCGAGTTTCAGATGGGGTCTGTGCCGCAAACCAAACGCCGAATAGCCGTTCAAGAGCGACTGCGAACAAAGAAGATTCCGCGTAGCTTTGCGGTCGCCACCAAAGAAGTCACAGTGGACCAGTTTCTGCGGTTTCAAGAAGACTTTCGGTATCAAAAATCGGACAGCCGACGAAACGACGCGCCGGTGAACGATGTCGACTGGGTTCAGGCGGCAGCGTATTGTCGTTGGCTGAGTGAACAGGAAGGCGTCGCTGAAGAACAAATGTGCTATCCGCCGATCGAAGAAATTTGCATGACGTCTGCGAAGAACCCCATGATGGCTTTTCCGGATAACTTTCTTTCTAAAACCGGCTACCGACTGCCGACCGAAGCGGAGTGGGAATATGTGTGCAAGGCTGGCACAACCACGGAACGTTACTTCGGTCAGACGGACCAGTTGATCTCACAACACGCTTGGACAAACCGGAATTCGATCGTGGATTCCGCCGTGCGACTGCATCCTGTCGGCATGCTGCGCCCGAACGACCTGGGGATGTTCGACATCCTAGGCAATGTGATGGAATTGTGCCTGACACGCCATGATCTCGAAAACGATTGGGAAAACGACCCGAACAAAGAAAGCGAATTCAACGTCGACGACATTGAAGATCCGGTGGACGTCGCAGATGGCGTATATTCCGCTGCCCGCCAACTGAAGGGCGGATCGCATCTTTTCGAAGCCTATACGGCTCGCGCCAGTCACCGTGATCAGTACGTTCGTTCCTACTCGTCACGACCAAACCCATTTATCGGTTTTCGAGTCGCTCGGACATTGCCGACTGAGTAAGGAACGTCGGAACAATTCGTGGCCTGGTGATTTCCTGCGTGATTCACGATGGAAACCACCGTGTGACAGTCAAGCGGCGGCTTAATTTTTCTGCCGTGGCTAACGCGATTCCAGTTGCCGAAATTCACAATTTTGCTGGTGTGTGGCTGTCAATTGCGATTTCTTTCCATGAGTCGCGGATTAGTAGAATTTTTGCGGTGATTTCGCTAACGTTCCCATACCAGTACTCACAGGCTGTCAGTTGCAGTTGCAGTTGCAGTTGAATGGATTTGACCATGGCAAAGAATGCAAAGCGGAAACAGGCGAAAGAGCAGCGGCGGAAAAAGCGTACCGACAAGAAACAGCAGCGGACTGTGGTCGGAACAGGGCAGGTCAGCGCGGGCAGTCGGCAACAGGCGCAGATTCGTCGCTGGCAGCCAGCGCCATGGGACGTGGAATGCCTAGAAGATGTGGCCGTGACCTGTCCCTCGGAAGCCAAAGGACTATCCGAAGAACAGACTCTGCAGGCGTCTGCGGTGATTGCAGCGTTTCAGCATCTCGAATCGGGCTCTTGGGACGACGCGCTGGACAGTGTGGCTCAGATTCCTCGAACCAGTATCTTCAGCGACTGGAGATTGTTTATTCGTGGATACGTCGCATGGTGCGACAATGACCGCGAACTCGCAGACAAGGCGTGGGACAGACTGGATGCAGAACGCCGTCCCGCTCGAATGGCCGCAGCGCTCAAGGCCGCTCACCGCAGTGATCTGGAGACGGCCGCCGACGAGAAACTCGACGCAACATTGCTGAAGGCGGCCAAGCTGGTCCGCCGCATTCGCATTGATCGACCATCGCTGCGAATTGCGGCGGCAGGCCTGAAGAAGAAGGAGGAAGATGAAGACGAATCTGAAGATTTCGTGATTGGTCCGGACAAAATTAAGTGGCTGCGAGACTTCTGCAAAGACTATCGCGGTACCGAACCGGAACTGGTGTCTGCTTTAGAGCAAGCCGCCTTGAAAAGAGTTTTTCAGCAGCCATACGTGGATGTGTTTTCCGATGGGGCGAAGACGTTTGCCGGGCCGCCGCACGATCCGAAGAACAATCTGCTGCGATTCTTTTACCACAACACTTCAAGGGAAGTGGACCAAAGAGCGAATCTGGCCATCAATTCCTATCTGATGACCGATCTTCCGTTAGGCAAACGGCTGCCTCCCGCACTGCGAGACGCTTTGATCAGCATGGTTCACGTGCGACAGGCGGGGGCCAAACAGGAACTGCTGAGTCGCCAGTTTGATTCGACAATGGCGCGTCAGCAACTGCGACAAGAAATTGAAGATCATCATCGAAACGCAATTCGTGTGTACCCGGAGAATTCGGACGCTCACGAACAATCTGTCGAATGGCTGGAACAGCGTTTGAAAGAAGAAAACCTGACCGACGCCAAGGAACAGGAAATTCATGCCACGCAACTCACCGCGTATACCGCTTGGCAGCAATCGCGACCGGACGATGCCAAGCCTCACCAATGGCTGATGGAGCATTTTCTGGACAGCGGAGACTTAGAACAAGCCAAGGTCCATGCCGACTGGCTGACAAAATGCCGCCACGAAGACCCACTGATTCGAGTGTCCGCGTGGAAGTGGCAGCTGCTGGAAGTGATGCAGCTGTGCCGCCGCAAGAGCAACGTTAAACTGATTCCGGAACGAATAAAGGTCGTTGGCGAAGCATGGCCATCGTGGTTGTCGCGGGACTGGTTGGGGTATTTGATTGCTGCTTCACTGGCCCGGTTTGACGCCAGTGAAGATTCGCAAGAAATTCTTAAGCAGCGAGAATCCCTAAGTGGCCCAGTGACTCACGCCGTGATGCAGCTCGCGGCTGCTCAGCGGATGAATCTTCCGGCGACAGCTCTGAAACCATTACGAGTCCCCATCGCCGAAGCGATCAAAGTTGTGAACCTGAAGAAGATAGATTTTCAGGACCTCGTTTCGCTCGGCAGTTTCTACTGGGACTTGAAGCGAACGCGTTTGTCTTACCCAGCGTATCGCAGCCACGGTACCAAGTTTTCGCGAGAATTTGCGAAGCGACTGGCCAAACAACCGAGTCTGATTTCGAAGCACATTCAGGATCCCGATTTTCGAGCGGCCCTGTATTGGATTTCGGAAGACGAGTTCCGTGCGACTCCGCACCAACAAGATGTTCCCGGCTTTATTACGCAGTTTGCACGGCAAAATCCTTACGTTTTGGCAGCCCTTGTCAATGGACGCTTGAATTCACGATGCGCCTGGAAGGTGTCAGATGTGATCGACGAGATCCATCTGCTGCGGGAGATCGCTGGCGATCAAGCAGACACGTTTTATCGGTATTGGCTGAATCAGTTGGCTGACAATGCAGAAGACAAAGCCAAGGATGGTTTTCGTGGGCTTGAGGGATTCGGTGGGCTTGGTGGGCCAAATGGTCCTTCTTTTGGCGACTTCCGGCAGATGTTTTCGAGCATGATGGGGGCATTCGGCGACATCAGCAATAGTGATTTCAGTGATGATGACGACGAGTGTATGCGCGAAGCCTGCCAGGCCAGACGGGCATTGGAGGGCTACAGCATGTTTGAGCCGGAAGACGTTCGGCCGACAAATACCTTATTCTAACGAGAACGACAGGCAATCATGGATTACTTTACACCCGGACTTTCTGACCCGATGGCCGCGTTGGGGTTGCCGTTGGATGCTACGGATTCGCAAATTCGTGAGCGATATCTGAAACTGGTTCGGCGGTTTCCCCCGGAAAAATCTCCCGAACGATTTCGTGCCATTCGCGCGGCTTACGACGCGCTGCAAGATCCGATCGACACCGCCACCAAGCTGCTTAATCCTCCGGAATCCGACAGCTTCCCCAGTTGGACGTCGGTTCTTGACGAACAAAAAAACGTGCCCCCCATTCTTCCTGCGTCGCTATTGATGAGCCTGGGGAATCGTGACTGAACCCATGGAAGACATACAAGATCGACCGCAATTCGGGCTGGTCGACGTGATCGAAGCATTCACCGCTATGCGTCATGAGTGGCGTGGTCAAACTCGCGAAACACGCGACCTCGCGACTTCACTGCAGACGGTGACCAGTGACGTCGAACATCTGCAGGATCGATTGTCGGCTCAAGCAGAATCGCAGTGGTCCGATGACCGTCGAAAACTGGCCGAATCGCTGGCCGAGATGGATCAGCAGCTGTCTCGAGCTGTGAGCGCCGCAACGGAGCTTGAATCACGTCGCCGTGCAGAACACGAAGCCGTACGAACTCGGCTGAAGCACGAATTTCAGCAGCAGAATTTCCTCACACGCTGGTTCGCGCGGCGCACGCTGTCGCTGACTCTGGAAGCACTGCCCACAATCGACAGCGATCGGTTTTCCAGTTCGGCAGCGTTGGAAGGTTTCGGTCTGGTGTTGGCCAAGTTGCGAGCGGCCATGCAACAGCACGAAATTCAGCGAATTGAAACACTTGGGCGACCGTTTGATGCGGAAACAATGCACGCGATTGGTACACTTCCCGACTCGCAGTTTGAAGCAGGGCAGGTCGCCGAGCAGCTCATGCCGGCCTACACCTGGAATGGGCGGCTTCTGCAGTACGCTCAGGTTCAGGTGGCTGAATAGTGCTGTTGCACCCGTGTATAAATTTTCGGACAAAACTCGTTTAACCACGTGCCCAGCGGGCCGCGTGTTTTGAAGCAAACGCGCGGGGCGATACCCACGCGGTTAAACTAAAAAACTAGTGCACAGTTGTTTCTACACAAAACTTAACTCACGGAGCGCAACATGTCGACGGAACCGATCATCGGAATTGACCTTGGAACAACCAACAGTGTTGTGGCTGCTGTCATCGACGGCCAAGCCACCGTCCTGGAAGAAGATGGGCAGGCGATTCTGCCGTCGGTGGTGGCGATGGATTCCAACAATAAGCTGATCACCGGCACCGTGGCACTCAACCAGCTGGCCGCGTTTCCGGATCGCACCATCGCATCGATCAAGCGGCGGATGGGAACCATGGATCCCGTGCAGCTGGGCGAACAGTCGTTCACGCCACCGGAAATCAGCGCGATGATTTTGCGTCGCCTGCGTGACCGAGCCTCTCGGGCGCTGGGATGTCCTGTGACCCGCGCAGTGATTACGGTCCCGGCGTTCTTTGATGAAAATCAGCGTCAGGCCACACGCGAAGCCGGCGAACTGGCCGGACTAACCGTCGAACGCATTATCAACGAACCCACAGCGGCGGCGTTGGTATATCACGCGGATTCCGTCGAACTCAGGCACGTCGTGGTCTACGACTTCGGAGGTGGAACATTCGATGTGTCGGTTGTTCGGATGGAAGCCGGCGTGGTGGAAGTGCTCAGCAGCAAAGGTGATACCAAACTGGGTGGCGACGATTTCGACAACCTGCTGGTGGACTTTGTCGCCAGCCAATTCCAACAGAAACACGGCATCGATCTACGTGACAACGTGTCCACCAAATTTCGTCTGCTGCGAGCTTGCGAAAAAGCCAAGTGTACTCTGTCGACGATGAATGAAGTGGTCATTGCGGAAGAGTTCATCGCAGAAAAAGATGGCAAGCCGCTGAACCTGAAAACGCAAATCTCACGCGACGCGTTTGAGACGCTGATTGAAAGCATGGTCGACCGCACTATCGAGTGTCTTGACCAGGCCATCGCCGATTCAGGTGTTGCGGCGCAGCAGATTGACGACCTTGTTCTGGTGGGCGGTTCAACGCGCGTGCCCTTGGTGCAACAGCGGTTGCGTGCTGAGTTTCATATGGAACCCAGTCGTGCAGTGAACCCTGACCTCGCGGTGGCTTTGGGTGCCGCGACGCAGGGCGCGATGCTGAACGGCCAAGCGGTCGGGCCGGTGTTGGTAGACGTCACCAGCCACACGCTGGGCATCGAAGCGCTCGAGGATAACCGATTGGTCTTCACACCCATCATTCACCGCAACAGCGCGCTGCCTGCTCAATACGAAGAGCCGTTTTCCACCACTTATGCCGATCAGAAGCGAGTGGAAATCCATGTCTATCAGGGCGAACATGAGGATCTGCAGCGCAATCAGTCCATCGGTCGGTTTATGCTCGAACTGGACGAAACACGATCAGACTGTCGCGAAATTGTGGTGCAGTTTAATCTCACGCTAGATGGCACGTTGAAAGTCACGGCCACGCAAACGGGAACGAAACGGTCGAAGAACCTAAGTATCCACAACGCGTTGTCTCGATTTCAGGACGAAGACCGAGACATTGCGGAATCACGACTCGGTGCCATGTTTGATGAATCAGAAGAAATTCTGGATGAATCGGATCTACCGTCGAAGAAGCAATGGACGATGGCTAGCAAGCCCGATGCGATGTCCGCCGATCTGCTCAGCAAGTTTCCCACGGCCGCCTCAGTGCTAGAACAGATCGAAGGATTGGGTTCTGAGCTGTCGGACGAAGACGCTCAGGAAGTCCGCGTCCTTAAAACACAATTGGCCAAAGCCATGGCTGACAACGACGAAGCGCAAGTGGAACTGGTGTGCGCAGAACTCGAAGACATCCTGTTTTATGTCCAGTAGCCAATGCGTAGCTCGGCGGTCTCCGCAGAGAAATCACGGTGGAGACCACCGAGCTACATTTTCCCAACCCACAAACTCATCCTTGACAGACCGCTAATGTTTCGTCAGGGCCCGAACGAAACCCCCTTAATTTAGGTTCTGACAAAGTGTCGGCACGGGACGCGAAATGGACGCGGCAATGAACCCAAACGTGGCCGAGCAATCGTTTCGCTGTCCTGTGTGTCGAGCGTCACAGGTGTTGTCGCCAACATGTCGCCGATGCCGAGCCGACTTGGACCTAGTTTTCCGAGCTCACAGCACAGTTGATGGTCTCGTCGCCCGATGGAATCAGGCGGCTTCATGCGGCGACGGTGGGCAGCAGTCGAAGATTGCCCAGCAACTGCGCCTGCTTGCTCCAGTCAGGTTGCAAGAACAGGGTACGGGCGACAGATGATCTTGCGCGGGGAGAACTGTTGTCGTAAACAGTTCGCGACCGCATCAATCAGGAGATCGCAGATCTCGCATCAGGACCGCGAGATGCAAAACAGATGCTTCTCACCGCGAATGAACAATTCGCTGTCCACTGGAGCTGGTGTCGCATCGACGGTCTCACCTACAGAATTTGTGGACACAACTTCGAACGTATCGGCGTCTTTAATCACAACTGTGGTGCCGTTTCGCCCGGTCAGATAAACGTAACCGCCAGCAGCCACGGGCGACGCATAGATCGCGTCTAAACCCGGAACACGTGTGGCGGCAAAGAACGGTTGCCCCGTGCTCGCATCCAGACACGTCAGCACCCCCAATTTTCCTTTGTAGAAATACAAACGTCCCGACGACAGCAGCGGAGATGCAATGTCAGGCGTGTCACGATCAATGGACCACACAACGTTGTCTGTGCCAGCGATGTCCCCTTGACCACTCGGCCGAAACGCGGCCAAGAACGATCCTCTGTGACCGCTGCCAACATACACCAGTCCGTCATCAGCAACGGGCGACGCGACCGGACGTTCGGTCTGTCCGCCGCAGCGCCAGAGTTCTTTTCCGGTTTCGAGATCATAGGACCGAGCACACGTCTGTCCGTTCATGACGACCTGTTGTTTGCCTTCGTGCTCGATGATCAAGGGCGTGGCCCAGCACGTTGGTTCGTCGCGCTCGATCGTCCAGATCGCTTCACCGGTTGTCTTATTCAGAGCGTACAGCAGCGATTGTCCTTCGTGATCCCAAGGCACAATGATCTTGTCGCCAGCCAATGTGGGCGAACTGCCTTCTCCGAATTCATTGCGAGTCTCCATGGCTCCCAAGTCATCACGCTTCCAAACGAACTCGCCATCCATCGTGTAACAATACAGGCCGCGCGAACCGAAGTGAGCGTAGACGTGCTTTCCATCCGTGCAGGGTGAGGCCGATGAAAAGTTGTTCGTGGAATGAGTCGCTTCATGCGGCTTTGCTTCCACGGCGACTTTTTTCCATAATTCCTTGCCGGTGGCTCGATCGAAACAGAACACCGTGAACTGCAAATTCTGCAGCGCCGCGTCAGCACCACCGCTCCGATTGCCTCGCCCGCCCCGGCTACGATTTCCAGCCGGCTGGCTTGGCGTTGCGGCGGAGTCGACAGATGGTGCCGCAGGAACGCCAGAAACAACGTAGACCTTATCTTCCCAGATCACCGGACTGCCTGACCCTTGGCCCGGAATGGCGACTTTCCATTTCACGTTGTCGGTGCCGCTCCACTGCGTGGGAGGCGTCGCATTTTCCGCCACACTGTTGCCTCGATCACCGCGCCAGTGAGCCCAGTTATCGGCCACTGCAGAAGTAGCGCACGTCAGAATCAAAAACATTGGCAGGCAGGTCAGATTTCGCACAGATGGCTCCGAGATTCGTGAGGATGTCGTTTGGGTAGGATTCGTATATTACTAATTCGCCTCAAGCAAGGCGAATGTTGCACGGACATGAAAACACCATACTGGCAGAGAAGTGTCGGGGCTTTCGGCGTTATCTTGCAACGGGAACCAATGACGAAATATCGCTGGTGGTCCGCCCGAATAGAGGCGACCCATCTTGACCGTAGCCAAGACTCTCGCTGATTCATAGCCTCGGATTGATTAATCGCAGACGGAATTTTCACCGTCTGCACTGGAAGCTGCACGATGATGCCCGGAGCTTGCTTTCCATTGGTCAACACTTCAACAACCAACGCCCTAAATTCAAACGCTCATTGTCATGCCGTCGATTGGCGCCTGCGGCAGACAATGTCGACAGCAAAAATTAGGCCGTAGAGCCGTAGCGCAGGCCAGTAGCTTTGGAGGTCATGCGCGAAAAACAATAGCAGAGTTGTGGGTATGGCAGACGCCACAAACAGGAACCCGGCAGCCCCAAGATTGCGACTAAGTCCTCCGAGTGTGACAGCGTGGCAAAAAAGACCAACGAAGGCCAAGAGAAAGCCGCATGCAAAAATGGACAGACCACTGAGGATCACGGTATGACCTGCGAGATTGGGGCCGTCGATTTCGGCCATAATGTAGTCGAAGATCCCAACGACAATGGCGAACAGGAATGAGGCTGCGCTGATTGAACGGGAGTTTACGGAGACGCAAGGAGATGCATCGCGGCGATCTGGCATGTGTTGAGAAAAAGAGCTCATTGCGTGTTGCGCTGAGGGTCAGGTCGTGCGTTGAACTTTTTCGGTTCGTAAGCAGTGGGGAGTTGCCAAACCGTTTGGCTTGTCTTCCCTTGCGAATTCAACAATGTTGCTGATTTTGAGTTCGATCTGATCAATCGAAACACTGACGGAAACGCTGTGATGATCTCAGAACGGTCACAGCACGCACCACATCAGCGCGCGAGACGTCGATTCCCTAACTGCCGAATTGGAATTCGTCAGACGGGCGTCAGCAAAGGAATTCTGGCGAATCCCACGACGACTTTGTCATCGCCAAGATTTCAGCTTGCCGGGAACTGTAGAACATCGGCGTAGTTGTGACCATCAACGAAAAAAGGCCGATCGGATCACGATGAATCCGATGGCCTTTTTCTTTGTTGGGGAGAGGATTCCGGTTTCTCAGGCCGGCCTCGATCTCCGCTCTCTCTTTCGTGGTTCGTTTCTCAGGCGAACCGCATCTCTCTCTTTCTTTTGTTGCTCAACGCTGATCGCGAACAACGACTGCTTTCTCAGGGCAGTTGACAGCTTGGGATCTCACTCCAAACTTGTCTCTCTCTGAATCTGAACAATTGCAATCGCGATGCCAATCGGCCAAAGAAAAGGTCGCACCGATTGCAACACACCCGCGCAACCCTTATTTTCTCTGGCATTATGGGCCGTAAAATTTTCAACGCCGGTGTGAAACTTTTTCCGCTCAGGCCTCACGGGTGCCGGATTGCAATTTCTACATCGAAACGGAATTGTACTTGTTACAACCGTGCAATCTTTTCCTGAGACTCAACAACTCGAACCGAAGTCCTGTTATGTCCGACCGATCCATCCTGAATCCGCTTCAGCCTCACGACATCTGGATGCGTAAAGCCTTGGACCAAGCAGTAGCGGCTTATGATCAGGGCGAGGTCCCGGTCGGGGCGGTGGTTGTGTATCAGAACCGAATCATTGCGGAAGCCTGCAATCAGCGAGAGACCCTGAGAGACCCGACCGCCCACGCAGAAATGATTGCAATCACTCAGGCCGCAGAAGCATTGGGCGGCTGGCGGCTGCTGGACTGCACGCTGTATGTGACTCTGGAACCCTGTCCCATGTGTGCCGGAGCCATCGTGCAGGCTCGAATGCCGTTTGTTGTGTATGGCACGCCCGACCCCAAAGGTGGTGCCTGCGACACGTTGTTCAATATCACGTCAGACATTCGCCTAAATCATCAGGCTGGAGTTCTGGGCGGCGTGATGCAGGCAGACTGCAAAGCAATTCTGCAACAGTTTTTTCGCGAACAACGAGCACTGGGCAAAAAATAGACGCTCGCGGCGCTGTGATTTCGGAAACTCGCCGAGTTTGCAACAACGCCTCCGCGACTGTTTTCGCATGGAATCACTGCTCAGGCGACTGCATGGAACGCCTGTCCGCGCAGATTCTGCCGGTTCAGGGACGGCATTACTGCGTTTACGTCGATCGGCAGAATTCACCTCAAAACTTCGGGCATGAAAACTTTAACCGCTATTGACCCATTTTTTCCCTTTCGATAAATCTCGGTCCTGCGTGACACACATCACGGCATTTTCAGCCACTCACTCACGCTTCCTATCACCAACGACAACTCCACCATCACAACTCATTCTCCTGCTGATGGCAGAATTGTTCACCCTTCTTAATCTCAACCCTACCCATCACAAACTGACACCGTGCTCACGGACGAGCACCAAGACGTCAGGCTGTGATCTTCTCAGCTTCGCGTGCATCAAATTTGGGCCCGCAATCCAACCGCACGTTCGCGAATTCCTCTCAGGGAAGAAACTCATGTTTAGACCAGTACTATGGGCTGCAATCGCAGCAGCTCTGACAGCAACGACTCCCGCGGCTTCCGCGCAGTTCTTCGGTGGTGGCAGTGGATGCTCCAGCTGTGGAGGCACGCCAACATACGCGCCGCAGCAAATGTACTCCGCCGCCAGCAACTGTGCACCGGTTTCCACCGTTTCCTCCTGTACGCCAATTCAACCGGTGTACTCGGCCTGCTACCAAACAGTGCCCGTCACCACCTACAAGCAGGAAGAACGCACCGTTGAAGAGCCGTACTACAAAACAAAGTACGTCGACCAGAAGGTCGTCAAGTACGAACCTGTGACACGTCAGCAAACCGTGGAAGTTCCCTTCGTGAGCTATAAAACGGTGCAGGACAATCGTGTGGTCACCAAAGACATGGGACGCTGGGTGACCAATTATCAACCCGTCAAAAAAAGTAACTCCTGCGAAGTTGACCCTCGACCGGGCATGATGGGCTGGTTAAACCGCACCGGGTATTCATTCCGCTCCGCGTTTACACCCAACTACCGCACGTCTCGACAGTACGTCCCTAACATGATGGCGTGTAATGTGGCGTCAACGCGTCAAGTGGCCGTCCCGGGCACTCGCAAAGTTGTGCAAAACGTGACTCAGATGGTGGCCAAAGAATCCACAGAACGAGTGGCCGTACAAGAACTGGCTTACCGCAAAAAAGTTGTGCAAGTCAGAACTCCCGTCACAGCCTATCGAACTGTTCCGATTGGCAGTGCGTTGGCCTACGGCGGATATGGTGGCAGCGTCGCCTACGGTGGCTTCGGCGGACCTAGCATGGCGTATATCGTTGACGACGATGATTCGCAAACAGCCCTGCGACCAAGCGAAGATCCTTCCTTCGGCGACAGTGGTTTGGCCAAGAGACCTTTTTCTGCTGATGGCGACGAGCCGTTGCGTTCAGGGAGTTCGGACAATTCCAAGACGCGAGCATTCCAAGGATCTGGATTTCGCCGAGAAGTCACGCCACCACAGCCAGTGCCGCCGCGTACGGAACAACCGCCGTTCAAGCCAGAAGCGGGTGGAAACATTTTCGATGATGACGCTCGTCGATCTGCACCACGTCGATCCATCCCACAGCCTCGACTGGATGAAGCTCCAATCGTACTACGTGGCTGGACGGCCCGAAAATCGAGCACTCAAACAGCTGCAACCAGCCGTCCTGAACGGTCCGAACTCGCACTGCGCGATCGAGACTAATTGCTACTGTGAAACCGAATCCGTTGCGTGGAAGCTGGAATCTTTCACCTAGCGGCCTGAAACACTGGTCAGCTACCCCCTTCCTGAATTTCGGCTGACCGCTGTCCCGTCCCTTTCTCCCTTCACCACTTCCAATCCCTTCCCCACTCTCCCTTCACTTCCCGTGTTCAAAGATGCGTCCCCTCGCGGCACCGGTATCATACCGGTGCCCTTTTCTTTGCGCTGACTGTCGTTGTTGATGGCTACCTCGGTAAAACCCCAATGTTTCCCCACCGATCAGCCAATTGCAGCGATCCCTCGGCCAGTTGTACTTGTCTGTGTCGACAACTGCGTCAATAATTGCCAACCTCGGTAAACCTTGGCACTTTGAATTCATCAACGGAAACAAACATGTTCGAAACAACAACAACAACAACAACAACAGACGCACGGTTGAGCAGCTCAGTTCAGACAACTGAAACACAGCCGCCCCAGCCACAGGCTGCTCCTTCGCGACAGCAGGTGACTCAGCAAATCGTGGAAGATAGTTTGTCTCAACCAGCAGATTACATCACGGAATCGATCGTTCCATTCGGTGGCGAATAAAGACTCGACTCCGTTTGCGTTGTGGATGAATCTGATTTTCACCGGGCGTAATGCAGTCTGCAATTGGCGTGAGAGTTCCGCATGCTTGCCAGCTTGAAGAAACATAACATGATCATCCACAAGTTTGCTATGCACTGGGCACTGGCCATAGCGCTGGTTCCGCTTTCGGCAGCCGGCCTCACACAAGCCGACGAAGCCCCCGCCAACAGCAACGTAGCACTCGAAGACTCATTCGACCGGTTAGAACTCGGCAAGGGCTGGAACTCAACAACCGGTGAATGGAAAATTGTGAACGGTGTGCTGACCGGGCAAGAGGTCACAGAAGAGAAGCACTCCGCAGCCACTCGCAAAACTCTTGTCACGCAAAACGCTGTCTACCAGTTCAGGTTTCGCCTCAGAAAAAACTGCCAGTCGTTCCATTTCGGCTTCGATCCAGCAAAAGGCGAACTCGATAAAAAAGGCCATCTGTTCTCCGTGATTGTGACACCCAAGTCGTGGGAAATCATGAAACACGTTGATAAGAACCGTCCGGAAGAAGCCCCGAACGAGAAACTGGCGGAACAAAAAACGCCCTTTGAGATTGACCGCTGGTATCAATTGCGAGTCACGACGTGGGGGACGCACGTGACGGCAAGAATCGACGACAAAAAACTAACAGCGTCAGATCCCACATTCCGTGTCAAAAAGCCCACGCTCGTGTTTCGATGCCTAGGTGATGGCGTTGAGATTGACGACATCAAAGTCTGGACGCAAAAGTAGACGCCAGCGGCCAATCGACAATCGACGTCACACCAAATGCCATGCGGCCGAAGTCGCTCATATTCATGGCGGATCCGCGCGATGACATGCTGACTGATCCAGAGCAATTCACCAATCTGGCCGCAGCAACAGAACACTTTCAGAACATTGGTGTCCAAGTACTAGAAACCCGTACAGTACTTGTCGACGGAAACCGAAAATAGATGGCCCGATGCAGAAAAACGAGATCTAGTCTGCAATCTAGTCTTGAAACGTTCATGTCTCATGTAACGATAACGTTCGATTCGCGCTGTCCTTCAACTGCATCCAGTGGCCTTCTGGAATCCGACCCATGAGCAAGTACGGCTTCGAAATCAACGAACAGGACACCTGTCTCGTCGCCGCGTTCCGTGGCGAAATTTCGACCAGCTGCTACGCGGACTTCCGCCACGACTACAACGAAATTTGCAGACAATTCCATTTATCAGACACCAAGCGAGTCGTGCTTGACTTAACTCAGACACGATACTTCGGCTCACTCTTCATCGGGATGGTCGTCAAGCTAAGCATCACGATTCGTCAACAACAGGGGGGAATGGCACTGTGCGGCCTGTCGGATCAGCTTAAAGACCTGATGCAAAAACTGCTGCTGCTGGAACGTGCGTCCGACTCCGCCAACAGCCTTGTGCATCTTCCCACACGTGTGGAAGCCATCGCAAAGCTTAATCACGGCTAGAGCCGCAATCAGCGAATGCGTTTGAAGTACAACGGTTCGAAATACGTCTGCCGCAAGACAAGACATTTCAGCCGCTTAAGATTTTCGACCAAGCTGGCAACAACGCCTTCACTGCGTTTCGATCGCATGGGAGCCGTATCGCCTGCACCATGCCACGCCGCTTCGTAGTCACTTTGTTGAGGCGACGTGGCGAAAATTTCCACGTCAGCGATGCGTTTGGCAATCACTAGGACATAGGTCCGTTCTGAGTTCTTGACCGACACGCGACTGCGAACCGTCTTGGGTGCGATCACTTCGTACCATGGCGCGTTGCGGCGGTGTTCGAACAGGATCACCTGCTGCACTTCGAAACCGTTCGCGGCCGAAAAGAGTTCAAAGAACAACTCGGGTGAGAACTGATAAAATCCGTGCCCCATAAAATTATTGGCCGGACTGATCCCCAGATAGTGTCCGCCGACATTCACCATTTTCATGCAATTGCGAAATGCTTCTCGCACGTTGAACACATGTTCCAAAGTCCCGCCGTCCAAGACAACGTCATACTGTGCCGCCAAGTCGCTGGGAATGGGTTCGTTCAGGTCATGGCAAATCGCAGCCCCTTCGAAGGACGAATGATCCATCGAATCAACGTTCGTCGCGCCCAAGCACGTGATAAAATCTTCTGCGTATTCAGACGTCGATTGCTGCAGAATCGTATCCGCACCTGTCACGCAGTGAGTTCGGTATTCGCGAATCAGGTCCACACGAGATTCTCGAGACAGATGCAAATCCTGTCGACCGATCATCAGCGTCTTGTCAAAACTGACGCCCATCGATCGTGCATGCAGTAGAAATCTGGCTCCATTGGCATCAAGGCCCATCAAATACACTTTCTGCAGAGCGGGAGTCCCGCTGCGGATTCGAACACACTGTCTGCGATTTCCATAAGGCACTAGCCGAGAAAGGGTTGCCACTCTGTGCCATGTTTCGGTGCTTCCAAACGCGAAGGCGCGACCGCGTTCTTTTCGATCACCAACATGTAGGGGTAGAAATGAATCGAACACAGCGACTGCTGAATCGGTGTCGCTGTCGCCACCGGAATCGGTCCACGTTCGGTGTTCTGCGCATTCAACAATGTCACCAGACCGGCCGCGAAAGCTGTGAATCGATTGGAAACACCATGGATATCTTCGCAAACGTAAACGCTGCCCGGAGGCATCACTGGCAACATCTCTTCCAACGTGACCATCTGCTGGTCAGGAGTGTGTCCGCCGTCATCCAGCAGAATCTGAATGTTGTCGACTTTGGTGCGGAAGTCCGCCCAAAACGAACGATCTTCCTGATCACCGATATGCACTGTGGTTTGCGCGTCTTCATAACATTTGCAGGCGTCTTCAATGTCGACACCATGAATGTGGATGTTCTGACCGAAGTAATTCTTCCACATCCCGAGGCTTCCGCCGCTGTAAATGCCGACTTCAACCATGTTGGCTTTTTGTCCACGAAAGCGAGCGAAGTGACGGTGGTAGACATCGAAGTAATGTGTCCACTTCCAAATGCCCGGCCCCTCTTCGTGTTCACAGAAGTATGTCCACAACGGATTGTCGGCCGCCGGAACAGGACTGCCATCCGCTTCAGCAGCCGGAGCTCCAGACCACCGCTCGCCGAAAGATAGTCCGCGGGCGTAGTCGGGCGAGTCAATGGCGGCTGGGTCTGCGGCTTCGTCGGCGTGGAAGAATCGCAGCATCTTGCCGATTTTTTGTGACGTTCGAGACATGTTTTCGTCCTGAAAATATCGTAAATGAATCTTAGATTTTCGTAACACCTCAGCCGTCTGAAGTGGTTCGTATTTCCCAGCCGTTTTGGCGCTAGCCACGGTTGTTTTGAACCGTGGCTAACGCCAAACCGGCTGATGTTCTGTGATCGGCTTCAAGCGGCCCGCAACTCGCCAGCCGTTTTGCCAGCCGACTTGGCCACCGAACGATGAAAGAACAGTACATCACCTCTTGATGACGACAGGTCGAGTTGAAAACCGCGGTTCAAAAGTGACTGAATGAATCGCGACGTTGGCTCGTCACCCACAATATTCGGATGCACTTCCACGCACATTTTTGTGATGCACCCGAGGTCGATTGCTTCATCCGCCAGATCGACTTCTGAACCTTCGATATCCATGACCAAAAACGTGGGCTGCACTTCTCGCACAACATCCTGAAAGCCGTCTGAGCTCACGGAAAGCTCATTCGCATTCGCCTGGTGATTGATTTGACTACTGACGACGAATCGATCAGACACGTAGAATTTTTCCTGTCCGCTATTGATGGAGACCATCTTCATTCGCAGATCAGGGGCAATCCCATTCAACGAAAATGTTTTCCGCAGCAATGACTCCATCGCCGGGTTGGCTTCATACGTCACCACGTTTTCAGATCCGACGATCTGACAACAAGTGGCAGTAATCAGCCCAATGCCACTGCCGAATTCCAACACGCGATCGTCCGGTTTCAGATGCCTGCGAATCACGTCCAGTTCTTCACGTTCGTGCGATCCTCGGTAAATCGATCGCGCGTAGGAGGTTCCGGCAAGGTCACCGATATACAACGCGACATTGTCGCACTGTACGACCTTGGGCCGAGTCAGTTTTCGAAGTTGATATGTCAACCATTTTTTCATTTCAAATTCCCTCACCCTACCGGCTTCTTCGTACTGCTAGTCTTGAACTACGAATCAACACGAATTTCTATTTGTGCATCACTGCCGCCTGAGTATCGTATTCCCACTGACGAAATCCGGAATGCAGCGGAGGCCCGGTCAGGACATCCGAAAAATCATAGTGTGTATGAAACACGTGATTGATGATCGACATATCTGATGCCAGTAGGCAGTCTTTCAATCGCTGAATTTCAACGGTTAGCAGATCCAAAAAGTGAATCGTGTCTTCTCGATGACCACCAAGAATTCCAGGGTTCACGACTTTACGATCCAGAAACTCCGCGTGGCCGTATTGCCGCGTCAATTCAGACTTCAAGCACTTATTGCGCCCGATGGTTTTGGCTTCTGATCCGATCACCAGCTTGACGTCAGACGCGTGCGCCGCAATCAGTTCAAACGGGTCGCGTTTTATCGCAACGTCAGATACGTCAGTGACCAAAACGTATTCCGCGTCTGAGCTCATCAAGAAATCGCGAATTGCGAAATGTCGTTGATGCAGAATCGGAAACTCGCCCAACTCACATCGTTGAAACGACACACAATCGGTGGTGGCTTCCTGAATCACGTCTTCAGGCAAGCCATCATGCAGAATGACGCCTTGCAAGCCGACCTTGTTCATCGTTGTCCACCACGGACTGATGTATTCCAGATAGCCGTCAGTAATCGGCACCCCACGCTGCGGGTCCGGTTTCTTGGTCATCATCACAGTCACAACGACACCATTCTGCGCCGTTGCAGCGACGGTCTCCACCTCGCACAACTTCGCAATCCGACGTCGGTACTCAAGCTGGCGGCGTTCTTGCCGCTTTTGTTTCGAAAGAAAGAACATGGCCGTACTTATCATCCCCGTTCGATTTGAATGCAATCTCCGCCGGAGCGATATGCTTTAAGTCTTTGGCAAATTGAACTTATGTCCCAGCCAAACGTCAAGATCAGGTCGCCGCACAGTAAGCCACATCACGCGGCCCTTTGCGGAATGATCGCCTGAGCAGGCAAAATCTGCTGCAAGACAGCAGACAGACACTCGCGCACGACCTGATTGCTAAAATATTTGTCATAGGTTGCCGATGCAGACTCACCCATGGCCGGAAGCGCCTGCCGTGCCTTGGCGATCGACCGCACAGCTGCGACGATCGCCGGAGAACTGCCAGCGGACACCCACGTGATTCCAGAATCCGCCGCCGATGGCGTTCGAAGCGACTGCGGATAGGCATCGGAAACGCGCGTGATGACCGGCCTACCACAGGCAATGGCCTGATACACTTTGTTCGGGATGACACGACCAGCTTTACGGGACGTACCAAAGACACCGAGCAGCACATCTGCTGCGCCAATCCGCGACGCCAGTTCTGCGTAAGGAACTCGAGGAATAAATTCCACGTGATCTGCGTTGTGGACAATATCACGACACTGATCCAGCAAAGGGCCGGAACCGATGAATGTCCAAGACACTTCGGGCACGTGTTTGGCCGCCTGCGCGATGAACTGAGGCCCCTGAAGTCCGATAAAACTTCCATAAAACAGCACGCGCAACATGCTGGATGCAGCTGGTTGCGGCTGCCGAACAAACAATTCCTCTTCGGCCCCCACAGGGATAACCGCCAGCTTTGAAGCATCAACATGGTGCGCTGTGCGAAAGAACTCAGCGTGGCAGTTGGTGTCGGCGATCACCATGTCGCTGTTGTTAAAGAGTCTCGATTCCCAACGCAGCAGTCGCTGCGCCTGAACAGAATTCTCCGGCAGCTTGTGACGTTCAAACACCTGTTTGTCCCATGCGCTGATCAGCGGATCTAACACCACAGGAACGTTATGCTTTCGCGCCCATCGCCCAGCAGCCGCAGCATCACGCTGGCGAAAGCAGGGCACCCACACTAGTTGTGGAATCTTCACTCCACGCAAACTTGCTTCGATGTCTGCCGTGGAGCTCAACAGGGGCGCGTAATCATCGATCGCCCAGCCCAGTTTGCGAAAAGCCTGTCGCAGGACACGATCGCGAGAATAGTCTCGCCCAGAACGGCTCCACCACAACACCGTGGGTGTTGTTTCAGATGTCTGAGCAGAATTCACGGATGCTTGATTCATCAGATGAGGCGATCAGCACTGGGTCACGAACTTATTCTCTACGCCGCACGGCGTAGTTCGCCGGGGTGCGAATCCACAGAACCTGCGGAACAGTCTTCAACCAAACTGGAGACAAACTTTTTCGCGCGGAAGTGTTCGCTGGTGTAGCTGGAAACCTTGGACAGTCGATCCGTCACGTACCGCCAACGCAGGTGATAGGGCAGGGGACTGGATCGATCGAGGTCACTCACGGTTCTGTGATAGTTGTCAGGATCGATCGTCAGCTGCTTTTCGCCGGAATGCTGAAACAGCATCTGCAGATTCGTATCTTGGTCGTCCCCGAAACGTTTTCGCAGACGGAAACCACAAGACTCGGCCAACATCCGCAATGTGGCCGGAACATAGTTGTGAATATGAGCCGTGTGGAACAGCTTGCTTCGGCGAGCAAACGGAGCCTGCAGATTGGGGCATTCCACATAGAACATTCCGCCCGGCTTGATTAACCCAGCGATATGTTCAAACGCTTCGCGGGGAGACCGCAAATGTTCAATCACATGCACCAATAGCACGGCGTCGTAGTCTTGCTGCTTCGGCAAATCATATAGATTCCTGACCTGTACGTTGGCGTGCAGTTTGTCACGCGAAAATTTCAGGAACTCGCCACCGGGGTCAATTCCTTCTGCCGCAAACCCGCTTTTTTCGAAGACCTTCACCGTACAACCAATGCCAGCGCCTACTTCCAGCACACGACTGTTGGTCTGCAACAGCGGAGACACCTGATTGCAGATCCGTTCGCCGTTATTCCAAGCCCGCATAATACGACGTGGACCAGGCGTACGTTCGCCGTTGTAGTCCTCGCGATAGGTTGTGGAGTAGAACTGCTGCAGCTCTAGCTCCGTGGGCACCTTCGCATGGCGAACCAGACCGCAGGTGGTACAGATTGCTGTCTGCAGATTTTGACCATGACGATCTTGATCGGCAATCGTCTGAAATTCACTGCCAGTGCAGAGATCACAAGGTGCCAGTTCCATCTGACGGATCCTTCTTTGATGCTTCGTTGGTGTTTTGATTTGGGACAGTTGGTGGCCTGCACGATTTCCTTGTCTGCACGGACCACACCGGGAAGTGTAGTGCAACAGGCGAATCGGAAGGAATGCTAGTTTTCAGAGCTTGTTGAAGTGACGCTTGGGTCTAGGCTGCTCGGCTTGTGGGATTCGTCGAAAAGCGTGCCGGCAACCGCGCCAAAACCTCTGTCGCACATCGCTCAGCCTCGCAAAATCGTTGCGAACGTGGCGGCAACAGGCCGGATTGATGCCATATTGACCATCGAGACACCAAATCAGCATCAACCAAGGTATCAATGCAGTCGGTGACGCGATTGTTCCGGTGGCGTTGCAGTTCCAAAATCCCGACCTGACTGCCTGAAGTCAGAGCTTCATAGGTCATCGACACGCTGTCTTCAGAAACCCAAACAACGGCCGCCTTCGACAACTGTGTGGGCAACCAATCCGCGCCCACATCATCAGGTTTGATCAGTTGCACGGTCGAGTGATTGCTTAACGTTCGGCAAAACGATTCCGGTGTTCGACGAGATGTCGCAATCGTCCAAGTGGCATCTGACTCTCGATCAAGAACCTCCCGCACCTGTTGCCAAACTTTTTCGTCGGACCAGCGATAATGCGCCGAAGGACCACCGATCAGTAACAAACCAGCCTTCGCATTCTTACTGGTTCCCGGCAACACGCGATTGAGCACACCTGTGGTCAGAATCACGTTGGCAGGCACGCGTTTTAATCGGTGTACGTCCGGTACAAGGCAGATATCAAAGCACGCCAGTGGCAAAGACGGTTTCATCAACACAACAGACCGTCCGCCAAATCTTCGACGCAGCGTCCACAACGGAACATGAGACGCATGTCCCGCGCCAATCATTAAATCGGGGGCAACATCTGGCAGTGATGACTTGTCGGCGCGAAAGATCGACCGCACGCCACGGTTCCAACCGGACAGATCGACTGGATAAATTCCCGCTGCCGTCTTTCTTTGAATCGCTTCGGCGCAGCCCAACACTTGATTCTGATGGCCAGCCTTGCCGTCCATCAGGCACCAGATTTTCAGTCGATAATCGTCGTAGGTTTCCATAGATTTACGCCACCCGCCCCCGCCGATTTGACATCGGTGGAGACATGTTTTTGCACGACCCTTAGCCGGCAACGCACAGAGAAACGCTGGCAAAGACGGCGGCTAGTGCGAGAAACCTCAAATTTCGTCCGGCCTCTTGCACGTCGCCTGAGACAAGTTTCGTGTGTGTGTGTGTGTGTGTGTTTCGGAGGATTTGTCATTCGTTATTTGCCATTCGTCATTTTTCATTTGAAGGACATGACAAATGAAAGATGACAAATGACAAATCTGTCGCTCTATTCATTCCAATCCTGACTCACTCGAGCTTCCAGAAAACGGACGGAACTTAAGGTTCTTGGCGGCTAGGCAGCTACGCTGCCGCTACCAGCCTGCGACAATCGCTGATATTGAGGACACTTGGCCAGTAGTTCTGCATGCGTGCCCACGGCCGCGACTTTTCCCTGTTCCATCACCACGATACGATCCACAAGATCCAGAAACGTAGCACTCAAGGCATGCGTAATAATAAACACGGTGCGGCCTTCAGAGAACGTCTTCAGAACTCGATGAATCAAATCTTCGCTCTCCGCATCGACGGCTGACGTCGCTTCGTCCAAAATCAGAATCGAAGGATCACGCACGATTGCTCGAGCCAACGAAATCCGCTGGCGCTGCCCGCCGGACAGCCTGCCGCCACCCCGACCAATCTGTGTGTCGAGACCTTCTGGTAGGGCAGAAATGAACTCCCACGCATGAGCTTGCTTGGCGGCATTTTCGATGGCTTCTCGATCCGCCTCGAAATTTCCGTACCGAATGTTCTCGTAGATCGAATCGTCAAACAGCATCGTCTCCTGACTGACAAGCCCGATCTGCCGGCGCAAATCGATTGTCCGATACTCCTGAATCCGTACGTCGTCAACCAGGATAACGCCCGATTCCGGGTCCATAAAGCGTGGCAGCAGACTCAATAGCGTGGATTTTCCGGACCCGTTGCCACCGACGATGGCCACGACTTCTCCGAAGTTGAATGTCAAATTGACTTTATCCAAAGCCAACGGACGCGCTTCATCGCCTTCCGTTGTTTGGTAGCGAAACGACACGTCTCGAAAAGAAATCGACTCACCATGCCGCGCCATCTTGCGCGCGACTTCTGGCTCACGAACAAGACTTTTCGTATCAATCAGTCCGAACACTCGGTCAGCTCCAGCCATCCCCAGCTTGATTTGACCAAACACGGTCGACAGCTTTCGGACGGGATCCAAGACGCCGGCCAACAACACGTAAAGTGTCATCAGCTCAGTAATCGTCATGGCTTCTGGAGCCAGCTGAATGCCGAAGATGGTATCCGTTTGCTCCAAAACCATATAAACGCCAGGCGTGAAGGCCACCATGACCACCATCACGCCCATCAGTTCTGACGTGGGGCGGATCAGGGAATTCATCTTCACGCATTTCATCGTATGCGTATAGAAATCACGATTCGCTTTCAAAAACTGTTTCCGCTGGCGTCTCTGTCCACTGAAGGCGGACACAACTTTGAAAGATTCGAAGGTCTCACTGATCGCGTCATAAATCGTCTCCACACTCTGCAGCGCACTCTTACCGGCTTTCTTTAAACTGCGTCCGAACTTCGCCAAAAAGAAGCCGATGAGCGGCACGACCATGACTGCCATCAATGTCAGACGCCAGTTGATGTAAAACGCGGCACCAATGCAGGCCATCGCCTTCAAAGGCTCACGAATCAACCGCGTTCCAAAGGCGCTAATCGCCATCGTCAGCAGTTGGATGTCATTTGTCATGCGGGCCAGTAAACCGGACGTACTTTCTCTTGAAGTCGACTGAGGGTCCAGTTTCAGCGCGTTGCGAAAACAGTCCATCCGAATATCGTTGGCCGCCAAAGTCATTACCCGACCAACCAACACTTCTTGGCTGTAGATAAACAGACACTTCAGCAACGTACCAGCAAACACGAACCCCAGAATCACGCCGACGGTCTTGAATCGATCCACCGGAACGTACGGCATAATGTACGTTTTGACGTTCGTATAGGTGTTCAAACTGGCGGTCGCTTCCGCCAAGCGCGCCTGAACTTTGGCCCGTTTGGTGAGATCACCAGCGGCGACTCCGTCAGCAAGGTATGCCGTTTCCAGAGCGATCGCTTCGTTGGCCAGCGAAATTTCTTCATCGACAAATTGATGAATACTGTCGTTCTCAAACAGAATCTTAACGACGGGTCCGACGGCAGAAAGATTGGCGCACCAGCAGACAGCAATACCGACCGCGCACACGATCGATACGGTAAACGTATACCGATAGGGCCACAGATATTTTCCAATGCGGGTAACGTTTTCCATCCTGACCGTCTCGCTTCCTTTCGTCGGGCCTGATTCTGTGATCTGCTGGCAATTCGCCAGTTTGCTCCGCAAACGCAAATCACAGTT
Source organism: Fuerstiella sp. (assembly GCA_041688835.1). Taxonomy (GTDB): domain Bacteria; phylum Planctomycetota; class Planctomycetia; order Planctomycetales; family Planctomycetaceae; genus Fuerstiella. The sequence continues at coordinate 31,948 of JBDNHJ010000178.1, forward strand.
GTTTCTTGCGGCAAATTAGACACAGATTCTGAAAACGTGTCTATGTCGAATTGATCGACGCAAGTTGTTGGCTCAACACGCCTTTCCGAGTTCTGGTCTTGCACTGAAATCGCCCCGTGCGGTACGTTTGTCCGATCATGAAGCAGCAGCCCGTTTCCGTCTACATCATCACCAAGAACGAAGCGCCACGGATCTCGCGCGCGGTTCGCTCGGCGGTAGAATGGGCGAACGAGGTCATCGTGGTCGATTCGGGAAGCACCGACAACACGGTTGAGATCGCGGCGTCACTGGGTGCTCGCGTGCTGCATCGGGACTGGACTGGGTACGGCCCGCAGAAGCGATTTGCCGAAGAACAGTGCCGAAACAAGTGGGTGTTGAACATCGATGCGGACGAAGAAGTCACTCCGGAATTGGCGGCGGAAATTCAACAAGCCGTCAATGCCGCAACCGCCGAACAGGCCGCGTTTCAGATTCGAGTGACCGATGTGTTGCCCGGCGAAGCGAAGCCTCGCTGGCATGCGTACAGCTATGACATTTTGCGGCTATACCACCGCGATTTCGGTCGTATGTCAGACCATCGTTATCAGGATCGCGTGGAAATTCGCAGTGGCAAAACCAGTCGGCTGAAAGGGCGAATCTTTCACACTTCGTTCATTTCGTGGCAGGCGACTCTGGAAAAAATCAACTTCTATTCCACTCAAGTGGCCCAAGAACGCGTGAATTCGAAGCAAAGTTTTCTATTTCCCGTCAGGCTTTGGACGGAATTCCCACTGACATTTTTGAAGGTCTGGATCGGTCGACGCTACGCGCTGCGAGGCACTGCGGGACTGGCGATGTCGATCACAGTGGCCTATCTCAATTTAATGCGATTGCTGAAAACACAAGAAGCCATTCGGACTTTGACTCAAGATCCGCCAGCTGCGATCACGAAACCAGAGAGAACAGCAGCGTGAGTGACGGCGGATGCCAAACATGCGCAGATCTGACGTTGCCAGACCAAAGTGGGCCAAATTTGAGGATAAAGATTGATGATCAAGAAATTCGTCAGAGCGTTGAGTGGGAAATACTCGACACACGGCGAGGTCTCTTTGGCTTCCGATGCGGATGATGTGGCGGCAGCAGTCATCGCACTGCCAACTCTGGGTGCGCAGGTGGAATATCTGTGCCAGTGCCGGAACTTTCGAGTGGACCAGCAGAAGTCAGAATTTAATGCTTTCCTAGCGAAGGTCGTGGCCGCCAACCCAAAACGCATTCTGGAAATCGGCGGCAGACGTGGGGGAAGTTCGTTTCTATTGAGCCTAGCAGCACCAGAAGCCACGATTGTTTCGATGGATATCGACTACGGCAGACGGCGGCGGAATCGGCTGCAGAAGCTATGCAAGGGCCGATCGATCGAATTCTGGCAGGGAGATAGCCACTCGGCAGAAACCGCTGAACGTGTGCAAGAATGGGCCGGTTCCGATGGCATTGATGTCCTATTCATTGATGGCGACCACACCTACGACGGTGCCAAAGCCGACTTTTGTGCGTACTTGCCCATGGTCAAACAGGGCGGCATCGTGGCCATGCACGACATTCAGCCTGACTTCCGATCACGCTTTAACGTGCCGACATTGCGTTGGGCGGGTGGAGTTCCGGAACTCTGGAAGGACATCAAAGCGGCGGGCTTTTGCTGCGAAGACCTGATTTCAGACGAGTGGCAGGACGGCTACGGCATCGGTGCAGTCACCAAATCAGCAGCTGATGAAGAACGCATCTCGCAGATTCGCCCCAGCCAAGCAAACCGAGCGGCAGCCTAGCAACGTTCTCTCCGAGCAGCCGAGGACCAGACTGACGGAGCGCTTGATGTGCTGCCAAACGCGCGGGCGCACTGTTGATTCGCCGGGCATCTTTCCGGCTGGACATGAACTCCCGAGGCTGGATAATGGCCAACAGGAGACACCAACAATGCCAATACACGACTGGAGCCACGTGGAAGCTGGGATTTTTCACCACTTTCATCACGCATGGATCGAAGAAATTTCTCGAGCTCTCAACGCGGGCCTGCTGCCGGACAACTACTACGCTCTGGCAGAACAGCAATCTGGGCCGTTCGGTCCGGATGTGCTCACCCTACAATCGGATGACGCACTCGGCGGTTTTGCGGACGATCAACCGCCATCAGACTCCGACAACCCTCAGGCGTCCACGAACGTTCTGCTCGCTGCACCGCAGGTAGAACTCACCGCCGAAGCCAATCTGCAATTCTACCGTCGCAAACAAAGTCTTGTCGCCGTGCGCCATGTCAGTGGCGACGAAATTATTGCTGTCGTCGAAATCGTTTCTCGAGGCAATAAGTCCAGCAAGATCGCCATGCGGTCACTGATCGATAAAGCGGCCGAGCTGCTAACGAACGGCGTTCACCTGATCTTGATCGATCTGCACCCGCCCGGCCCACGCGATCCAGATGGCATCCATGCTTTGTTATGGAATGAAATGACGGCACAGGAATACGCCACGCCCGACAAACCTCTAACGCTGGCCGCTTACGAAGCCAGCCCGATCGGAGCGACTCGTGCGTACGTGCAGCCCGTGGCGGTCGGCGATTCGATGCCTGACATGCCCCTGTTTCTGCGCCCAGGCGCTCATGTGCCTCTGCCACTGGACGCCACTTACGACCGGGCTTTCGCGGCGATCCCCAAACGCTGGCGCAACGTGATCGCGCCGACACCATGACGAAAACTTAACGCACGGCGAGGATGATCGTACGTTCCGCGATCCAGCGACGCCTTCAAGCAGCGCTGCGATTCCTGCGCACGGCGGTAACGTCTCTGTAGATGTCCAGAGTCCGCGATTGCATCGTTTCCAACAGGAATTCGCGGTTCTCAGCAGGAATCACGATCTGCCCATCCTTGGCATCCTTTAGGCGGGCCGCCAAGGTCGCGACGTCCTGCAGCGGAATGCGACCTTCGGGGAAAACGGTGGATAGGACTTCCCCGACACCGCCGTGAGCGTATCCCAGCGTGATTTTCCCGAGTCGAATCGATTCCAACACGGCTCGACCAAAACTTTCGGGCGGCTTGATGGACGTCGACACAGACACATCACACGCCGCCACCACGTCCTTGATATCAGCACGATGCCCCGTGAACGTGACTTGGCTGGTCAGACGCAGCTCAGCAATTCGCGCCCGTAATTCAGCGGCATAATTGACCCGTCGGGGGTCTTCGCCGCCGGCGATGACTCCATGAATGATGTTCCCTTGGTCTCGAAGAATCGCGATCGCCTGAATAAAATCCAAGTGCCCCTTAAAGCGAGTCACCCGGCCAGGCACGACGGCGACAAACTGATTTTTCAACGCCGGATAGCGTGCATACCAGTCGTTGAGCCATTCTGCGGAAGGTTGATGACCGTACGGAAACTCCTGCGGATCAACACCACGATGCACAACCGTGACCTTATCGGGATCCGTGGTTGGGTAGTTATTCAGCAAAAAATCCCGACAGGTATTCGACACAGCAATCACCCGTTCGCCGTATGTCATCACGCGACTGTAAATGTTGGGACGATTCATCCCATGCGCCGTCGTCATGAATTTGGGACGCGTTGCTGCGGGCAGTTTTCTCCACGCCAACCAAGTCACCCAAGCGGGGACGCGTGATCGAGCGTGCATGACATCGGGCTGAACGTCCAGCATAAAGCGATGCAAATGGCGCGTGGTACTCAGCGTCAGGGGGCTCTTCTTCCAAACCTGCATTTCGACGTGTTCACCGCCCTCAGCCTGCAGTTGAGTCACCAGCTGACCGCCGCCGGAAATCACAAGACTGCGATGACCTGCGGCCACCAGCGCGCGGTTGATTTCGAGTGTTCCGCGTTCGACGCCGCCAGCATTTAGCTGAGGCAACAATTGAACGATGGTGAGTGGTGCAGCCATGGAATCCTTACCCGGCAGAAACAAATGCAGCCAACAACTGAACAATCGCCAGTGCAAGGCTGAAGGCAGGGTAGGATAGTCGAATCAACATCGTCAGCGATAGTTCGAATTGCCGTCAGATCACGCGGTTCGACGCACCTGCACCCCGACGGACGATTCTGCTTCGCCGTAGCAGGCATTGACGATGTGTTTGCCGATCAACGCCACTGCGGCGGGAGACAAATGGGCTCCATCGACAAACCGGTCTTCCGGCGTCAATCCGGCCACAACGCTGGCAGAGTCTACATAATGCACACCCAGATCCGTGGCGACCTGTTGCAGAGCCAAGTTATATTCGGTGAGGTCCGGAATTCGATACGGACGGTCAATCACCGGAACTGTGCCCCACAGAAACACGCGCACGTCCGAATTTCTGGACTTCAATAGCTCAACCATCGCCGACACATTGGCCATATACTCTGGCACAGGCACAACACGCCCAAAAGGCACAAATCGTCGACCGATTGGGGAACGTAGCCGCCGTTTCACAAACTTCACAAGTTTGCGAAGTCGCTTGCGGACTGCGTTATCGGGATAGTAGCGAACGTACAATCGTGGAATGCTGGTCGACCACGAATCGACTAAGCCGAAATTCACCACAGCAAGGTCGGCCGGTTCCGCATGATCTGTGAGATTTGCAAGGCCTTCGCGAGTCGTCCGCATGCCTCCGCTGAGGTTGACGAGTTCCGCATTCACGCCTCGCTGTTTGAGAGCATCTGACAAGCCGTCAGCGACGGTTCCCTGCAGCGGATCTGCGGTGATTGTGTTGCAATCACCGATCGCAACGACGCGCACTGGATTGGAGCGAGCCTGCGTTCCATCGACGAATCGTACTGTGGGTTCTTGAGAATTCATTGCTCAGTGGCTCAGCCGTTGGAATTAGATCCGCTTGTAGTAAAATACTTCGACGTAATAACACAGTCGCAGCAAACACGTTTTCAAACACTACCAACGTAATCGATCACAACAAACGACAAATCGGCAACTTCCGCCGATCTCCAGATGGAACTGGACAACTTTGTTCAGTGGACCAGAGGAAACATCAGGCCTTCTTTTTCTTGGCCGTCCCCTTTGTCAGTTTCCCGTTCTGAAGTTCTTCCACAACGCGCGCCAGCACCGCGGGATCTTTGGATTCCATCACATGCGCAATCCGAGTCGCGGGCAGCTCCATGCGCGTCATGATGTCTTCTGCCGTCACCCACATTTTTTCCTGCTTTTTGCCCGAAGACAGGTACAGGTTGGTGACGAGTTCGGCCAATCGCTGATCATCGATCGCATCACGATTCTCGTAATATCGTTTGATGACTTTTTGTTGGTGGGGGGAAAAATCTTTAGCCATGGGTCATGAAATACTGGGGTGGGACAAGTTGTTAATTCCAGAAGCATACAAGACGTCGCTGGAATTCGAAACATGAGCTTCGAATAGGGCAAAATCAGCGCACCCCGGCCAAGTCTTCGGAACGCGGAAGAATTGCATTCGCCGTCAGATCCTGTTAACAGACGTACGATACGGAGATTGTACACGGAGGATGACAATGAGTGACTTCGAGGATGGATCTCGGAAACAGGCTGACGACAGCCATGAATTGCCGGGCCTAGGACAGCTTCCCACAGAAAGAACCACGTTCTTCGCCGACGAAGGGTTCACGACTCTGCCGCCGGTTCTGCGCGACGATTTGATTTGCTGTTGCGAAGGCTGCACGGAGAATGTGCAGTCGGTTTTGTGGGTGCCACATATCGATGAACAGCCACGCCCTGAGTCCACTTTGCAACTGGTGAACGGCAAAGAGGTCGCCGTCGGGGCAGGGTGCGTGATGGAACTCTCGTGGAAAGACGGCACGTTCTACTTCCTAAAGCCCTAAGCGAAGCGATCGCCAGCTTTCACAACATCGACGCGCCGGCGATGGCCATGTTAAAGCCGTTGAACAGAAAGTGAACTAAGACGACCGTGCGATAGCTGCGGCGCTGAATGTACGTGTAGCCAATTGCGAATGCCAAGGGCAGCAACGCGATACTGTCCGGGAAGCCGTGAGCGAAACTAAACAGCACCGACGAAACACCCCACGCCAACAGTAGATTGTGCTGTTGCCAAAGTCCGCCTAGCACCGTCACGCGATACAGCAACTCTTCAACCAACGGTGCGACCACGACTGCCATCAGAGCGATCAACGCCATGATGTTCCAGTCGACTCCATCGGCCAGCATTTCCAGAAACGGGTGCGATGGGGCGTCCGGCAGAACCTTGACGATCAGAATCCTCAACACCGATGTGGGCAGATAAGCGACGAGAAATGTTTCACAGGCAAATCGCAATTCTGCGGTGAAGGACCAGGGCTCTGGATTGATTTGAGAAACGCCATTGTCGTCCGTAAACGGATCGAGCCCCGAATACGGGTTGACCAGATCTTGCTCTAAGGCATCTTCGTCGAAGAAATGGTTCGCTGCGTCTCCGATCGATGGATAGCTAACCTCATCAATAGACAGCGATCGCCGACTGTGATTGGCCTGCGACAGATAGGTGAAGACGCCAAAGACACAGAACATGATCGCATTGATGGTCAAGGTTTGCCACAGCATCCGATGAAACTTGACCTGCAGACCAGCCTTCTTGGCAACCTCATCACCATCGCCTTCGTCGCTGTTTTCGTCAGGCGTCAGATTGCCGTCTTGGGCTGCCGCAATTTCATCAGGCGGTTCTTGAACGCCTTCGACCCCGTCGGCCTCAGCAACGGCAGCGGCAACGGCTGGCTGCTCAACGTCCACCACCGCAGCGTCGCCATCGACAGGCTGCTGCAGCATGTCTTCAGGAATCACGACCGCCATCAAGACGGTCAGGGCCATCATTCCCGACAGCACGATGCCACCGATTAACAGGGGCAGCGGAACCCGGAGCGGTTTTCTGGTCGCCGTAGGCAAAATCTGATTGCCCGCTGAGTAGCGTTGCCACCAAATCGTGATCATAAACAGGCTGCCCGCCATGGCGGACATCACCAGCAAAGCGGCCACAACGTTCCCCAGCGTCGCTTCAACGGCTTCAACGGCTACGGGTTCGGCCTGAGCGAACGTCAGGAGTTTTTGATAGGTAAAAATGACGAGCACCGAATCGGAAGGAGTAACTGAAAGAACGCCAAGGGAAGTTGTTTCGCCGAACGTGCAGGATATCATCCTGACTTCTAATTGTAGCATGGTAGCGAAACTCGGCCTGAGTTTGGCTGTTTGCGACGCGACGAACGCGTCTCTAACAAAAATCAGACTGCGGAGTGAGTTCTTTGTCGACCGTTCTGGATGAGATCGTTGCCCATAAAAGACAGGAAGTTCGCCTTGCGCAGCAACGCCAGCCGTTCGCAATGCTCGAAGAGCAGCTATCGCATGCGACAGAAGTGCGTGGGTTTCTGGCAGCCCTGCAAAATTCGCAGCAGCCCGGTCTGATTGCTGAGGTCAAAAAAGCGTCGCCTTCTGCCGGAATTATTCGAGACGACTTTTCGCCCGTGGCCATCGCCACGGCCTACGAAAACGCGGGCGCTGTCTGCCTGAGCGTTTTGACGGACGAAAAGTACTTTCAGGGCCATCTGGACTTTCTCAAACAGATCCGCCCACTGGTCAACATCCCCGTGATGCGAAAAGAATTCATCATTGATCGCTATCAGATTCTGGAAGCGCGCGCGGCTGGAGCCGACTGTGTCCTGCTAATCGCCGAATGCCTGAATGATGACGAATTGCAGGACCTGCACAATTACGCTCACCAGCTTGGCATGGACACTCTGATCGAACTTTACGAACCAGACAATCTGCCACGCGTGCTGAACACGGGTGCGAAGTTGATCGGAATCAACAATCGTGATTTGCGAACATTCGTGACATCTCTGCAACACACGTTCGATCTGATGCAAGGCATTCCCAAGGATGTGCTGTTGGTCAGCGAAAGCGGAATTCGCACCCACGCCGATCTTGTTCGCTTGCGAGAAGCGGGCGTGGGCGGTGTGTTGGTCGGCGAGTCACTGATGCGTTGCCCCGATATTGAACGCGCCGTGCGTGAACTGATGATTGGATAGAACATCTTGACGTGATACAGGCTTCCAGACTGTGAAGACGTCAACACAGGCTGGAAGCCGATGCCACGTGAATACACCACCAGACAACACAAGGAACATTCAATGACTGAAGCAGCAAATGCCGTTAGCACGCCTGTCGAACAGGTGTTGGTGATTCCCACCGCTGTGTTTCATGAGATCGGACACTTCCAAGGATTTTGCGGAGAAATCGATCGTTACTTGAATGTGGTGCTCGACCCGATTCACGCCAGCTACCGTCCTCGCAACGAAATGGAAGAAGACCCGTCCTTCAAACAGTTGATTCCGTACTGCATTTTTCAGCACGCTGGACAGGTGTTCAGCTACAAACGCGGAAACGATCAGGGCGAAGCGCGTCTGCACGCAAAACGTTCTGTTGGTGTGGGCGGCCATGTCTCAACACTGGACCTCAACGGTGTCGGTTCGGCCTATTCTGAAGGAATGAAACGCGAGATTGAGGAAGAAGTCTTTCTGGCAGCGAAATGGACGGAACGCTGCGTGGGCCTGATTAACGACGACGAAACTGAAGTCGGAAAGGTTCATTTAGGCGTCGTTCACATTTTTAACCTCGACTCGGCACAAGTTACCCCACGCGAAAAGTCGATGATACAGGCAGGGTTCGCGCCACCGGAGCAACTGTTGCACGAACTTGATGAGTTTGAGACTTGGTCCCAGATTTGCCTCAAGGCGCTCTTTGCAGATGCGCCCTAGTCAATTGGGCAATTCGGCAGAAGCTGCCG
>JBDNHJ010000179.1:0-14946 GCA_041688835.1 Fuerstiella sp.
ACATCTGGGCTGGTGGTGGTATCGAAACCGGTCGCTTCATCGGCGCTACAGACAAACGCGGCGAAGATTCGATCGAGCGAATTTGCGGTCCCGGAGATTTTCTGGCCACGATCTACCATCACCTCGGCATCGATTCGACAAACGTGTTCCTGAAAGACCTCAACGGTCGTCCCACGCCGATTGTCGACCATGGAAAGCCCATCCCAGAACTCATCGGTCGCGCTTAGTTGTTTCCGACGTTCGTATAAATTCGGCGAGTAACGTTCCTGCCGCACGGTGACCATCAACATTCCAATGCCCTTCCCCCAGTGCGGTGTTGCTGAACCCGTGGAAGAACGTGTGTTCGGCAGTTGCCTGTTTCTGCATGGGGCCAGCGAGGTTCAACACGGCGACTCCCAGCTGTTCGCACACCTCGGCAATCCTAGAATCCGCATAGGTCAAATTGGTCGTGCCGATCTTTTGGCAAAAAGCTGCGGTCGCCGGCCGGTCAGGATGAACCTGCATGCCATCGGTCAGTGTGACCACCACTAACTTGGCTCCAGCCGCCGTCACTTCTTCGTGCAGCTGTCCAATCAGAGCTTCCGTAACGGCCCACGCTTTGATCCAGTCTTGGCTCACGGGAGCTCGATAGATGGATTCATCTAGGCCCATTTCCGTGGACTGCTCTGCTGTTTCCGGCGCCGATTGCTGGCGACGACCTCTCCATTCGGCAACCACCTGCAAAACATTCGAAGCGTTAATCAACGAAGTCTTCCACTGTGTACCGCTGTTCTGTGCGCTCAGGAAAATGGGATGCTGGCGAAAGCTGTGATCCTCAACAAGTCTTCCATTTCGCAGCACAAAAAATGGACGCTCCTGCACGGGTTCGAGCGATTTGGAATTGTTTCGCAGGTCGTTGGTCACCGTCATCGCCAGCACCACAATGTCGGGCCGCAGCGGTTTGACGTAGTGTCGAAAGGTCAGTAATTCCTGAGCCGTCCCGAAACCCGAAACTCCGAACCCCATGACTCGGTGTGATTTTCGCGAGTAGCCGGCGTTCAGTTCAGATTCCAGAACCTTCCAAAACGTGTGGTTCAAGGCGACTTGAGCGGCTTCGACATAGGAATCCCCCAACACGGCAATTCGAAGTTCGCCAGCGGCTTTTTCGGGACTGTGTTCGTCGTCCCGGAAACCCAGCGAATTCGCCCTCACCCAAGCTCCCCCTTCTTTACCAAACCAGCCGTGAAAACCGGGCTGTAGCCGTGTTCCGATCAAGTCATCAGCAACATACGGTCGCGGGAATCCAACTCCGATCGCGCGCAGTAACAATTCCGCCAGCAACAGCGAACCAATCGTCACCACGGCAAAAATCACAATCTTGAAACGCCACGTGCGGCCCAGTTTTGGCATCTGTTCGGCTATCGCTGAAGTCTGTCGACCGGAGTCTTGTTTCCGTCGATGGCCTTGCCTTCGAAGTCAATCATTTCGATCGACTTCAAAGCGGCACCCACTTCTTCAATTCCCGTATGCAGTCCGAACTTCAATGTCATCTGATGGCTGGCACCCGGCAAAAGTTTGGGAACTCGGCCAGCCGCGCGTTCGACGCTGCGGTTGTTCGGGTAGTTCGTGCCCGGTTCGATTCCGGTCACATAGCCATCGTTTAATGCGCCCGTGTTTTTCCAGACGGTCAGGTACGGCAATTCCGCCAGCGACCAGCTGATGGTGGCTCCTTGATCGCCCGCTTGATTGTGCAACAGGGCTGTGGTGTGATTGGTATCGTCTCCGGCAAGTTCCAGCAGGTAAACTTGTTCCACGAATCCAGTGGTGGGCGCGTCGTACACATTCCATGTGTCGAGGCCTTCCGCCGCTCGATCGTTAAACGGCTTGACGCTTTTGACGGCAGCGACCACTTTCGCACCTTCTTCCAACAACGGGCTGCCAAAATTAGCGTGGTATAGAATTTGAAATTCCTGTTCCTGAGCACCCACGTTTTTGATTTCATCGATGAGCTGGAATGAAGATTCACCGGGCACCACCACCAGTTCCGTGTGCAGTTCGAGCTTCGGGCCGAACAGCAACTTTTCATTGACTTGACCGGTGATATGGATCGCATAGGGAGCTGTTCGGTCCACTACGACATCGACGCTGCTGGCCGGAATATTGGCGATTTTGCCGTGCAGCGTCAGGTCCATTTCAGCTTCGTCGCCGACATTGTTGATGAACTTGTCGGTGCCTGGGTGTCCGTTACTTTCCAAGCCGCAACGACACAGAAATTCGTTGAAGCCTTCCAGCCATCCCAATCCGCCGCGACTGTCAAGATTCACGTATTGAGGGTTCACAACTTCTTTGATGGGGCTGTCCCACTTCAGCTGCAGGTCGCCTTTGGTGACCTGTAAAATCCCCATGCCTCGCGTGGGGCACAGCACAATTTGGATGACGCCATTGTCAATCGTGATTGTTTCGACGCCTTCCTGCTTGCCGCCGTGCAGCGTCTTTTTTTCAATCGACCACTTGTGCGGGCAATCGGTTTTGACTTCGTTCGATGATGTTCGCCATGCCACGTTGCTGTGAGAATTCGCGGCAGAACTTAGGGAATGCCGAAACGGCTCCGCGTCATCGGCGAACGCTGTCTGCAACGGCAGCAGGAACAGCAGTGTGAGCAGAAAGTTCAGTCGGGACATATTAAACCTCGTTCTGGTTGGCGTGTGCCCTGTGAGGATGATCAAGCGGGTGTCGAAGGTCAAGTGAAGGCACTCCACGGAAAGAGGTCTGCGTCGTGTGTGTGAAACCGATGCAGTCTTTGCTCCAAGATTTCGTGGAACTGGCTAGCCGCAATATCGCCCGCAAACACACGGATATTGTTTTCCGCACAATTGCTCCGGAAAAGCATGTCACAAATCTGCCACGTTTTCGCTTCCGGTAGTCAGAAGCCAAAGTCAACTCAAGCAGGAGCGGTCAGATGCCAGATGGAAGCCGAAAACGTCGATTTGCCGCCGATATTGCCAAACGACAATGGTACGCTCATCACCGAGCCACTCGCTTCGCCAAACGCTTTGGCGGCAGCCCGACGTAAATTGAGCCGTGTTGACCCACTCATTCCCAAACTCTAGTTTGGGAACGCATATACCAGAAGCTCCAGCTTCGAGGTGACCCACAACGCCACTGTCGGACCACTTGCAACAAACGACTCACACCGCAGCGACAACTAGCGCGTGCACTAGCGCGTGCAAAGCAGAGCTTTGCGGATATGCGTTCCCAAGCAGGAGCATGGGAACGAGGGGTAAAAAAACAAGCTGACGTCACGACGGCTTCACATCCTCTGCGGAATCTATCGCCGTCTTCGGTTTGCTATTGTCTTCAGTGATCTCTCGAATGTCGATTCCCAGTGCCTGCATGCGTTGGTGCCATTTCTCACGCGCCAGCTTTCGCATATCGACGTCATTGTCGGCCTCATCGACGATCTCCACCCCAACCAGTGTTTCGACAACGTCTTCCAGCGTGACAACGCCTTCTAGGCCGCCGTGTTTATCAACGACCAACAGAATATGTTCTCGGTTGTCCAGCAGTCTTTCCAGCACGATACTTAGCCGCGTTTCGTCCAATATTCCGCGTAGCTCACGCTTCTTAAAGTCTTTCAGTTTCGTGCTGCCGTTGTTCTGAATGTTGTCCAGCAGCAATTCGTTCTTCAAAATAAATCCGGTGATGCTGTCGCGGTTCTCAGCGTAGATCGGGATTCTTGAAAAGAACATTTTTTCGTTCTGCTGAAGCGCTTCGTGAGCCGTCATGTCCTGCTGAAGTGCAAAGACTACAGTGCTGGGAGTCATGATGTCTTCAACGCACAGGTCCGGAAAGCGGAACAGGTTCTTCAGGACCCGCGATTCCTTTTCGTCTAAATGTCCACCTGCCGTTCCGATGTCCGCCAGCGCGGTGAACTCGTCGCGAGAAAACGAATGATGACTATGGCCGCCCGTCATCCATTTCGTGATCACTTCGCTGACAAAGATAAACGGATATAGGATGATGTTCAAGCACTTAATAAACCGCGCCGTGAGCGGGGCTAGCTTTCGCCACCACACAGCGCCAATGGTCTTGGGGATGATTTCCGAAACGAACAGGATCAGCAACGTCAGTACGACCATCGCGATTCCCACGGTGCCTGGCCCCCAGTATCTGGCGGCATACGCTCCCGCGCCGCCCGATCCAATGGTGTGAGCGATTGTGTTCAGTGTTAGTATGGCTGCCAAAGAACGGTCAACATTGGATTTGATGTTCTTGATTCGTGGAGCGTTGGAGTCGCCCGCGTTTTCTAAATTCGCAACATACGATGGCGAGATGCTGAGCAGGACGGCTTCCGCGACCGAACACAGCGATGAGAACAGTAACGCGACCAAGGCAAAGCCTACGCATAACGCCAAGTCCATTGGGTCGCCGGTGCCAGCGGAGGCCGCGTCGATTGCTGCCTTCCCTTGAGCAAACGCCGTTTCCGACAGAAACACCGTGAATACGGCCGCAGTCAAAACTAGAGTCGATAGTCGTTTCATTGGGGCCGATGCCAAGCGATTGGGTCAAGGAGTTCCATGATGATCTGCAGAGTCTAGCGAATTTTTCCGGTTCGTGGCGGCGTGATTTTGCAACGCGATAAATGGCCATGAGATTGGCGGGCGCAGGCTCTGCTAACGTCGCATTTAAGGCTGGCAACATCACGGAACGGATCCACAAACTACTCGTTCCAGTGCCCAAACCGGTTCCGTTTTTCGGCGGGTGTACCTAGCGGCTGTGCATCCAGCGTTGAAATCCCTTCTCTGTACATCAGTTCGCCCGTGTAGCCATCGTGGAAGTTGACGACAACCTGCGGGGCGTCGTAGGCGATAAACTGATAGCCAGGACCGTCATTGCGTCCGGCTTTGATGATGTTGTTCACGTTGACGCTGGCGTACGCAGTGTGTCGCTGTCGCAGGTAATGCACGTTGTCCGGATAGCCGCCCAGCCACTTGATCTTGATCGTTCGACCTTCGCTGTCGAACCAGCCGCCAAGCGGCGGCAGCCCGGCGGTGCCGATGGGGTGATTGGCCGAATTCACGGGTGAGATCAGGAACTCCCAGACATTGTCGGTACTCTGCGCTGCGACGGGATGATGCACATCGCCCGTCAGCAGCAGAACCGGCTTCTGCAGTTCACCCAAGACCGCTGTGAGTTCTTCGCGTTCGTGAACAAAGCCACAATAGCCATCACCTTTCGATTCCGTACTTTCCGCTTTCATATGATACGCACTGTGGTAGATGAACCATGGATCCGGCGAAATGATGAAGATGAAAGCGGCCTGAGTTGTGGTGACTTTGTCCAAGAACCAAGCCTTCTGCGTGTCTCCGAGGACAAACCGATCTGCGTCGTGAGATTTTTTGACACCGAGCCACTCGGAACGTTCGCCGCGCGTATCCAGAAACAGAAAGTGGCAGTTGCCGACGACTTTGTCGAAGAAGTGATGCGTGCCAATGCTGTAGGGTGCGGAGTTTGTTTGCTTCAGAGGCGGTGCGATTTGCAGATGCGTGGCGTCGACAACCTTTTTGACTTTGTAAACGCCGATGTTTTTTCCACCGCGTTCCGCCGCATCAGGCTTGGCTGCGCCTTTGATGAACGGGCCAATGTGTAACGTGCTGACCTGAGCGAGATTCAGGGTTGAGAAGTCGGCCTGCTCATCGTGCAGGATATCGGTGCCCTGTTGCAGATTTGCTGACCCGAAACGCACGGCGGCCGTTTGTGGGCGGTCGCCATTCGCCCAATCTGCGTACTCCTGCCAGACGCGAATCGCCGGGTCACGCACGAGGTAATTGCCGTCGCCGCGCCCGACTTCGCCTGCACCGTCGATGTTGTCTGTGACTTCGTGGTCATTGTACATCGTGATCAGCGGCACGTGTTTCAATAGTCGATTCAGCGACAACCCCGCGATTCAGATACAGCTTGTAGTTGTTGCGAATGCCATCGACAGTCCCGTCAATCGTTTCTTCATCGGTGTAGTCTCCATTAACGATGTGGAACGCTGATCGATGGCGGTGCTGTTCCCAGATCGTGTCGAACGCTGGCGGGCTTGGATAAATCCCGTACGTCTCGCCCGGCGATCTTTGTCGCTGACAGGCTCCAATGGTGAATGAGAGGTGAAACCGTCCTTCCGGATTGAATTCGTGCGCAAAGCTGGTTTTATCTGGCAGTGTGCGAAAGGGTGGGCCACGGATCGCGGATGTTGTTGCGACTGTCGATGATTTCTCCGGCAACGCGCACGGCGTAAGCGTACGCTGTGTTCGGCTGCAGACCGGTGACTTCCGCGAAGCCGGTGAAATCGCTTGCAGTCAGTGTGTTTGCGGTCGTGACAGCGGCTTCGTCAAACGGAGGCCGATGCGGTCGCGCCAGCACTTCGAATTCCACTTCCTGTGCAGTTCGCACCCAGACACGCACGGAATTCGACGTCACATTTCCAAGTCTCGGTCCATGTGTGATCGCAGAGCTCTGCATGGGAATCACATGATTCGCCACGGGATCCGGCCACGTTAAATCCTGTGCGTTGAGTATTCCAGTCAACGCGAGTGCGCATGAAAGCGGAATGATTGATCGCAAACCTGGCAGTCCTGTGAAAACGAAAAGCGATGGAGCGGCAGGACCTAAGTTCTGCCTGCGATCAAACGCCGACGACCTTTCGCCACGTTTGGGCCATTAACGCGTGGCCGGCCAGAGTTGGATGAACGCCATCGCCGGCCCAGTACTGTGGTTCTGTGCCAGCCGCGATCGCTTCGTCGAACATGGTCTGGAATGGCACCCAGATGGTCTTCGCGGCTTGCGAAACTTCTTTTGCGGCGGCTCGGCGTTCATCGAATTCTGGATACCACGAATCGTTGACAGCTCCACAACGCAGCGCGAATGGTTCGCAGACGACGATCGTTGTGTCGGGGAGTGCGTCTTGAGTTTTCTTGAGCAGTGCTGCTAGACCCGTCTGGTAGGTTTCGACAGTGCCTTCGTAACGGCCGTTCAGTTTGTGCCAGATGTCGTTGACGCCGACCAGGATGCTGAGCACGGCTGGTTTCAGATCGATGCAGTCTTTCTGCCAGCGGTTGTCCAGATCCGGAACTTTGTGGCCACTGATTCCGCGGTTGTAAACTTGCAGGTTCAGTTTCGCGTGTTCATTCAATAGCTCACCAGCAATCAGTACCGGATAGCCATTTCCCAGAGTTCGAGCGTTGTTGGCGTTGGCTTCGGTATTGCGGTCTCGACCAGCATCCGTAATGGAATCTCCCTGAAACAAAATGACGTCACCTTGCTGCAGCAATCGCGCAATTTCGTTGGCCGCACCAGCTGGTGAAGCCTTCAGTGCCGCCGCGATTCCCGCAGCAATGGCAGTGGACTGCAGCATTTTTCGTCGGTCAATAGGATTCGTCATGGTGGTTTCGTTTCAAGGCAGGACATCGGGCGGAATAACGAATGCTGATTATGGCTTTCGTTCAGTGGAATCACAATCGAAGACCACGACCGGCCGCTGCCGACGTTCTTCCCTCCAACCATCCCCGTGCCGCTCACAAATCCTCCGAACCACACACGAAACTTGTCTCAGCTGACGTGCAAGAAAACGGACGGAATTTAAGGTTTCTCGCACTACACTGCCCTGAGCGACCGTGGCGAGAATGTAGTGCAGAAACTTTTTCCCACCGAAATGAATTCGGTGGAGAAGGGGAAAACGCACTTCCGGTAGACAAAGTTGGCGGCGTTCGGCATCCTCTTGGATATTCGTCTGTGCTTTGAAATCCGGGGACTCATTGATGCTCAAGCTACTGGCCATGTTGCCATGTTGCTGTGTGCTTTGCCAATTCCGGCTGTCGATCCAAAACCAGCGACTGATGATGATCAGCGGGCGGAAAATCCTCGTATGGTGCTGTCGATTCATGTCGTAGGTTCGAATGGCGAACCTGTTGCCGATGCCAAGATCACAGCGATTGGTCTGAGGACCAAGGCAGAACCGGGCAGTCATTACGGTTGGATGCAATCACGAAATGGTGCGGTGCCCGTCGTGACCACCGACGCCCAGGGCAAGGCTGCGCTGCCATGTCCGCGATTTGTGATCGAAAAATTGGAGACCAAGTGTGTCACGCTACTGGTTGAACATCCCGACTTCGTGGCCTTCAATGAAGACCGCGACGTGGATCTGGATGTCGCGGATGTCGAACTGCAATTCGGCCGATTGATGGTGGTGTCTGCCATTGATGCCAAAACTCGACAACCGGTCACGACTGACCTGCACGCCATTCTTAGCGGTTCTGGCGGAAGTGACGAATGGTCAACGCTGTCCGATGGTCGGCTGATGTCCGCCACTGTGGATCGCGAACGGATTCGTTTGCGGCTAGTACACGTTCCGCCGGATGGCCCGATACAATTCAGCGACGTTATCGACCTATCGGAATATGGCGATAAACGCCGCGTTCTGCTGCGAGATCTGGAGCTGCATGCTGGAGTTCGTGTCGAAGGAAAACTGGCCGACAATGTGCCGCGCCCCATCATCAACGGCACCGTCAGCGCCGAGGTTGTGGTCGGCGTTGAAGTCGATAACTGGAATCACAGCGGCCAAAACGAGTGGTCCGACTGGACGAAGATCAACGCAGACGGCACATTCGTGTTCGCTTCGCTGCCGCGTAACGCTGTGGCGGGATTCATCACCGTGTGTGACAACTGGGTGTGTACGGCACCGACGCCTGAAGACTTTGTGCGACTGCAAATACCGGACCGAGTCACCAAGAGTCTTGAGAACCACGTTGCCCCGCAAATTGCTCGGCTTGAAGCCGAAACGATTACGCCTGCGATTCAGATGAGGTCGACAGCGACGTGTATAATTAAGGTGGTCGACCGCCAGGGGAACTCGATTGTAGGCGCAAAGGCTGCGATGTCGCCGAATCAGAGTGGTCTGTCCGGAGGTGGTGGTATTGTCGGAAGGGGTCACAGTACGTCAGTGATGTTGTCGATGTCGAAGGATGACGGGGAAGTGTTTGCCGGATGGACGGAAGAGTTGCAGCAAAGAATGGCTGCGGCCGGTGCGGTAACAGACCCGACGCGATATCGCAAGGAAACGAACAACGAAGGAATCGTTCGGATACTGACGCTGCCCGGTGGAACCAAAGATAATCCAAGGACCGAGACCGTTTCGGTATGGCACGACGACTACGAACAACCCGCCAGTGATGATAACAGGTTGCGTCGACGAACCTCGGTGCAATTGGTTCAAGGCGAAGTGACCGAAGTCACGATCGTCATGGACAAAAAAGGAACCAAAGTGCTCGGCGAATGAGCGCGTCTGCTGCCGCAGCATCGCCGCCGCTGGCGGCAACGCCGTGAAGGATTTCCTTCCCGTGTTTTGCTTGAATTCGTAACCCGCACGCATCAGCGAGGGATCTGCTGATCGATCGCAGTCCCATAAAACCGTGACGGTTAGTGTTTTTCACGGGATTGTGTCATATTATTCGCCCTGCCCCACAATCCCCCAGTTTTTCTTTGAGGAGAATCCGATGTTGAATCGTCGAACGTTTATTGGCACAGCCGTTGCCAGCACTTTGGCCGCCCCGGCTATTGTTCGCGGACAGAACCTGAATTCGAAACTACAGCTTGGCGGAATCGGCTGTGAAGGCAAAGGCCTGTCAGACATCACCGCCATGGCCAGCCACGAAAAATCGCACTTCGTTGGCCTCGCGGATATCGACTTGGACCGCATCGCAAACGCAAAGAAGGTGAGCCCCGACGCGGAAGTCTTTCAGGACTACCGCGATATGCTGGAAAAGCTGGGCGATAAAATCGACGCTGTTACCGTGTCCACACCTGATCACATGCACGCCTTTATTGGTTTGGATGTGATGCGGCAGGGAAAACATGTGTACTGCCAAAAGCCGCTGACTCACAATGTCTGGGAAGCCCGGCAGATGACGCTGCAGGCCAAGAAGTCGAACGTCATCACGCGACTGGGGAATCAAATTCATTCGCACGAATTTTATCGCACGGGCGTCGCGGCGATTCAATCGGGCGTGATTGGAAAAGTCAAACAGGTTCACAGCTGGTGTGCCGCCACCGGGCATGGGAAATCGTTTCATCTGAATCGCCCGAAAAATCCAGTGGCTCCGCCAACGTCATTGCAGTGGGACAAGTGGGTGGGCGTCGCCCCCATGCGACCATTCGGCGAATGGAAAGTTTATCACCCGTGGGGCTGGCGCGACTGGCAGGATTTCGGCAACGGTGCTCTGGGAGATTTCGGCTGCCACATTCTGGATCCCGTGTTCACCGCGTTGAAGATTGATCAAGCTCCACTGCACTTCACTGCAGACCATTCAGGCATGAACGACGAAGTCTGGCCCGCTCAGACAACCGTCAAGTACGTGTTTCCCGGTACAGAATTGACGACCGACGGAAACCTGTCCATCACTTGGTACGACGGCGGCCGATTGCCGAGCACCGGTGGTTCGCACCTTCCGGCCACGGAAGCGCTGCCGGCCAGTGGTTCGTTGTTTATCGGAGAATCCGGCAGCTTGGTGCAGCCTCATGTTGGAGCACCTCGACTGTATCCAGGCGGCAAGATTGAAAAAGTGGAAGGCCTGAATCACTACCATGGCTGGATTGATGGCTGCTTAAGCGGCACGCAGCCCAGCGACGGCTTCGATTACGGCGGACCGCTCACAGAAGCTGTCCTGCTGGGCAACATCGCAGTGCGATATCGTGGCACAAAACTGGAATGGGACGCCGCAGCCATGCAGATCACCAATCACGAAGAAGCCAATCAATGGCTACGTCGCGAATACCGTGACGGCTGGGATATTCAACCGGTATCCTGATCCAAGCGTCACGTTAGCGGTGGGCTGCTGAAATTTCGGGGTTGACACCGGTCAAATAAGGAAACATTTTGCCGCTTCTGATTCCTTGTTGCTTAGCCCGGAGCGGCGACGAATCCTTTGCCGGTGGCGTGAGCCACCGGAAAAGGAAAACGTAAGCCCAAAGCCCAAAGGCCGACACAAGTCTGAGCTGGCCACCGGGCTTGTGTCGCCGCTCCGGGCTAAATGTTCGGCATTCGTTCCGGTGGCTTATGCCACCGGCAAGGGATGTGTCGGCCTCCGGCCTGAATCGCAGACACCTGCATGGAACGGAACAAAACTACGTCTTGGAAAGTTCCCAAACAGGTCTGGCAATACCCCGTTTGTAACGGCCCAGCCTAACGCGGACGCGCTGGCTTTCGAACCACAGATCGCAGCAGCATGAATACTGAGCGGATCGGAGAACCCATGATCATTATTTCGGCGATGTCAGAAAACCGCGTGATTGGCAGCGGCCACGGAATGCCGTGGAGTGTTCCCGACGAATATCAGCAGTACTTAAATTTCGTGAGCGGTAACACGGTTGTTATGGGGCGGAAGACTTACGAAATCTTCGGGGCCGATTTGCCGCAAGACACCACGGCCATCGTGATTTCCCGCAGTGCCACGATTGACGGCATTCGCGTGGTGAGTTCGCTGGAAAAAGCGTTGAACTTCGCCGACGAAATCGGCAAGCCCGTCTTCGTCGCGGGCGGTGGTTCGATTTACGTTCAAGCCATTCCACTGGCTGACGAAATGTACCTCAGCACAATCAAAGGGCACTTCGAAGGCGACACGTACTTCCCTGAATTCGACGAGCAAGACTGGGAAGTGATCGACGAACAAGATCACTCAGACTTTGTCTTTCGAAACTTTCGCCGTATCTAAATATCAGGCTTGATCATTTCCGGCGATGACTTTAACAAACCAAAATCGCTAAAGCTTCGATACATATTCGCCGCCAACGCCATCCCACCGCTCAACCAAGTCAGTCCTTGGGCAGACCAGCAATCACAGAACGCGACGTAGTCTTTGTTCTGAACTGCGGCCTTGGCTGCTGCAAAAGCGGCTTCCGGTGTTTCGTAGTTCGGAGTCGAGATCTCAGGCGCCGTTTCAGAAACGGACGGCGGAGTTTCTGTGGAACATCCGGTGACTGTCAAAGTGATGGCGAGTACAAGTTTTACGCCTTGGTTCATGGCTTATCTTTCATTTTATTCAGAAGGAAAAATGGACGTCGGAATGATCCCGAGCATGCGAGCAGAATCCCCAAACGTCCCGATTTCCTAACCTTTTTACCCGTTCAATGTGACTCCCGATGTCGTGAGAATTGGGTCGGCGGAAATGTAGGTTAAAAAATGTCGGGTTAAATATGTGTAACAGAATCCCCAAATATCCGAATCAAGTTGCGAATGTTTTTGCGTGAGAATAAGTGTGCGATTCGCTGAGTTGAGTGTTCCCTTGAGCTGTGTATACGTAGCGCTAATGGCCAGTTGTCGAATAATATCCCTTCCCGTTCGTTTCCGTTTCTTAGGTCTGGTTGCCCCTGCAGCAACCAACGCCGAAACATCGCCGCGTTCCACAGGGCTGACTCAATTCGGCTTTTCCGCTTCAACGAGTTCCGGATGTTTGCCGACGACAATTTCAACGTACGACGATTCAGGCGAACGCGGCGACGACCAGTAATTGCCCTTTTCCCAGATCATGTTGACGCTTTCTGCGCAACGCAGCGGCAGTGAGGTGGCGGCGGCCGCTAGCCAGTACCACTTTTCTTCTTTCGCATTGAACCAGACCTTCAGCAGGGCATCCGGATCGTCTGAGTTTCCGTAAGCGAAGACGGCTCCAAACGGCCTTGTCACGTAGGGTGTTGAGTATTGATAAATCGCCGCAGGTCGGCGCTGAGACGTAGTCCATTGATTCGCTTTCACCGAAATCTGGACGGAATCTGCAATCGCGATCATGGCAGCGGTTTGTTCGTCAGGTGTCGACGAATGTTCGGGCTGCACGACGGCCACCCGTCGACCGCTGCCAGCTCTTTTCGGTTTCCACTCGCCGAATTTTGGCAGTTCGCCGGTTGACGAACCAGTGGTGAGTGACGCGACTTCTGCGACCAGATTACCGTTGTGTCGCAAGCTGATCGACGTCAGCGCTTTGGGCTCACCGTGTACGTTGCACAGCAGATACAACTCAGTCTCCCGAAACCGATTCGGATTTCGATTTCGATCCTGCAGCACGGGGACTCCGTTGTGACGAAACCCCGCGCGATTGGGGTAAAGTTTGACTTCGTGGTGCGAAGCAGTCTTCAAGAACAGTTCGTGTCTTTTGTTCGCCAACGTTTCTGGAAGAGCTTCGGTCGTGATGACAGTGCTGATTTGATCGTCGGGAAATCCGGACTTCTTCGTGAACGACTTCCAGTTGCCGGAACTCAGGTCGCACTTCCACAAACCCTCTTTTTCGGTGGCGACCCACAACACTCCGTGGCTCGCCGCGATATCCATAGCTCCCCCGAAATCAGTCGGCAGGCTTTCCCACTGGCCCGCCTTCAGGTCGTAGACAGAAAGACCAGTGCTAATACGTCCTCCGGCGATGAATAGTCGATCGCCAGCTTGAGCTAGAGCCTGAACGTGTCCCTGGGAAACGTATGTGACATCAACGTCGCGGTTGTCTCGAAGTTTCGGTCCGCCAAGTTCTTCGATCTGTTCTTCGATTTGGGAGTTGTCGGCCAGGCCACGACATCGTTCAGCGGCTTCCGTCAGCACTTCAATGGCTAGGTCGGTCTTTCCTTCGTGAGCATAACAGTAGCCCTGTTCGATCCAGTACAGTCCGGCAAGTCGGGTATCGGAAGTTGGTGGTTGGATAGAATTAAGCACTGTTCTGACCAAGTCGAACCGATCGGCAAATCGATAAGTTTTGAGCGCCGAGATGAGATGTGAACTGAGACTCAGGGATTCATTTCCCTGCAGGCTCTCCACGCCCTTGCCGTTCGCAGCGAGTAGATAGATCTCAGCCGCCCGTTGATAGTCCTTTTTCCGCTGCGCGTCACGAGCCAAATAGGCGACCGCAAACTGCTTCAATTCTGGGTCATTACCGATCAGCAGTTTTTCAGGTGACGGTAGCTCGGGGATTCGAGCATCTGGGGAACGCTCTTTCAGCGTCGACGCAATGTGTAGCGACGTTCCTGCCAGTCGCCCGCGTTCCTCGCAAGACTTGTCCAGCGCCGCCGCCGCCGCGCAAAGCTGCAGCACGTCCTCGATCAGTTTGTTGTCATCGCATTGTGACATCACTTTCGAAAACAGCCAAACCGTTTGAGTCCAATCGTAATCGTGATGCTCGCTGGGCATTGTCAAAAATGCGTGCGCCGTCTGGCGTGCGGCGGTGGCTTCATTTTCGAGCTCGATTTCCTCACTACTGAAGTGCCAACTGAGTTCCGACAGCAACTGCAGTGCTTCGGCCGTTAATCGAATGTCATCGCTGGCGGCGGCCACTCTTCTCAGCAAGTCATCCGCGCGTTTGCGTTGCATTCCATCTGTTGTGTCAAACGACATCGCGAACGCCAGAGCATAAGCCGCTTCGTAGTTCTCTGGCTGAATAAACAGAATCGTCTCCAGGCGATCGATCGACTTTCGCAGGATCGACTTTGCCAGCGGCGAATCACGATTCACGCCCGGGCCTCCCTTTGGCCCTTTGATGGCGAAGTCACGAGAATGGCCGTTGATAGGACGAATTCGCACGAATCGTCGCAGGTCGGCCAGCGTTGTCTCATACAATGAGGTCGTTTCATGCTTTTTCTGAGCCGCTGCGGAGAACGATTTCGCTGCACTGTCGGCACCAGAGAGGCGTCCGGCAAACAGATCGACTTCATGGGCGAGTGCGGTTTCGCTTCGGGTGTAACCGGCATTCCGCCGTTTAATATGCGAGTATCAGGGGGGAGTAATTTTTCATGGCGTGTCGGTTGGGATGAATCGTTTTGAGTTCCTGAGTCATGTTTTCGTTCAGGAACGTTCGCCAGTGGGAGCTTTGAAAAGCGGCTCGGACGTTCAGCATCGACCGTGCTCCTTCGAGCGTCCAGCGCATGCCGCTGCGTTCCATTCGGTCTTTGACCAGATGA
>JBDNHJ010000180.1:0-12238 GCA_041688835.1 Fuerstiella sp.
ATGTTGCCGACGTTTCCCCCGCCAGGATCGTGACCGTGGCGACGACGGTGGCTTCGCTGGTGTCATCACTGGCCAGCGAGACTGTCAGCGGGCCGCTGATGTCCGTGTTGCCGCGCGTGACGGTGGCCGTGGTGGCCGCAGCTCCGCCATTTTCGGCGACTGATGCCGCGACGATGGTCACGGTCAGTGTTTCCACATCCGTGACGTCGAGCGTATCGCTGCCGGCCATGTATCCGGTGGCTGCCGCGGTGATGGCCGCGGTTTGCGTTCCGTCTATGAGTGTGTCATCAACGGCAGCAATGTTGAATGTCGCCGACGTTTGCCCCGCGAGAATGGTGACCATTGCGGGAACCGTGGCTTCGCTGAGATCATCACTGGTCAGCGTGACTGTTAGCGGGCCAGTGATGTCTGTATTGCTGCGCGTGACGGTGGCCGTGGTGGCTGCGGTTCCCCCGTTTTCAGCCACTGCAGCGGCTGCGATGACGACCGTCAGTGTTTCGACGTCTGTGACGTCAACGGTATCACTGCCCGCCACATACCCGGCTGCTGTGCCGCTGATTGTGACGGTCTGAGTTCCATCGAGGAGTGTGTCATCAATCGCGTTGATGTCAAATGTTACCGATGCCGAGCCCCCCGGAATCGTCACGGTCGCTGGCACGGTGGCTTCATCCGTGGCGCTGCTGTTGAGTGTGACAACCAGCGCCGCTGCGTTATCCGTATTGCTGCGTGTCACAGTCGCCGTCGTCGCCGCTGGTCCGCCGTTTTCCGCAATGGACGCTGCGCTGATCGCGATGGTGAGTGTTTCGGAATCCGTGACATCAATCGTGTCACTACCGTCCGTAAATGTTGCCGCAGTGGCCGTGATGGTGGCCGTCTGAGTGCCATCCAGCAGGGCGTCATCCACAGCGTTGATGTCGAAAGTCGCGGACGTTTGGTTCGCGAGAATCGTGACTGTCGCGGGAACCGATGCTTCAGACGGATCATCGCTGGCAAGCGTCACAATCAGGTCGCTGGTCGTGGGAGTGTTGCGAGTCACTGTGCCGGTCGCAGCAGTCGCTCCAGCAGATTCACTGATCGAGCCAGCTCCGATTGTCACAGTCAGTTCAGCAATGTCATTGTCCGTGACGGTTAAAAACGCGATTCCATTGCCGTGACTCGTCTCATTAGCCGTGATGACCACCGTTTGATTTCCATCAACCAACAGGTCATCGATCGCATTGATGTCGAATGCTGGTGACGTCGCTTGGCCAGCCTCGATGACGACGGAAGTTTGAACGGTGGCTTCCGACGGATCGTTACTGGTCAGTGAAACAGTCAGTGGGGCCGCCAGATCTCCATCGCGAGTCACCGTGGCCGTGGTGGCCGCTGCACCGGCATCCTCCGCAATCGTCATGGCCGCTAAGTTGACGGTCAGTGTCAACAATGCTCGACTTTCGAGCGATTCTGGTGCCATCTGTACAATGTTGGCCGCTCGCTGATCGCGTGGCGCTTTCCGGCGACGTCCTTGTGGTGCTCGTGCTGTGTGTCCGAGCCAGTTGCGACCAATATTACGCCAGTCAATTCGCTTCAACATGGAGATCTCCGATCCAGTGAACTCGTCACTGGAGTGTCCGGGGTGTACTTTAAAACCGATAAAACAACGCTGCCGCAGCTCACAGAATTTTGATCTGATCCTGCACGTGGCTGTGGGACCTGCGATCAATCGCTGCTCGGGCATTCTTGTGCCGACAGATTGCCAATCAAGCCCCAAATTGTCCAGTGCTTAGGGTGGAGTTTCGAACGCACAATGGAACAGTCGAATTCTGCCCTGTTAACATGGGTGGCATGGAGTGAATGGTTGGCTGCCTGGGTGCTCGAAATCAGTATTCTGGAGAAAGCGGGAAGACCTTGCGGGTCTTACTGGCGATCCTCCGGCCCGCAAAAAATCGATATTATTGCTGAACGTGAGAAACAGCCTCTGGTTCTGACATCGAATTGCATTTCATCTTGGCCGCCATAGAGTTAGGACGACATCGCTGGGTTGGCAGTCGTTACAGACGCTGCCAGAATGTCTGCTTGAGGGGTGGAAATTTTTTTCTCAAATCGGTCACGACACCCCTGCAGATTTTGACTTCTGTCTGTTTGTGTCCTTGCGGAATCTTCTCCAAACGTATCGTTGAGACCATTATGCTGCGTCTGACCCTGCTGCTTGCCTTACTGACGACTTCGCTATGTCGAGCCGAAGAAATTCGAATTCCAGCGGCCACGGCTTATCTCGATCCCGACGCCGATGGTGCCCGTGTTTCGCAACAGCAGGGCGTGACCAAGTGGACCGATCCGGACACTGCGATTCTGTGGTTCGGGCAATTGCAGTCCGCAGGTTCACTGAACGCGACTGTGATTCTGAAGGCACCGCCGAATGTCGATGTGTCGCTTAAACTCACCGTTGACCAGCAATCGCAATCAGCCCAAGTCATTGGTACCGGCGATGTGGCAGTGACTGCGGACTTTGGTGAGTTCACAGTTTCGAAGGCGGGCTATGTGTCATTTCGCTTAGAGTCGCTCAATGACGAAGGGCAGCCTCAAGCCATTGTGCAGGAATTGGTGCTGTCCGGGCAGGCCACAAAAGACGCACACTTCAATCTGCTGCCGCGCCGCAATGCCGCATCCGTGCATCTGTCGTATCCCGTGGACAAGGACACACAGGTGTCCGCGTTCTACTGCGAAATGACGGGAGTAGAAGATCCGCTGTGGACGTATTACATGGCGTGCGGATGGCACCGAGGTTATTTCGGCATGCAGGTCAACAGTCCCACAGAACGCAGAATCATCTTCAGCGTGTGGGATAGCGGAGATGAAGCGGTCAGTCGTGATAAAGTGGGCGACCAAAATCGCGTGCAGCTGATCGCGAAAGGCGACGGCGTGTATTCCGGCGACTTCGGCAACGAAGGCACGGGCGGACACAGTCACCTGAAATACTGGTGGAAGACCGGTGAGAAACAGAAATTTCTGGTGACCGCTGAACCGGTCAGTGACACGCAAACAATCTACGCGGGCTACTACTTCCACCCCGATTCCAAAAAGTGGATGCTGATTTCCAGCTGGAAGGCTCCCAAGGAAGGCAAATATATGCGCGGCCTGTACAGCTTCAGCGAGAACTTCATCGGGCGCAATGGCCACGTGGTTCGCAAAGCGTTGTATGGGAATCAGTGGATTCGTACGACCGCTGGCGAATGGCGAGAAATCACCACCGCCAAATTCAGCCACGATCAAACAGGAAAGGCCGATCGGCTCGACCGCTTCATGGGCCTCGACGACGGCCAGTTCTTTCTGTCGCATGGCGGCTTCGTCGAAGGCTACACCGAATTCGGCAAGCCGTTCACGCGCGAGCCTTCGGGTGAATCTCCGGCCACGTTGGACCTGCCATTCCCGTAGGGTACGCTCCCGCGTACCAGTCAGTTCCGACGTCGATTCAAATCGGGGAATGGGGAATGAGGAATGACTCTGGTGGCTGGCGTCATTTTCCGAACCATGGCTCCAACCTTGGTGTCGTTGACTTTCGATGAACGAAACTCTCACAACATCTCGCAGAATGGCGGCGGAAGACCTGCAGTTGGGCGACTACGTCGCATTATTGCGCGTTGTCTGCGAAGTCCCATCGTTTCTGTGGCGTGATGAAAGTCACAACTTGGCTCCAGACGAACCCGTTCGAATTCGCATGCTACCCGAAGACAACGGACGTCCGTTGCTGGTGAAGCAGCTGTGCCTACCGTTTGTGTTTGTGGAAACTCCGGATGGTTCTTGCGAAACACTCGACCTGCGCCGCTGTGAACTCACGCGGTTAGACCCCGAGTTTGGCCGCATCGTCAGCAAACAGCTCAAAGCCCACGCCAAGAAACTGCGACGCGCATTGCTGCCGATGTTGCGGCACAAGCGGAAACGCAAAAAGAAAGACAAACAGCGGAAGGAACCGGGCTAAAAGTCGCTCCGAACCATTGGTGGGCTGTGTTTTTGTAGCTCGGCGGTCTCCGCCGAGAAATCACGGTGGAGACCACCGAGCTACGCTTCGTCAATATTTTCAGACGAATTTCGCCAAAGTATCATTCGGCGAGGTGGTCGCTGCCATTTTTTGGACACCGCGTCACCCGCAATAGTCGCTTCCGGGTTGACTTTCCAGATCAGACATGGCATTCTCATTATCGATGTCACGGCAGACGGGAATACCAATCTGATCTTGGATCTTGATAGTAAGTAGCCCGCTCTTCCGATTACGACTCGTAAGCAACCTGAAACAATTCGGGGCTGTGAAAAGTCTTTGGCGACAGGTCAGGCAGCTCTGCAATGATCTTGAGCTCTTCCAGTTTTTTAAGATCAGACCGAGCTGTGGGGTAGGTCACGTTAAGAGCCTCTGCCACCTGTGGAACCTGCAGATATCGTCTGTCAAGGACCATTCCAAGGATCTGCTGCAATCGAAAGCTGGTGCTTCCAGTGAGTTGCGAGATCCGGTTCTCGAAGTCTTTTTGTAGAGCAATGACGGCATGGCACATCGCCAGCGTTCGTTCTGTCTGAGCCAACGTGGCGGCAAGACAGAATTCCACCCAACTGCTCCAGTCACCGTTCGTGCTCACCTTGAACAGTCGTTCGATGTATCGGTCTCGATGCTTTTCAAAGTAGCTACTCAGAAACAACCAAGGCTGAGTGAACCCGCAATTCCGATGAATCGTCAGAGCCAACAGTGTCCGGCCAGCGCGTCCGTTGCCGTCCCAGAACGGGTGAATGGCTTCAAACTGATAGTGCTGGATAAAGGCAGCAATCAGGGGATCCGGATTCGTCTGAGTTTGGATGTGCTCATCTAGGTTCGCAATTAACGCAGCCAGTGATTCTGGGGGCGGAGGAACAAATCTCGCCGCCGAGCCTACAGCAACCTGACCATCTCGCACTTCCCCAAGATGTTTCTCTGCACCTCGAATACCAGCCAACAGCAATCGCTGAATGTTCTTGACGTCTTCGAAAGCAATACGCTGCTGATTGCCGAACGTCTCAATTGCTTTCGCGTAGTTCACGACTTCGCGAACGCTGTTGTTGCTTCCGCTGGCACGTGTGTCATCGGTATCAAACAGCAACAACTCGCGAGGCGTTGCATACGTGCCTTCGATTGTCGACGAATCGATGACTTCACGATTTCGCAGCGGCTTGAGCAGAATTTTGGGGTTCGGCAGGACTTTTCCAACACCTTCGAGTTCCCCCATCTTCTGGCGAACTCGCACCAACTCCGGCCACAACAACACTGGCAAATCCCAGTCCGCAGGCAACATCGCTGGCTCGAAGGCAAAGCCGCCATGCGTCGAAATTTCAATGATTTCCCCAGTCTTCTTCGGACCAAATCGACGAGGATCCATTAAAATTACCTTTAATCCTGCGGATGCAATTAAAAATTACCCGCGTAAATTTTAATCAGTCTGCAGGGATTAAAGTATCCGCTAATCGACCGCCTCAGCCAAAATCGGGATTCGTAGCGTGTTCTAACTGAGGATTTTCGCCCGCAGTTCTTCCAGCAGAGCGACCGCTTTGCCGATATCGGCTTTTTGCTGAGTCGGGTCTTCTGGGATTTCGCGTTCGATGGTCAGTGGTCCGTCGTAGCCGATTTCTGTTCGGAATATCGTTGCAGCTTGCGAATGGGCGAAGCCAACATAGCGGTCATCGCTGCGCGTGACGAGCTGCGTAGTGGGCCGCATCAAGCGCAGGGCGCACCCGGATCGGACAACCGTTGTGCAAAAATGGCGTCTGACCGCCACAAATCCGCACGATTATTGTTCGGTTAATCCGTCCGCCGTTCATCACGCGGTGCGCTGATGGCTACGTTGAATTGCGGAACGAAATCTGTGCAAACAAAATGCCCATCAACGTCAGCTGTTTAACGGGCGAAGATTGCCCCTCCTTGTCGAGTTTCATCCGAAATGGGACGTGGAGGTTGATGTGAGCCTGAGGCCGGTTTTGAAGTGACTCTTTTCGTTCTTTTGGTGCGGCATCCTCATTGTCGGGATCACAGGCTGGGTCTCGGGAGTCAAAGCCCGCCGCTTTCCGGAATAGCCGACGATGGCGGCAAAGCGAAAGCACTTATGGCGGCGCAGCTCAGGGCGCGCTCTCAGGGATGTTTTTTTCCGACACTTGATACACTCGCATGGAATACGCGATCAGGTCACTGGGCTCCTGACTCAGAAAGTCGTGAATCCCTTCTTCCGGGTCGACCATACGAGTGAGGCTAAGTACGTACCACCCGGGTGGCCATTCTTTTGGAATGAAATTTCTATTCACAACGCCGTTCGTTTCGGCTTCGATGTGGACCGGCAGTTGGGTCGTCGACGGGATACCAAGCGTCTCTGGAGCGACAAAGCCGTAGCTGCTGACGTATAGTGGCATTGCTTCGGGATGCCGATCAGACCATTCCTTGACCAGTAGAAGATCTTGTCCCCAGTCGGTGCTGCTCTTGTCCAGATGTCTCCAGCCGTTGATGGAGCCTCCGGACAATTCATTGAAATACGACAGGCTGTGTGGATAAATACTCAAGCTGCTAATCATCGTGGCCATGACGCTCAGTATTGGCAAACTTCGTGAAATATGATGTGAAGAATTCAGCAGCAGTGTCGATCTGCTGCTGAAAATAAACAAAAACGGAAACGCTGGCAGCACGTATCGCAAATGATGGTTGAATCCAGTTTCACAGCTGACTAACGTCAGAACAGCAACTGCCGGCATCAGCAGGAACAGCTCATCGGACAGCCGTGGTCCTGTTGTCAGTGGGGCGACGGTCTGCCGTGGCCGGGCGAAGCGTTTCACGCTGATGACGACAAAAGAGCACACAGAAATTCCCAGCAGCACCAATGTCCCGATTGGCATCTTCACCAACATGGCGTACAGGTAGTAGTACCACCAGCCACCGTGCTTCGTTTTTCCTCGCAGGTATGAGCGATAGCCCATTTCATATTCGTATTTGATGTGATCGATGCCCTGTAGGAAATTTCGTGGACCAGGAAACGGAACGTTTTCTAGGATCGTGCCGCGAAACCGATTGCCTGTTTCTGCGTCTGATATTCCCTGCTCGATTCCGGCCAGTGCGGTGCTGGAAAAATCAAACGCTCCGAGAGGCTGAAAGCTATCCTCCCACAGATATCCGTTATTAAGTACACACCAAGCGACAATAAAAACCAACAGCAACTGCCGCCACCCCGAATTGCAGAGTGCGATTTTGCCGAAGTCGGCCGTAGGTGAATGCCCGTCCTGATTTTGGCGGTTCCTCGAAAGCTGCCACACCAGCCAAGAGGCTGGCCACAACAAGATCAGAATCAGCCAAGTGAATTTCGTCAGCAATGCCAATCCCAACAGCAACCCGGCAAGCACCGCCACGGGCCGGCTGTTTTTTTGTAGCCACTTCCAGAATACGTAACAGGCAGCCAAACCAACAGCGGTTGCTCCGGCATCCGGAGTCATCAGCGAGGCATGCGCCAGAATATTTGGACTAAAGCACCACAGGCAGAGAGCAATCAGGCCTGCCGCAGATCCGTAGAGATCGCCCGCCCAAAGAAAACAAATCACGGCTCCAAGGACGGAAAATGGTACACAAGCCCACCGTGCCATCCTGAACACTGGCATCATGCGATCGGGATGATCGTCGGCCCAATGCAGACCTAGCTGGAACTCGGGCCGATCAATTGGCAAGATTTGATAACCCGTAAAGGAGATCTGCTCGTTGGTGAGAAATGCCGGTAGCGTTGCCACGAGTCGAACGAGCGGTGGGTTGACATTGTAGAAATCAAATCGCTTCAGATGCCAGTGACTAAGCCCAGCGGGCAAGTGGCCAGTCTCGTCCACCACCGGTGAATGACGGTGTGCCGACCAGATCAGCATCGAAACGTGAACGGCCAGCACGACGATGGCAAGGTTCAATCGCTTTTTGTCAGTCACGAACGCTCCTGTTTGGCCTATTGCATCTCATTGACTGGCCCATGAGTACTGCCTGAAAAGAAAAGCATATGGGGACATTGAACTGGCGCAGACAAATCGTTCATCTTTCAAAATAAACGCAAATCGCGATGTTGACTTCGGAATCCGTCACTACATACTACATACTACATACCTGAGATGAACCGCTGTGAGGTAGTTTATGCATATGTTTTGTGAATCCCGAGTCTGCTTCATCATGCTACCCATCCTCGTTTTCTCGGGGTGCGGAGACCGAACCGGGGGTGCGGCATCCGAAGTGTCCGCACCGGTTGGTGTGCGTCAACTCGTCTGCGACGAACCGATTTGGGATTTCGGGCTCGTTGACCCAAGCGAGAAGCCTCAGATCTCGCATGAGTTTATCCTGAAAAATACAACTGACTCCTTAGTCGAGATCGAAGAGATCAAGCGGTCATGTGGCTGCCTCGTTGCAGGTTCTGGTGCTGGGGTGATTCCCGCAGGGGGTTCGCTCACTCTTCCGGTCAAGGTTGCTGTCGGCGGCGAGCAGGGGTTGTTCCAGAAATCGTTGACCATCCTTTTTCGCGGGGTCCAATATTCACCAATGGTTTTGACGATTCATGGCAAGCTGACGGCAACGCCTCACGTTTTTTCTGTGCCAAAGCAAATTAATTTCGGTGATATCCGGAACGGTGCGAAGAAGAAACGCACTGTTAAATTGGCGCGTTTTGATTCATCTCCCGTTTCATTCGGAAGGGTGTCAGCCACTTTGCCGGGACTGACGGTCCGCACATTGAGTGAAGGTGAAGATTCGGTTGAGCTGGAGATTGTGGCCGACGGGCGGATGCTTCCGGTAGGAAAGCAGGAAGCTGCCGTGGATATCTTTGCCGCGACGGGTCATGGAACCGAGATTCGGATACCGGTCACTCTGGCAAATTACAAACAGCCAACCGATCTGCCCGCAAACATTTTTGTTCCAAAGCTGCTGGCTGGTGGGCGTGCTCTGGTGGACCTGACAGAAGATTGAAATCTGTCCAATTCGAAACGGACGAGCCTTGCCGGGTTGCCGCTAGAGTTCTGGTGAACTGTGACGGGGTGAATGAGGTATGGCTGGAACGAGCGTCACAGGA
Organism: Fuerstiella sp.; assembly: GCA_041688835.1. GTDB lineage: Bacteria > Planctomycetota > Planctomycetia > Planctomycetales > Planctomycetaceae > Fuerstiella. The sequence continues at coordinate 9,066 of JBDNHJ010000180.1, forward strand.
AAACGAAAACCCCAAGCCCAGAGTTATCAGTGGTCGCCTGATCTTACAAATGCCGTCAGCACAACAGTCTGTCGCGGTGAAGGTCTTTCTGCCGCGCGATTCGGTGCATTAGTATCGCGGGTGTAGGATTGTTTCCGATATCGCTTTGTTGAATGTGTGCTCGGGTATGGTCACGAGCGCTTAGTGGTGTTACTCTCTTTTGGAGGCTGGTAGAGATGCGAAGAGGTCTATTATTACTGTTTGGCACAAGTCTCGTAGTTTTCGGGGGCCAGTATTTAGTGTCTGCTGGCAATCTCCAAAATAGTCAGTGCGTGACGTCATTAAATCCAGCAGAGTGCGGTGGGATTGGAAATTCCTATTGCAATGCAAATGCTACTCCTTGTGGAGGAAGTTGTTTTTCCTGTAGTTCAACGATAGGTCTTCCTCAGAAATATTGCGCAGCTAAGAAAGGCTCCACCTGCAACGAGAACGGACAGGCTGCCATAAACTGCGGATATGGAGTGCCACGGATGTCGGGCACGTGTACAAAGGTTGGCACTTGTATATGCAACAACCCAGTACAGACTGGCACATGTGGCAATACATTCACTTTTGACTGCACGTAAACCCAGCATGCGATGACTTGAGCGCTAGATCAAGTCAGCGTTGTCGTATGTTTTTCCACGCAGTAAGTCCCCCGTCATCATTTCGATGGCGAGGGGCCGAACTGCATCGCATGTGCCAAGCTGGTTCCATGAGTATTTCACGTTTTGCATTCCAGCATGAATGTGACAGCGAAAATGAACGCGACACCGTGAGCAGTGTTTCACCGTTTTTTCATCTCGGAGGCAGGAAGATGGCGAGGCAGATCATGCGAGTTGGCTTCTCGGCGATTGTGATTGCCATGATTGTTCGCGGCGTTGCTGTTGCTGACGAAACTGCTGGGCCCGGTATCGGGGACTTTCAGGAGCTTTCAGAATCCGATCGGAAGGAATTTCTGTCAGCCGTATTCGCAGCGAGGCTAGAGGTAACAGCAAACCTATCATACCAATGTCAGGTGTTCACCCGCGTCCAGAAGCGAAAGGACGGCCAGCTAGGCGACGTTGTGTGGACGGGCGGGCGAACTGACTTTCAGCGTTTCAGGTTGGGTGAATCGTATCGGCTGGACACGAAACAGTTCGGAGAAGATCTGGAGGCGAAGTCCAGTCCACCGCCAATTCAGTCGGGATACGATGCGCAGGAAGGCGTCAGTCGAACGCGGATTCAACACGAATCGGGCCGGGATCACTGCAAGGATTGACACCCGCCATGATGCCGTTGTCGTTCACGACCGTTGCTCGTATTGGCTGACCGGTCCCGACGTACCGGATGCGGAATTCCTGTTTTCATACCTGTTGAAGCATCAAGACGACTGGGAAGTCACCGTCGAAGAGGAACCGAATCCGGTCGTCCGACTAACTGTGCCATGGAAGCCCATTCACAGTCGGGAAGTCCCAATCGGTGACAGAGTTCTGTGGCTTGACCCGCTCAAGGCCTACATGCCTGTTCGCGGCAAAGCGCGATGGCAGGATGCCAGCGGCTGGCGGAGCGAGGAGTTTTCAGTCGATGAGGCGGACGCCGTTAATGGCCTCTGGATACCGACCAAAATTACCGAAATTGTCGGATCGAGTAGTTTTGGGCCCGAAATGCCAGATGCCGTGAACGTCATTGAAACCACGGTACAGAACATCAGAGTTGGTGCGGTTACTGCCTTGGATCTGGTTGTCGAGTTTCCTGAGGGGACGGAAGTGGTCGATGCGATTGACGGCGTGGGCTATACGATCGGGGCAGATGGACAGCGTACAGATTCGAATCCGTTGTTCGTGGGAAATCGATTCGTCAATGAACCAGCGGCTCCGGAATCGCGCGGTGTTTCTTGGCTATTTCTTCTTTGCGTTTTTCTCGTCATTGCTTCGTTTGGTTGGCACACGCTCCGAAGACGGAGTTAGCAAAACATCGTTCGCCTCGACTGGCCTTCTCTCGTTGTTGCCGCCACGAAAACTCGCGTTTTCTGGTGAGTCATTCAACTCATGCCAAAGACACTTTATGAATGATTCAGTAAACGAAAATGCCGAATTCGAGGTCATTCCGAGGGTGCAGGTCAGCATTGTGATGCCTTGCCTGAATGAAGTCGAGACGCTGGCGTCCTGCATCATTGAGGCACAGCGAGCATTGGCCAGTGCAGGGATGCACGGTGAAGTGATTATCGCTGATAACGGCAGCAATGACGGCTCGCAAGAGTCCGCTCGGCAGGTTGGGGCTCGTGTCGTGGACGTGGCGGAGATCGGATACGGGGCCGCGCTGCGAGGTGGAATTCGGGCAGCCGTCGGCCAGTTCATCGTCATGGGCGATGCGGACGGCAGTTATGATTTCGGACAGACTGGGATACTCGTAGAAAAGCTGCAGGAGGGCTATGACCTTGTCATCGGAAACCGGTTTCTCGGCGGCATCGAACCAGGCGCCATGCCGTGGCATCACCGGTATATTGGCAATCCTGTGCTGTCTGGCATCGGGCGGTGGCTCTTTCGAAGCCCGGCGAATGATTTTCATTGTGGCCTGCGGGCTTTCTCGAAAGCGGGCTATCAGCGGATGAAGCTCACGACGACCGGGATGGAATTCGCAAGTGAAATGATTGTCAAATCGGCGATGAATGGTTTGAAGATTACGGAACTCCCAACCGTTCTCCGACCTGATGGAAGGACTCGTCGACCCCACTTGAGAAGCTTTCGCGATGGCTGGCGCCATCTGCAACTTATGTTGAAGTTGTACTTTCAGGTACGCGGACGGATTTGTCAGCCGAAAGGCGGTTTCACTACCTCGGAAGACACTCGGCTTCACACAGCCCTGTCAGGTGACGACTGATGACTCGCGGGTCGCGCACAATGAATGGCAAACAATCGCTCCTTGGAAATATTCCTGACGGACTGACGACTGCATATCTGACGTCGTTGATCGTACTGGTGTCTGTCAACTTCAGTTTTCACTTCGTAACCTTGTGCCGCGAACATCCCGGCTCGGCAGCTCGGGTGGATTTGTTGAGTGGCTTTGCGGCGTGGGATGGCGAGCATTACGTGCGGATTGTTAATGAAGGGTACAGTTGGCACCCGGAACGGATGTCGAACGTCGCCTTCTTTCCGGCGTATCCCGCTCTGGCA
>JBDNHJ010000181.1:0-40174 GCA_041688835.1 Fuerstiella sp.
ACTCGTTCCGGTGGCTCACGCCACCGGCAAGGGATCTCCATCTATGCCGCTCGGCGGAGGAATTCTGTGGTGGCTGGCATTTCCAGTTCCAGTTCGGACTGCGTCTGGATTGGGAATTTTAGTGCTTGCAGGCCGAATTGTCGCATCTGCATTTGGTTGCTGTAGATCGGGTCTTGCCAGTCTTGGATACGTCCGTCACGCACGGCGTTGATCATTTCGAGCACGCCTTCTTTGACATCCACACTGGCGGAAAAGCCGAGAATCGATCTGATCTTTTCGAACGACACGCGGTAGCTTCGAGGATCGCTGTCGTCGCATTGCTCATTGACGATTGTGCCCGGAACATGACTGGCCACCATTTGGCCGAGTTCGCTGATGGTGTAGTTTTGGCTTTCGTCACCAACGTTAAAGGTTTCGCCACCGACAAGATGCAGCGGGGCTTCGAGGCTTTTCTGGCAGGCGCGAGCCATATCGCGAACGTGAATGAAGGGGCGGGCGTAGTGTCCGTTGAACACGGAAATCTCACCCTCCGTCACGGCGCGAGCACTGAACAGATTGGCGACGAGATCGAACCGGGGACGCCGTGATAAGCCATACGCCGTTCCGAAGCGAAGGATGGTCGGCTGAAACACGTCGTCGGTCGTTTCTAGCAACGCTTTTTCGGCATCAATCTTGGTGGTGGCGTACAGAGACACCGGATTTAGCTTGCCGGTTTCTTTGATCGCCCCCAAACCGTCTGACGCACCGTACACGCTGCAGGTGGATGCGAACACGAAGCGAGAAATTCCGTTGGCTCGCGCCATGTGAGCCATCATGCGGGCGGCTTGGTAGTTGACGGCGATGGTGGTTTGTTCATCAATCGCACATGCCGGGTCGCCAACAATTGCGGCCAGATGCACCACTGCATCCATATCTCGCAAAGCACGCGTCACGTCTTCGATATTTCGGAAGTCGCCTTTTTGGACCTGCAAACGTTTGTTGCTGAGTAGCGGTTGCAGCGGTTCCAGACCAAACAATTGCAGATCCAGCACACGAACTCGATAGCCCGAGACCAGCAACTGCCGAACAAGTTCAGAACCAACATAGCCCGCTCCACCGACGACCAGCACGGATTCAAGATGAGCGACCCCACGAATTTCTGATTTCGGAATCAGTTGAAAATACGAAGTCAGCGATCGTCGAGACGCTCGGCTAAGAGCCAGCAAGGTGAAGAACAAACTCCAGGCCGGAATTCCAAGTTCGACAGCGGTCAGCGTGCGTTGAAAAACCACGGTTCCAAACGTCACCTGCAGAATGAACCCCGCCACGCAGGTTTTGGCGGCGGCGATCAATCGTTCGGCCAGTCGTCCGCTGGGCAACGGGCGGTAGAAACCAGTGAGTGCCAGCAGCGCGATTCCGGTGATGGAAAACCACAGCGCATGGGCGACGAATGTTGTGTTCAGGCGTTCGATGACTGTGCTGATGGGGTCGGAACCAGACAGTTTTCGCGTGGTGATTTGTCGGCACAGTGCGGCGGCGATCAAAGCCGCGCTGGCAATGACGAAGTCGACGCTCATGCGCGAACCGATGGTTTGCCAAGTGGCAGAACCGATTAAGCGAAATCGCAGCGATGTTGCTGACAGTGGCGTCCCAGTTTTTGACGATGCGGTCACAAAGATATCCTTCAATTCTGAGACGTGTGTTTGAGTTGCTTCAGCGGAATTCGGAGCGGAATTTTGACTGAAGGTTGAGCGACTCAAAAAGTCTGAGAGAAACGTTCTGATGAGAAAACAGGTCGTTGCACGGAAAAGCGTACTCGAACCGTCGCAGACTAGTCCTCATTCCAAATTTGCGGCAGACCAGTTTCTGACTCCAAGCGTGGTCCGCCGAGCACTTTTGGCGTTGTTCAGCCAGAACCACCGGTTGCACCACATACCATCGGCAAAACTTGCCGGAAGTCGGCCGTTGGGGGCGTTTCAATAGTTACAGAACTCGGCCGTGCCGGTAACCCCATGCTTCGCATGATCCGCAGACTGCCTGAAGTTGGCGACTTTTCCTTAATCGCCAAAGCCACCATCGCCTTTGCCATCTGTGGACAGTCCCTTCGCGGGCGTCGCGTTTCGCGGAGTCAACCGGGGTGCTCGACCGGGTTGATGGTTGCTGCCTTGCACACCACGCACACCGGCTCGCCGCGCTGCCATGCCGACGGCGTACTTTTTCAATTCTTCAGCATCCAAGCCGCCGTCTTGATTGGCATCGAACGTCAACGCGAATCGAAGAATCTGCGCCGGATCAAGCCCTGTACCAGCGACACCGTCGGTACTGTTTCTATTGCGGCGCTGAGCACGTTGCGGGCGAGCTATATTTGTATCGCCCATCGAATCGCTGTTCGCTGAACCGGTATTCCGAGCTGCCTTGGCGCTGGCTTCCATCGATGTCAGTTCTTGAGGACTAAGTCGACCGTCGGCATCGCTGTCGTTGGTTTTCAGTTCTTGGGCCAGCTTGCCGGGCATTTCGTCGGCGGTCAGAAATCCGTCGCCGTTTTTGTCCAACGACATCATGCGTTGCACATACACGGATTGTGGCGGTTGAGCCAAGGAAGTCTGTTGCAGGGCAACGGTTGTCGACAGAAGTAGCAGGATGAAGTGGGGCATGGTTTTCAGTTTTCAGCTTTCAGTTTCAGTTTTCGGTTGGCCCATTGTACAAGTCGGACGATGGGTTCGCACAGTCCGGGTGCGGTTAGAGCTTAGCGTTGGATTCTTGGTCGCTGGCACGACCATATAGGCCGTGTTTCGCCTTGAAAACGGTCAAACTGGGGAGGCGCGGGACATTCTTCTGCCGGAACGCAAGATCCAACCGCGAAAATTTATGAAATTGTTTCCTCTAAGGAGTGCCGGAAGGTATTGCTATTGTGACTCGGGGCAGGTAGCGTTTCCACGACTGAGTTTGATGTTGGCTATGCGAATAGCCTTTCGAACCACTTGGTGTGGGTAAAAGTATTCCGGATGGCAGTTTTGTCCATTCTTGAGTCCTCCTACAGCATGCATCTTTGGATGGAATTCTGGATTTATTCGAGTTTTCAAATTCAGCATTTTTCATGGCTGTCACTGTGATAGCGACTTGGTGTTTTGGTAGCTGAAAAGCTCAAGGGTTTAGTGATGAGTAAGAACATTTTTGTTGGTAGCCTTGCATGGGGTACTACCTCCGAGGGACTGGAGCAGGCGTTTGCTCAGTATGGCGTCGTAACTTCGGCAAAGGTCATTAGTGATCGTGACACCGGACGATCAAAGGGCTTCGGATTCGTTGAGATGGAAACTGGTGGCGAAGAAGCCATCGAAGCACTGAACGGTGCTGATCTGGATGGTCGTTCAATCGTCGTGAACGAAGCTCGTCCTCGCGAAGATCGTGGCGGCGGTGGTGGTGGCGGCGGCTACGGTGGCGGCGGCGGCGGTGGTCGTGGCGGCGGTGGTGGTGGCGGCTACGGTGGCGGCGGCGGTGGCCGTGGCGGCGGCGGTGGTGGTTACGGCGGCGGCGGTGGCGGCGGACGCTACTAAGTCTACGAAATCAATGACACGTCTTTCCTGAGTGTCACGAAGATAGAAGGTGTTCGTCAACAGGCGGACACCTTCTATTTTATCAATGGCCCGCTTCATCATGGGGGTCGGCGAAAAAGAGGTCGGGTGGGTCGAATGGCGATCGCCATTTAGACCCACCATTGTGTTTGTCGATACGGGGCGGATTTAAGATTTAAGATTTAAGATTTAAGATTTGGTTCGTCAGCCGTCAGTAAATTCGGTGGGTAATCGACCTGCACCAAAAACAAGCCGTGTCCGGGAGCTGTCGTGCCAGCTTGGGCTCGATCCATCGATGCAATGACGTCGGTCATGTGTTCGGGAGGTTTTTGCCCCGACCCGATTTGCACCAACGTGCCCACGATCGCGCGGACCATGTTGTACAAAAAACCGTCTGCCATAATTTCGAAGCAGATCAATGGCGACAACGGTGCTTGGTGCGGCCGCGTGTGGTCCGGCAGCCAGTTGTGATCCGCACTCCACATCGGCCAGTGCGGAACGCGCTGCACTGTGGCTTCCATGATGGTGCGAACGCTGGTGGCTTTGTTGGGGTAGTTTGTTTCGAAACAACGGAAGTCGTATTTTCCCAGCAGTAACGGCAGGGCCTGTTGCATGGCTGCGACGTCTAATTCTGTGCGATGACAAAACGCTTGATGTCGCAGAAAGGGAGGCAACACGGCTCCATCAAAAATCAGATAGCGATAACGTTTGCGGACGGCGGAATACGTCGCATGGAATCCGGGGGACACGTCTTGGGAATTCACGATCGCGATATCATCTGGCAGATACCGTTGCAACGCGCGCCGCATTCGTTCGGCGGGAATCGTGGCTTCTGTGCGAAAACTGGCGACCTGTCCTAAGGCATGCACGCCGGAATCTGTGCGGCTGGCACATAGCACGCGAGTTTCCACGCCTGTCAGTTTTCGCACCGCCGTTTCCACGAATTCCTGCACCGTCGGCGCGTTCGGTTGAACCTGCCAGCCGCAGTATCGAGTGCCTTGGTAGGCGACTGTCAGCATGATGTTGCGAAACATGTGAGCCTGATTGTGGAGAAGAAAAACGTAGCTCGGTGGTGTCCACCGTGAATCAAACGTCATCAATCATGGTGGGGACCACCGTGCTACGAAGTCGGCAGGTCGTCGATATTGATTTCTTCTTCAACCTCCTGCACGGGCAGTGCTTTTTGGATGCGAAAGGCGTAAACAGCATACGCGCGATCTCCCATGTGCCAGGGCCAAGGATCGATTGTGTGGACTGATTCAGGCCCACCGGGCAGACGCGTCAGTAAGTTTAAGTCGGCCAGCATCAGTGCCGGGTTGGTTCCGCTGAAGAAGTTGCTCTCGTTGACCATTTTCTTCACCAGTGCGGGCGTGGTTTCCAGCGTTGCGATTTTCAGGTCTTTGCAGGTTTCGGAAGACACCACGTCACTAATAAAGATGGCCACGCCGCCAGGCCGCACCATGCTCAACAGCCGCCGCAAATGCCCCATGCGAATGGCCTTCAAGGCGTGCCCCAAGACTGCAGCATTCTGACCAACCAAACCAGTCAGCGTATGCACAATCTGACTGTACACGCACAAAGACACCACAACGTCGGCCGGCGGAACTTCGGCAACTCCGTGTTCTGATGTCAGCGCCTGCAGGATCTTAATCCGCTGCTCACTGTTTTCCGGACCATCCGCGAAGTCTCGCGTGGTCAGCGACATCAAGGGTTCCGCAATGTCCGCCGGTGCATGAATTTCGCACTGTTCGAAAACGCCAGACTGTTGCGCAGCTGCAGTCACCGCCGCAGCGTCGACATCCACCAGATGAATCTTCTGAAACCGTTTCCCGAGTGCAGCCAAGTCAACGTCGAGGCAATTTCCGGCTCCCAGCAGAATGATCGAAGAACACTGCCCGTCTTCGGATTCGGTCAGATCTTTGACGGACGCCAGAATCAGTTTCATCACCTGATCGCGATGACCTTGGTAAGACTCGGACAACGCAACGGTTTCACGATTGCGAGCTTGTTGATTTCCCAGAAAGTCCTGTCGCACTGAATGAGTTCCGTTTGATACGTTGTGAAAGCAGCTGGTCGAATGCTGCGGATACTGGCCGCGAATAGTAGCAGCGAAATGCGACAGAAATCCTCAGACCTGTGTGATAAACCGCTGGTCTGCCAAAATCAACTTGCAGCGGCGGCATGTAGTCTATGTTAACCGATGCCGGTCGCGAATGATGGGGTAGATCCCCCACACGTTTTGGCCCTAGGGGCTGTCTCAAGAATGCGAAATCCTGCGGAATCCCAATATTTCTTAGCAGAACCACCTGTATGCTTAGGAATAAGACCCGTGGGTGATCAAGCATACAGTCACGCGGTCGGGACTGGGGCCGCAGTCCTCTGACGTCTTGACAAACACGACCCTCCGTCGTGCAAGGCACGGATTGTGCTAAGTTCACTTTCGGCTGGCTGCTCGGCCAACGGAAGCGTGATGAAGAGCCCCTATGAAAAGTCCGTATCGCTGTCATTTTTGCCGCAGACGGCTCGAACCCAGCCAGCTGCGTGGTTTCGATTATGTTCGGCTGCTACTCGGACTTCGCCCCTTTCACTGCCCGCATTGTTTTGCGTGGAAGATCCGCCCCTTCGCGTTCATCGGCCACATCTTTTTGTTCTGGAGACGGGACGACTGACGCTGGGGAAGGTCGATTCTCTTGTTCTCGCTTGTTCACTGCTGAAGCGGATCTGATTCATCGGCGGTTTTCGAAGATCGATAGTGGTAGATCCCGACACTCAGTAAAAGCACCACGCAAGCCGCTTTCCAGACGAACAGCCACCATGGTCTCCACCACGCGCCGGTTTGCATTTCGACCACATCTGTGCCCGCAAAGGCAAAAAAGCCGACAGCGCTGAGCAGCAATCGGCCCTTCAGATGCGGGCGACTTCGGATCAGACACAGCAGCGTGATTCCGATCACCAGCCAGAGTGTCGACTCGAAGGCGTTGAAGAGAAGCACGTAGTCCATGAGTGGTGCTGCGACGAGGGAATGAGGGATTTTTGATTTGAGATTTGAGATTACTGCACGGCGATTCTTCGATATTGGCCGCCGGAATCGGCTGCTAGCGACTGTAGCCATGAGAACGCTCGTGACTCTGCAGCGCCCGTTGCAAATTCGATGACGTGGATTTCTGCGCCTCCGCGATTTCTTTGCTGGACGCGTTTGAGTTCTGCGGATGTTAGCACGGGAGTCGCGCCATCTGTCAGAAAGTAGATCACGTCCGGCTGTAACAACAAAGCGCGTTCGATGGCTGGCAGATGTGCTGTGCCGTAGTCTGGCACTTGCAAGTCGATGGCACCGATGGCTAGTCGCAGATATTGCAACGTGGCGGGATACATGTCTTCCGCTGGGCGACTGCGCAGATTGATCGGCGTGACAGAATTGTTGTAGAACAACACCTGAAACTTCTGATTCGGCTGCAACAATCGCAGGCTACCTTTCAGCTGACTCTTGGCCAATTCCAACCGTCGATCGTGAATCATACTGCCGGACGTATCAATCACGTAAACGAAGCTCTGGCCTTTGCCCACGATATCCATAAACGAGGTTTCGCCGGGACCGGGAGTAATCGAACCGGCTGACCCCATGCCCGATGTGCCTCGCGGCCGAATCAGTTCTGCTAGTCCGCCGCCAATTTCTGGCAGTCCGCTCATCGGACTACCAGGCCCGACTGTGTTGGAAAGATCGACCTGCGTGCTGCTGGTTATTTGCTGTTCCGCCGACGCAGGATTGATGAATTCGGCCACGTTGGGCGCTTCCGTGGGAACCGCAGCTTGTTGTTGCTGCTGAGCCTGCACATCTGCGTCTGGTTCCGACGGTTGTTCTACGTCGCTGTCTTGAGGATTCTGAGCTGGCTGATTGGTAGCGGCGTCGGAGTTATCGTTGACAAATGCCAGCCCGATTTCGCGAAAGTCCTGCCCGCCGGCGGCCGACGGAGCGCCGTTGTCGCAGCCTTTCATCGACATGCCCGCCGTGATCAAAATCGCTACGTGGATTGTCAGCGACACCAGACTGCTGGGCAGCAGTGATTTCCAGTCGAATCGCTTGTGTTGCTGTGACGTTTGCATGAAGGCACGATTGAATTGGGCCTGAGTGACGAGATCGCTGTGACTACAGGGTACCTGAATGAATGCGTTCGCCCAATGCCAGCCGGTTTATCAAAGAACTCTAACGCACCAGCTGTGGTTCGGCGATCAGTGAGGCTTGTGTTACGCGGCAGAGGTCGAGCAGTTCTCCGGCCAGTTGCATGACTTCGATTTCGTCGCAGCCTTCTTCGAGTGTTTGGTGCAACAGTCGCGCGTTTTGGGCAATCTCCAGCAGTCCGTGCGTGGTCGCCGTAATCTGCAGCGAGTCTGTGATGTCCAGCAGTTGCGTCACGTCTTGATCTTCCAAGGCGGCGATTAACTGTTCCAGCATCAAGCCAATATTCAACGCAGACTCACGAGTGATTTTGATTTTACCAGCTTCTGCTTGGTTCAGTCGCAACCGCACGGCCACGATAAACCGTTCGACCAGTTCCGGATCGAATTGTGTTCCTGCACAGCGTCGCAGTTCTGCAAACGCTTCCGAACGACTCATGGTCGAACGATGCGAAAGTTTCGAAACCATCGTGTCGTACGCATTGGCGATCGCCAGAATTCTGGCCCCCACGGATGGCCGCTGATTTGGCCCGGCACCGCGTTCTGAGTTGCTCATGTCGTAGAACACCACATGCTGTTCCACGATTTCAGTCAGCACAGGTGCCCCGAACGAACCGCGCACCATTTCCACCCCCAGATGGTTGTAGGTCAGCACCAATTCCAGTTCTTCGGGCGACAATCGACCGGGCTTTCGCAGGATCGAATCCGGAATTCCGATCTTACCGATATCATGCAGCAGTGCTGCGATTTCCAGCACATAACATTCTCGCAAACCCAACAAACCTTCCGCCGCAGCCACGCACATATCGGCCACGCGACGGCTGTGAATCGCCGTCGCTTGGTCTCGATGAGCCAAGGCGGAAGTCAGGGCGGCAACCGCGTGATACGGAATCGCTGACGCGGCTTTGTTGGTCATTTCCTGTTCGCGAGTGGGCGCGACTTCGTTTCGCATCTTTGCAATTTGATCTTGGGCGCGGTCCCATCGAACTACTTGATTTCGCCCGTTGCGTTTTGCCGCGTACAGGCATTTGTCGGCTTGGTCCAGCAGATCCTGAGGCGATTCTGCGTTCTGACACATTGCCGAAACACCGAGGCTGGCTGTGACGGTGAGTTTTTCGAAACGCAGTGCTTTGATGGCCAGACGACATTGTTCTGCCTTGAGTTCCGCTTCGTCGATCGAGGTGTTGGGCATCAGCACGCTGAATTCTTCGCCACCGTATCGACAGACGAAGTCGGTCTGTTCGAGCGTCTTCATGAGTGCAGCGGAGACCTGACGCAGAACTTCGTCTCCCATGCCGTGACCGTGGTTGTCGTTCACAGCTTTGAAGAAGTCGATGTCGACCATCACGCCAGCCATTGGCAACTGATTTGATTCCGATTCTTGCCAGTGGTTTTCAAACTCGTGGAAGAAGCAGCGCCGATTCATGCAACCGGTCAGCGTATCACGCGTGGCCAGCCATTCGAGTTCATGATTCTGTTTGCGGACTTCGTCGGACGATGTTCTGAGCGATGTTAAAGCGAAGCGGAGTTCTTCCTGCTTCTGTTGCAGTAGCGTGACGTCTTCGAAAGACGCCACCAATCCGCGTATGACATTGTTTTCGCTTTTGACCGGCACGGTACTGACCGCGTAAGTTCGCCGATCATCCCCTTCTCCGTGAGCCAACAGGACGCCTTTCTGCGGCGTTTCGTTGCGAGTGGAAACTTCCCACGGCAGTTTTTTGGCGGTGGCTTCGCCGTTGCTATCGACAACTCGAAACGCAAACTGCTTGGGCGTGCTGCCGATCATGGTGTCTGCAGGCCGGCCCGTCGCTGTCGCGAAAGATTCATTGGCCAACACAATCAAGTTGTTGCAGTCCAAAACCAACAAACCTTCAGACAGCGCATTCAACGCATCGCGCACGCGATTTGGAACCACTTTGCTGGGGTTTACTTGACGTAGCACTCTTTTCAGAAAATACGAGAACCCAAAGAACAAAGACACGGAGACGAAAATCGTCAACGCGATGTCCGGCCGAATTTTGTAGCCGAAAACGGTGAAGGCATTGCTTGTGGCCCAACGAACTTCCAGCTGTCCCCACGAGTCTCCGCCGGATGTGATGGGCACAATATTCTCATTGGCAAAGGTGTTACCGTCCACGGATTGCCATGTTGTTGCATGCGATCCGAATTCCAGAGCGACTTCGCCGGAAGCCTTGCGGACTGCCATCGACAACACATCGGGATTGCGTTTTCCCATCGCTTCCAATGTTTCGCAAAGTTCGGCCGTGTCCATTCTTGGCGCAAGAGCCATGAAGCTAACGGCCGTCATTTCTGAAAACGCCGCCCGAGCTTGGCGATCCTGAAGTTCGGAATTGGGAATCAGCCCGATCATGCCTGCCGTCAGCAGGACGCTGACCACAAGGCTGACGAGCCCGAGGACAATTCGATGTGTGGATGTAAGTCGAGACATGCGCAAGAAGCGTGTTTGTGGGCGATGGAAAACTGCCAATCGGCGCAGCGGCAGCAGGATCACTCATGCGTGAAAAGATGATGACCTGTTTGAATCTAGGTCACAGATCGCCCGCGTTGCGAATAGGCAACGCACAAGTCGGGTAAATCCTCGAAATTTGTGTCTTGTGGGAAGATTTCCCGACCGGAAGTTCCGTCCGCAATGCGCAACATCGTTGCGATCAGATCGATCGGTGCAATGGGGCGCAGTGGGCTGAACCGCCACTGCGCAAGAATTCATTTCACCACCGATGTGAACAAGCTGTCGATTAAATCGACAGGCGGGGGACGCGGGAGCGGAAACGCGACGCAGCCTAACCGAAGCGGCCGGTGATGTAGTGTTCGGTTTGTTTTTCTTTCGGCCGAGTGAAGATATCAATCGTCGGACCGTACTCGATCACTCGGCCTTCAAAGAAGAACGCCGTCCGGTGACTGACCCGCGACGCCTGCTGCATGTTGTGCGTGACAATCACGATTGTGTAGTTGGCACACAGTTCTCCGATCAGCGATTCGATGCGCGACGTACTGGCCGGATCCAGCGCCGAAGCGGGCTCATCCATCAGGATCACTTTGGGCTTGGTGGCCAGCGTGCGTGCGATGCACAGTCGCTGCTGCTGACCGCCGGACAGGGCCATGGCGGAATCGTTGAGCCGATCTTTGACTTCGTCCCACAACGCAGACTGCTTTAAGCACGATTCGACGAGGTCCGACAGATACGATTTGTTTTTCTCACCGGCAACACGTGGGCCATAGGCGATGTTGTCGAAGATCGACTTTGGAAATGGGGTCGACTTTTGGAACACCATGCCGATGTGCTTGCGAAGCAAAACGACATCGATCGCTGGATCGTTGATGTCTTGGCCTTCGACCAAAATTGTGCCGCGACAAACGGCCCCTTCGATCAGTTCGTTCATGCGGTTCAGAGTTCGTAAAAATGTACTCTTGCCGCACCCAGAAGGGCCAATCAGTGCGGTCACCGAACGTTCGGGAACTTGCAACGACACATCAAACAAAACTTGGTTGCTGCCGTAAAAGAAATCCAGATGCTGCGCGTCGATGCAGATCGGATGTTCGGACATGTCCTTGTTGCGATCGACCCCCAACACTGATGGCGGCACGCTTCGGATTTTTGATTCGCTGGTCTCAGCCAAGGCAGGTATCTCACTGGTTCATTGGCAACCGTGGAAGGCTGCCCGGTGATGCGGATCTGGATGCTGGTCGTTCGAAACATTGTTGCAGTTCACAGCCAAGCAGGGGTTGCTGTCCACGTCGAGCTTGCTGTGATGCGGCATACTAAAAGTCAAAGGCGAAGCCACCAACCCTGTTCCTGGAATAGGATTGGTAATGCCGAGAATTGAGAGAACGCCGCGACTGCCGGGTTCATCGTCGCAACAAATAAATACCAGAAAATACTGCTTTTTTCGGTCTCAAAGGGCGTTTCAGCAATTCTAAAGACGGAGTTACAGCCTGCGTTGCAACCTCACATTGTTTTCTTCATCATTCCTTCACAGTCGCCGCTATCGTTCCGCGGTAAAACGGCTGGTCGATTTGAACATCTTTTCGCCAGCCCAACAATTTCCAAGGACGATTAGGGGATAACGAACGATGTCAGCATTGAATTTTCGCCTCACAGTGGCGGCGGCTTTCCTGATTTGCGGCACATTTGGCTGCGTTGAAGACTCCGGCTCCAACTCAGCATCGTCGGACGCCCCCGGTGCATCAGCCAGCAGTGGCACATCCGAAACCGGCTCTGATAGCGGCGGCGATGGTCCCAACAACGTCAACGCGATTCTGATTGATGGTTCCAGCACTGTCTGGCCCGTTTCGATGGCAATGGCAGAAGCTTTCACGGATGCGAAAGTCGAAGTTCAGGCTCCATCAGGAACCAGTGGTGGCTTCAAAAAATTCATGGTCGGCACCATCGATATCAACGATGCCTCGCGGCAGATCAAAGACAACGAAATTGCCACCTGCAAAGAAAACGGCATCGAAGCTCTGGAATTGACTGTCGCGATCGACGGAATTTCTATCGTGGTCAACAAAGAAAACACTTGGTGCGACACGCTCACTTTCGCTCAACTGAAAAGCCTGTGGCAACCCGGCAGCACGGTCAAGACCTGGAAAGATCTGGATGCCGATTGGCCCGACGAACGGATTGCTTTGTTCGGGCCGGATGCAGATTCAGGAACGTTTGAGTACTTTACGGAGAAGGTGTGCGAGACAAACAAGAAATGTCGCGAAGACTATGAACCTGCGACAGATGACAATGTGTTGGTGAAAGGTGTTTCCGGCGATAAGTACGCTTTGGGCTACTTCGGCTATGGCTACTATCTAAAGGCTCGACAAGAGCTGAAAGGTTTGAAAATTGCGGCTGACGGTGCGGCTGTTGCTCCCACCGCCAAATCGATCGAATCCTACGAATACCCGTTGGCTCGCCCGGTTTTTATCTACGTCAACAAAGACCGTTTGTCTGACACAGGGATGGCCGACTTTCTGAAATTCTATCTTGGCGACGGGCAGAAGCTGGTTTCCAAAGCCGGTTGCGTTCAGCTGTCTCCGGAAGTCTTGGCACAATCAATCGCTGACCTCGAATCAGCCTTGGCTGAGAAACAGTCTGTCAAATGAGCAGCGGCGGCAGCCTGAACCTGCGGAAGAGCCAGACATGGTCTCGATTACAGGAGCGAGCGATTCGCTTTGTCCTGTTTTCGTGTGCTGCCATGTCGATTGTCACGACGGTGGCGATTATTTCCGTGCTGGTGACTGGGGCGCTGGAGTTCTTCAGGATGGTCCCCATTCAGGATTTCCTGACTGGGACGGCGTGGTTTCCATCGTCTGGCAAATATGGTGTTCTGGTACTGGTGTGGAACACGACTTTGGTGGCGGGCGTGGCGGCGCTCTTCGGCCTGCCCATGGGACTCGCGATCGCCATTTATCTCAGCGAATACGCCACACCCCGCGCCCGCAGCATCGTCAAGCCGGTTCTCGAAATCTTGGCCGGCATCCCCACAATCGTCTACGGTTTTTTTGCGTTGACGTTCATCACGCCGGTTGTGCTGCAGCCGATTTTTCAAGACCTGCTGGGGCTGCACGTTGGCCAATTTAATATTCTAAGCGGCGGCTTGGTGGTCGGAATCATGATCATTCCGATGGTGTCTTCTCTTAGCGAAGACGTGCTGCGAGCCGTCCCGCGTGGCCTGCGCGAAGCCAGCTATGCACTGGGTTCCACAAGGCTTGATACGTCTTTGCGAGTTGTTGTGCCTGCCGCGTTGTCCGGAATCATAGCCGCGTTTCTGCTGGCCGTGTCGCGTGCCATCGGAGAAACCATGGCCGTCACGCTGGCCTGCGGGATGAAACCCAACTTAACGTTTAACGTCTTGGACAGTTGTCAGACAATGACGGCATTCATCGTCAACATTACTTCCGGTGATGTTGAAGTCGGCAGTGCTGCTGAAAAAAGTCTGTATGCCGTGGGTCTGACGTTGTTTCTGATGACATTGCTGATGAATGTCTTGTCGCAAATCGTGTTGAAGCGGTTCCGGGAGGTTTATCAATGAGCCTAGTTGAACAGTCGAAATACGATGCCTTGCTGAAGCAGCGACACAGAGCATCAAAAATCTTCGCTTGGATCTGTCGGACCAGCACATGGATTGCGCTCATTGTGTTGCTGGTGCTGTTGGTCAGCGTGGCTGCTCGAGTGAATCATGCGGGCGGCATTTCTGTTTACGTTGATGGAGACATGCCAGACGAAGCGAAGCTGGCGGAAGTCGAAGCGTTGCTGTTGAGCCATCCGCACGTGGTTGGTGTAGATCGAGATATCGATCAAAGCGGTCACATCAGTCTGTACCTGAACGTTGGCGATCTTCAGGGCCAGAAGCCGCCCATCCGCTACGAAGATATCAAATACGAACTCGAACAGCAGTGCCTTGAACTTGACGGCGTTGCCATGAGCCTCGATTCGAGTGAACCGATCAACGGCTGGGATTGGGGCTTTTTAACGCGTTATCCATCGACGCTGTACCCTGAAAAAGCGGGCATCCTAATTGGCGTTTGGGGTAGTATCTGGTTAACACTGTTGACGGGACTGATTGCCGTTCCACTGGGCGTCGGTGCCGCCGTTTATCTGGAAGAATACGCGGGGGCAGGCTGGGTGACGCGAGTCATCAAATTGAACCTCGCGAATCTGGCTGGCGTGCCGTCGATTGTGTACGGCATTTTGGGCTTCGCAGTGTTCGTCCGTTTCTTTGGCAAGAAGCTGATGTTGCCGGGCACGGACATTCAACTGCTGCCATTGGGCCCCACCGTTTTAACGGGCGCACTCACGCTGGCCTTGCTGATTCTACCGATCATCATCGTGGCCACTCAGGAAGCACTGAAGGCGATCCCCGATTCGATTCGCACTGCGTCCGTCGCATTGGGCGCCACCAAATGGCAGACCATTCGCTATCAGATTCTGCCGGCAGCATTGCCCGGCATCGCCACGGGCGTGATTTTGGCCTTGTCCCGAGCACTCGGAGAAACCGCGCCGATTGTGGTGATTGGCGTGCTGGCGTTTACCAGAACAACGCCGGGAGAAATCGAAACACCAATGGACCTGCTGGGCCATCCGACTCGCATTGCCGATGTGCCGTTCGATACGTTCGCCACGCTGCCCATTCAGATCTACGGCTGGGTGTCTGATTCCCGCCCCGAATTCGCCGCCCAAGCGGCTCGAGGAATTTTGGTGCTGTTGATTGTGCTACTGACAATCAACAGCGTCGCAATCTATATCCGGAATCACTATCAGAAAAAGCTGATGTGGTGATCGGAAATGTAGCTCGGTGGTCTCCACCGTGACAAAAATTGTCGGTGGGGACCACCGAGCTACGTTCGCTAGCCTAATACATCACCGTCGCACCGATATGCAGCCGGCCGTCTTGGTTTCTCTGGTCGCCACGAACTGATGTCAGTGGCACACCATAGTCCAATCGCAGGCTAACGCCCGGATCAACCACATAACGAAAGCCTGCCCCGACACTCGCAAAGAATTCGTCGTCGGGATGAACGTTGCCAGCATTCCAGTTGTCTTGTTGAGCGACGTCGGCAAAGGCCAGAGCCACAAAGGATGTCGGCTTGCGATCAAGGCATCCGATCACTGGCTTGGTCCGATATTCTGCGTTCAGAATGTATCCGTTATCACCGTTCAGTGTTCGTGCATCGTAGCCTCGCACACTGTTGAACCCACCGAAGCCCAGTTGTTCGGTTGGCATCAGCGGTCCGGTCGCCACCTGTCCTGTGAGTCGAAAGAACAGATCACTGTGGCAGTTCACGTTGTACAGTCGTTCGACGTAGGCTCGAGTATAAGCGTATGTTGATTGGGCTTCGCGTCGAATGCGTTTGAAGTCGCGAGAATGATTGTTGGACAACAGGCTGCCCGGACTCGCGAACACATCGACGCCGTACCGCGTGACGCCATCGTTGTATTTCTGTTCACTGGAAACGCCCAGCATCAGATTCACAGCATGCACTTCCGGCCCGGAACTCAACGCGGGAAAGACGCCGAAGTCCGCAAAATTGTCGGCCCCCTTCATGTCTAATCCAAAGTGCATGCGGTCCAGACGACATCGGTCTTCATGCAACGTGTGATGGTAACGGCCGGAAACCTGCCAGAAGTTTCCGGAACTTGCGGTTCGCATGCCTTGAGGACTATCGAAGACGGTATCAATTTCGCCCCACGTGGCGAACAAGCTGATGGTGTCCCGACTTTCGAAAATCGGAGCTTCGTAGTTCAGTGAGTGTATGCCGACGACTCCCGCCAAGTGAGCGTCCGTGGTGTATTGGTAGCTTAAACGCCGGTCTTGGCCCATGAAATTGGCGTAGTCGAAGCCGACGCTCAGTCTTTCTTGAGCCGTGATGCGCGGGCCGTTATCGGCGTATCCGATGTGATAGCTGATCGGGTTTTCATCGCGGACCTGAAAGATGACGTCAGTGGTGTCGATTTCTGATCCCGGAATCAATCGCACGTTCACGTGGCGGTAGGGATTTCTGTTCAGCCACACCAATTCCTGTTCAATCGTCGGCACAAAAATCGACTGGCCTCGACGCAACCACGTTTGCTGTTGCAGCATGCAATTGTCGAAGTTGCAGTTGCCTTCAAATCTCACATTTCCGATGGTCGATTCCGTAACAACAACCTGAATGATGCCTTCCGAAATATCTTGTCCCGGGGGAATGTTGATATCAACAATTGGCTGCTTGCTGTCTCGATAAGCCCAGACGATGGAACGCGCCAATTTGTTCAGACTTTGCAGCGAAACCGGACCGCCCACATAGCCGCTGACATACGCTTCGAACGAATCTTCGCGAACAACATTCAGTTCCGCAGCGGGGTGAATCTTGATGCCTTCGAACGGCTTGATGGGATCTTGCAGTTGAGTGATATCGCTGAGGATCATCACTCCATTGAGTTCTTCCACCAGCAGTTCTGAATCACCGTCAAGGGCGTCCAGAGTTGGCAGTGGGAGATTGGTGGCGATGGGCCGTGAAGGTCGGATGCGAGGGTGATACCGATCCGGATCTTGGGCGCGTGCGGCCTGGCCGATGGATATGGTGATGACGAAAACGACCACTGTCCAACAGCGACAACGCGAAATCGATTTCATAGCGGCAACTCCCTTTTGCAACATCTGCGTCCTCCGACCGTGAGAACGTTTTTTGCCTGGTCGCGAAAGACCGGCGAGACACAACACATCCACCGTGCCGTCTATGTGTTGTCATCGGTGGATGTTGCCGGTGATGTTCAGAGATCCTGATTGACGTCGTACAACTGCATTGCCGAGTAGAGTTCCGCTGAACATCACAACCTCGATAATCCGCAACCTCTTAGTCACTCCGGATGTTCAGCGCCGTGACGCCGGATGATGTGCCGAGTCGCAGGAAAGCCTTTGTGCTTTGCCGATTCGCATTGTATTTTGAAGGCACACAGCACCGCCGTGGTCACTTCGAAACTAAGCTTGTGCGTGACCCACTTCCCCTTGTTGCCGGAGATCATTATGTTCGTTCGACTCATCCCATTCTTTGTACTCGGGATCATCGCCACAATTGGTTCGAGTCACGTGGCGGCCGAGGCGACGTATTTTCGTTCCAGCTTCGAATTGCCACTCAACGGAACCTCGTGGCGCACCTCAATGCCCCTGCCATATAAGTGCGCCAACATTGTCATTGTGCCGCAGCACAGCAACTTCTCCGCCACGCGAAGTGTGCGGTACACAATTCTGGGAGCTCACGGAGTGCGGTTGGCCGATGGCCCCGGAGCGGCTAAGTTCTTCGCAGAAGAACCCACCGGAAACTACACGATTGTGGCCAATGGATTGCGTATCCCGTATCGCCATCTCGCAGACGACAAACAAACCTGGCGAACAATGCTGGCCGACGTTCTGGCCGGCCGGCCGCAGCTGTTAGAAACAAAGGCTGAAACGAAGTAATTCGTAGCTCGGTGGTCTCCACCGAGAGTCCCCAATTCTCGTTGAATTCCCGGTGGTCCCCACCGAGCGACGATCATTTCGCACGCACGTTGCCAATGGGTTGTAGAGGGCATCGCGAAGCCACGAATGTTTCTTCTCGATCGTCCGCTTCAAACAGCACTGTCACCGTCGGGCGACTGCCCCCGTCGGAAACTTCAACCACCATGCCTCGACCATATCGCGGATGGCGGACGGCGGTTCCCACATCGAAACCGAGTTCGGACTCCGCTGCAGTGCCAGACTGCTTCTTCTTGATCAGCGCTTGCAACGTGGCCTGCGTCGCTGCTTTGGCCGACACCGGTGCCGTCGAATCCTCAGCAGTTGTCGGCTCAACAGCTGTCGGCTCAGCAGCTGTCGACTTCATGGCCGCCAACGTTTCCTGCAGCTGTGTCGCCGACATCAGATTCGGCAGACCTTCTGCTTTGGGAAGCTGCCCCTGCTTGGCCGCTGCGTAGCGTTGCCGCGCTTTGTCGACGTGTTCGCTGTACACAGAACGTTTTTTAACAGGCGGCGCGGGTGCATCGCCTTCGCACACAATCTCCAAATCCATCTCAGGCACAAACGGACTCGAAATCGTGGAACGCCGCATCCCTCGGAAATTTCGTTCGCGAGTTTGCGTCAAATTCAGTTCCTGCATCGCGCGCGTTACGCCCACAAACAGCAGGCGACGTTCTTCCTGATACGCCGAAATATCGCCGTTATCAACAGCGCGTTCGTGAGGGATCAGTCCGGTTTCGACGCCTATGATAAATACGACGGGGAATTCCAAGCCCTTGGCGGCGTGCATGGTCAGTAACGTTACCAAGCCCTTGGAACCATCCACGCTATCGACTTCGCTGGTCAGGCTGGCCAGTTCCAAAAAGCCCTGCAGTGACGATGGGTTTTCTGGTGTGTCATGAGCGTCTTCATAACTTTTGGCGGCGTTGATGAGTTCGTAGATGTTGGCGACGCGGTCTTGGTCGACTTCCTCGTCGGCGTCCTTCCACAGATTCAGATAGTTGATTTCGGCGATCAGGCGTTCGATCAGATTGGACACTTTGCCATCCTGCGCCGCGACACTCAACATTTCAATCAGTTCCGCAAACCCGGTGAACGAATTTTGAGCTCGCGTGGTTAGCGTGGGAATTTGGTCAGCCTTGGCCGCCGCCTGCAGCATCGAAAGTCTTTTTTCGGCAGCGAAGATTCCCAGTCGTTCCAGCGATTTTTCGCCGAGTCCTCGCGCGGGGCGATTCACGATGCGTTCGAAAGCAGTATTGTCGAACGGGTTTTCGATCACCCGCAGATAGCCCAGCAAATCGCGGACTTCAGCGCGTTCGTAGAACGAAAATCCGGACGCCACCTGAAACGGAATCGAATGGCGGGACAACGCTGTTTCCAACGGACGGGATAACGCGTTGACTCGATAAAACAACGCGAAATCCGAATACTTGCGTTCTCCGTTGGCCACGCGTTCGGAAATTTCTGCGGCAATCAAATCGGCTTCTGCTTCGGCATCATCATACACACGAAGTTTGATCGCCGAACCTTCGGCGTTGTTTGTGTGCAGCGCATTGCGATGCCGTCGTGGGTTGTTGGAAATCAGCTGATCGGCACACCGCACAATGCTGGCGGTGCTGCGAAAGTTTTGATCGAGTGCCACGATCTTGGGGTCACCAAAGTCCTGTTCGAACTGCAAAATGTTTTCAGGCCGAGCACCTCGCCAACCATAGATTGATTGATCCGGATCGCCCGTCACACACAAATTCGGACAGTGTTGCGACAGCGCTTTGACGATCCGATACTGGGCATGATTGGTGTCTTGATATTCGTCCACCATCACAAAGCGAAACTGCAAATCCAGATACTCACGCAGTTCTTCGTTTTCATACAGCATGTCCACCACATGCAGCAACAGCGCGTCGAAGTCGACGCAGTTATGGTGCTTCAGCAGACGTTCGTATTCCGGAAAAACGTCATACACCACGGCATCCAGCGGATCACCGATGCGTTCTTCGTAACTGCGGCGGAATTGTTCCGCTGTCATCATGTCGTTGCGCGCGTTACTAATACGCCCGAGCACTCGGCGCGGCGGATGCTTGGCAGCGTCGCGGCCGACGTCCTTCATGATCTTGCGAACCAAAGATGCTTGGTCTGAAGAATCGAGAATCGTGAAGTTCTCTTTCAGCCCCACTCGATCCGGCCAACGTCGCAACAACCGGGCACAGAAACGGTGAAACGTACTGACTTCCACTCGCACACCGCCCAACAACTGATGCACGCGTTCTGCCATTTCGCGAGCGGCTTTGTTGGTGAACGTCAGCGCCAACACATCCTGCGGACCAACCCCCAGCGACAACAGCTTGGCAATCCGCTGCGTGATAACGCGCGTCTTGCCGGAACCCGGCCCAGCCAGAACCATCAGCGGACCTTCGAAATGGTCGACGGCAGTTTGCTGGGCGGGGGTGAGTTGTTGAGTCATAAGTCGCGGCCAAACACTGTTTCTCCACCGAATTGATCAAGCTGTCGATTTAGTGAGCGGCACGGCGCTAGCCGCCGGCAACGCACAAAAAGCTGGCAAAGCCGGCGGCTAGCGCCCTGCCGCTCATAAATTCCGACTAAATCGACAGCTTGTTCACATCGGTGGGGGACGGTTGCGGAGGGCGAGCAACTTGCTGCTACTCTGCCTCCGCAGTCACTTCTATATTCAGATCCTTTAGCTGGTGATCATCTACTGGGGCCGGGGCACCGGACAGCAGGTCGGACGCTTTTTGAGTTTTCGGGAAGGCCACGATGTCTCGAATATTGTCATCGCCTGCCAAGATCATGACCAAGCGGTCGAGTCCCAACGCAGCGCCGGCGTGAGGCGGTGCGCCGTAGCGGAGAGCTTCTAACAGGAAGCCGAATCGTGATTCCGCTTCCTCTTCCTTGATGTTCAGCAGATCGAAGATCCGCTGTTGGACTTTCGAATCGTGAATACGTACACTGCCGCTGGCCGCTTCGCAACCGTTGATCACGAGGTCGTATGAATCCGCTCGCACCTTGCCCGGATCGGTGGCCAGCAATTCCATGTCGTCTTTGTGCGGCTGACAGAATGGATGATGTTCGGCGTCGAAGCAATTTTCGCCTTCGTTCCAGTGCAGCAAAGGGAAGTCCACCACCCAATGAGCGTTGAAATCTTCTGGGTTGTAGAGTTCCAATTCCTTGCCCAAGCGGTTCCGCAAAGCGGCCAATGCTGCCGATGTGACTTCCGGCTTGTCGGCCACGAACAGCAGTAAGTCGCCGTCCTCACCGTTCATCCGACTGATGATTTCCTGCTGCTGTTCGTCACTGAAGAACTTCGCAATGGTCGATTCCAGCTTGCCGCCAGCCACCTTCATGTAGGCCAAGCCCTTCGCGCCGTATTCACCAACGAAGTCCTTGAGGTCTTTGTCCAGCAGTCGTCGGCTGTACTTGTCGGCAGCGCCTTTGGCGTTGATGCCACGAACGCGACCGCCGCCTTCCACCACACTTTTGAACACGCCGAAGTTGCTGGCTGCGCCGATGTCGCCGATGTCGATGAGTTCCAAACCGAACCGCAAATCGGGTTTGTCGCTGCCGTATGTTTCCATCATGTCCGCGTATGTGTGACGCGGCAACGGTGTTGGGAGGTTGATGTCCTTGACGGATTTGACAACGCTGGACACCATGCCGTCGATCATTTCCAGCACGTCGTCGCGTTCCACGAACGACATTTCAAGATCGATCTGAGTGAACTCAGGCTGCCGGTCAGCTCGCAAATCTTCGTCACGAAAACACCGCGCGATTTGATAGTAGCGGTCGAAACCGGACACCATCAAAATCTGTTTGTAGATCTGTGGCGACTGCGGCAACGCATAAAACGATCCGTGATGCACGCGACTCGGCACCAAATAATCGCGCGCCCCTTCTGGCGTACTGCGACCGAGAATCGGCGTTTCGACTTCCAGAAAATCTCGATCGTCAAAGTA
This sequence comes from Fuerstiella sp., assembly GCA_041688835.1. GTDB lineage: Bacteria > Planctomycetota > Planctomycetia > Planctomycetales > Planctomycetaceae > Fuerstiella. The sequence continues at coordinate 21,676 of JBDNHJ010000181.1, forward strand.
GCTGCGGACAGCCCGCACCAAGTTGTGACGCAGCATCAGGTTCTGCTGCAGCTGTTCACGCCGTAGATCGACGAAGCGATATTTCAGTCGCAGTTCTTCGTTGGGAAGGTCACCATCGAGTTCGAACGGAGGTGTCTTGCTACGACTGAACACGTTCAGTTTGTGGACGCGAACTTCGATTTCGCCGGTGGTCAGTTTGGGGTTCACGAGTGAATCGCCGCGATAGCGAACTTCGCCAATAATCTGAATGACGTCTTCGCGGCGCAGCTTGCGAGCGGCGTTGTCGATGTCGCTATTTTCTTCGGAGTTGAACACGATCTGTGTCTTGCCATATCGGTCTCGCAGATCAATGAACACAAGGTTCTCACCGTGGTCGCGATAGCTGTTGACCCAGCCGGACAGCGTGACGGTTTGGCCTTCGTGAGAACGGCGGAGTTCGCCACAGGTCTGAGTTCTAAGCACTTTTTGATCCAGTTTGTGGAAGCAGGGCGCGAGCTGAAGAAACGCGGAGTATAGGCGAGAAGATACGTTTTACTAGTCGTCGTCAGGGACGATCGGCAGCTCGGAGTTGCGGACGCGTTCCATGGTCAGCTTTGTACCGCCGTCGCTGTATTCGACGAAGTTCAGGTAGGCTCGCATCAGCATCAGGCCGCGCCCGTTCGGGCGGTTGATGAACTCGGCTGCCGTGGGATCGGGCACGTCTTCAGGTTCGAAGCCGTCGCCTTCGTCTTCAACAACCACTCGCAACTTGTCGTCGGAAACATCGGCGACAACGGAGACGGACTTCTTGAGGTCACCGCCATTGCCATGCCTGATAGCATTGGTGATCGCTTCTTCCAGCGACAGACGCATGGCGAAAATGTCACGCATGCTATACTGATGTTGTTCCATCAGCGTAATAATCCGCTCCTGCACCGCCAATCCTTGGGTGGTGTCGCTGGGGATTCTAACGTCAAGCCGTGAAGCAGCTGGCATGTCGACTCGGACTCCACAGTACGCGATTATAGAAACGGAAGAAAGGAGGCCGCCAAACAGGCTGGCCAGTGCAAGACAACAGCGGGGCGAGTCAGTCGCCTCGCTTCACTGCAGACGTTCTAGACCTTGGCCAGCGCGTCGTCCAGGTCGTCGCACAGCGTCAGCACTTTGTGCAGCTGAGTAATCTTGAAGACGTCCAGAATGTCTTTTTGAATATTGCACAACGCGCACTTGCCGCCCGCTGCAGACACCTTCTTGTGCATGGTAATCAGCTTGCCCAACGCAGCACTCGACAGATATTCCACCAGTGAGAAGTCGAGCACGATTTGCTTGCGACCGTCCTGATCGACCAGCCCGAATAGCTCTTGGCCGATCTTATCGATGTTGGCTTCGTCGAGGATTTTTTTGTCGAGGAACCGTGCCACGGTGACGGATCCCACTTCTTCGATATCAATTCTTTGGTCCGACATTCAACGGCCTTAATCTATGCAGTCTGGTTATCAAGATTGACGTTTGCGATCGTGAATCACAATGAGACACAGATCCCATGGCTTTGAGGTCACAAGTGAAACCCAGCGAACTGACGTTTGCTGTATCCGGCTTCTGCCCGCACTCGGCTGTCAACATTAGCCCATCCTCACTTGGTGTCAACCCAAACGCGGTCGGCTGGGCGGCAATTCGGCCGCAGTAGGCGGACTCGAAGCGATTCGCTAACATAGACCGATTGACGGATTTCTCCACATCGTGACTGCTCAGCCAACATGCCCGACTTCAAATCCAGCACCACCCTGAAATGTTCAGCAGAGACTCTGCGAGACTTTTTGGGCCAAACAGCCAACCTGCCGGCGATCAGCGATCCGGAATTGTGCCTCGAAGTCCTGAAGGCTCCCGCAGTCGTCGCGGCAAATGCGGTGATCGAATTCCGGATTTCCGCCTACGGTTTCAAGCAGCGGATGCAGCACAAATATCTGGAAGCATCGCCCAACCGCATCGTGGCCGAACAAATCGACGGACCAACTCGAGCCTGGCGACACACTCAAACAGTCACCGCCAACGACGACGGCACCGCAACGCTGACCGACGAAATTGCGTTCGAACCGCCCGGCGGCATGCTGGGCTACATCATGACAGCGGCCAAGATCACGGAGTCACTGACGGATGGAATGGCGTATCGGTATGAGACGCTGGCCGAGCAGCTGGGAGGCTGATGGCTAGTCTTCAGTCTTCAGTGGGCCGCGAAAGTTACGTTGGAGCGATGGGTTTGCGGTGAGAAGCCTCCGGTAACCCGTGAGCGGAATGGCGCTAGCCACCGGCCTGAGCTCCGAAACCGCCGGTCGGACAAACCGGCGGCTAGCGCCGTGTCGCTCACATTATCGCCACGGCAGCGGCCGTCGAATTACGACACTCGTAAGTACGAACGTTTCCGACGGCGTTTGCTGGTCTTGGCGGCTGCTTCCGAAGGTTCGGCCTGGGCGGCAGATGGCAGCAACGACAGGCGGCGACGCAGTGGTGGCGAGCTTCGTAGCATCAGGCGTGAACGGTTGGGGTCCACAGTCTCTTCTTCGTGGGCGTCGATTTCGTGTTGCATGAGTGTTGATTCTAGTGGTCTAAAAAGTGATCGCAGATAGGATTCGGCCGCCAACGCGACCTGTTGAGTATGCTCGAACGAGCGTTGTATTGACCATTGGTTGACAAGAGCGAGGCGAAGTTAAACTCCGCCCCGCGGCCCGGACCAACAGGACTTCTAATACTGGCTGACCAAACGATCGCAGGCCGGTGATGAATCACCAGACACCGAATTCGTTTGCTCGTTGCTGATCAGATCCAGACTGAGGGTCAGTCAGGCACCGATGTGTTCACGAGATTATTGCGAAACATCCGCAGCATAATTCGTGACGAATCGATATCCTACATTTCGAGCCGTCGTTGGATTCACTAAGATTAGGTGAACGAGACGGGAAGATTATCCGCCGAATCACATATGTCTTCAGATTTGTTGTCCACATGCCCAAACTCCCAGAAAAGAAAAACACGTCCGCAGAGATGCCAACTTTGCCATTAGCGCTGCTTTTGGTCTTGATCTGCAGCGGTGGATTTTTCGGATTGCTGTCGATGGTCTTTCCCGGCGCTGCCATGCTGGGTGTCGTGTTGGTGGTGTTGGGCCTGCTGTTCGTGGCTCAATATTTTATCTGGGGCCGCTGGCTGCATGCGTGGGTGGTGAAAAAAGATCAGGAAGCAACCGCAGCGACGGAGGCTGCGGCGAAGGCTGCGGCGAAGGACTGAGTTCAGGTCGTTGATGTTTTGAAGTGGCAAAGCCGAATGCCTGAAGATCCCGAACGCAATCCGTATCAGCCTCCAGAATCGCAGCCGTGCCCCGATGAGGACGAGGTCCGTCAGCCTGATTCCTGATTCCCGATTTGCCATCTTCCGGCGGGGCGTGAATATCTTCGGATGTTTTATGGTGCTGTTGGTCTTCGAATCCATTCTGGTGACGTTACTGGTGCCGCCACAGTATCTGGAGTTCCCTGATAGCCCCGCAGCGGAATACGCCTTCTTCGCTTTGACGGTCTTGATTTCAGCGTATCTGACATTTCTGGTCTATCGAAACGGCAAGGCCGTCGTTTAACCCGACTCGCAGAGGAGGCCGCCTGCACAAAGTGCAGGTGGCCAAAAGCCTTCACTGCGAGTCGGGTTAAACGGTCCGCCGTCCGGTGTTCCACGTGGAACGAAGATCTGCATTCCTGAAGCCGGGCTGGCTGAGCCATTCGTTCCACGTGAAACGGATCGGCGGAAATCGGGGACGCGATAATTCGGCCAGATAACATCGTTCGGGCAATTGCGAACGACTGCAGTCAACGTTCCACGTGGAACGGTCGTATGCCTATACTGCCACGCTTTGACATTCTAAAACTGTCGCCAATCATTCACCGCAATCGCCTCCTCCTCCGTCGAACACCACAATCGCTCATGAAACTCAAGCCCACCAAACAGGAACTGGCTCTGGTCCTGATGGCCCTGCTGATGGGCGTCGTTCTGCGAATGTCTCACACCGATCGCCTCGCCGTCGAACACTTCGACGAAGGTGTCTACAGCTCAGAACTGTGGTACCAAGATTCAGACGGTGGTTCGTATCCAATGCGGCACCTGTACGCTCCACCGCTGCTGCCCACGCTGATTGCTGCCACCGCCGCGGTGCCCGGACTAGAACGCGTGGCTCCGTTTATTCCCGCCATGGTTTTCGGCTGCTTAACCGTCGGCCTACTGTGGTGGATGGGGCGTGCTTGGTTCGGCCTGAACGCCGGCCTAGTGATTGTGTTTCTGGTGGCCTTCAGCGACTTCCACATTCTGTTTTCTCGCATGGCGATGACCGACGTCCCCGCTCTGTTCTGGATCTGCTTGGCCGTCGCCGTGGCGTCAGTCGGATTGGAACGCCAATCGGCCCGCTGGATGATGTTGGCCGGTTTGTGTGCCGGCCTAGCATGGTGGACCAAGTACACGGGCTGGCTGGCGGTGGCGATCGTCTTCAGCGGCAGCAGCTTGTGGTGGCTGATCAAGGGACGACGAACGGTGTCCTTCATCCGCCTGTTGACGCTGTTGTTTTTCATGGCGGCGGTCGCGGCGCTCAGCTGGTCGCCGGTGTTGTGGCTGCTGCAGGAACACGGCGGCTACGAAGTGGTCCGGCAAAATCACAGCGGCTACTTTCTAGGATTCGAAGGTTGGCGAGACCGACTGGCGGATCACCTCGTGTATCACTTTCGCTTGGACAGTTGGTTCGCCGCCGCCGCGGTTGGAGTCGGCATGCTGGTCGCGGCAACTCAGCGCTGGTTTCTACTGAAGCGTTCCACGTGGAACCACCGCGACAGTTTACCACACATCGATTTTCCGTCTCCCGCGATACTCGCCAAGTTCATCATCGCGGCCGTGGCTCTGGCCAGCATGGCGTGCGGTGTCGGTACGGTGGGCTTGCTGACGTGCGTCGCGATCGGTGGCATCGCCGGAATGTTTCTGTGGCCGATGCTGCCCGAACTGTATTCGCGAAGACAATCGGGTGACCTTTCGGCTCCATCAGAAAACGGCAGCCCCTTTTTCGCCGCCGACCTGCAAGCTGCACCAACTGTCGACCCCACGCTGGGCGTGTGCTTGGTCACGGCATGGTTCGGCGGCATGCTGCTGATGACACCGACGTATCAATCGTTCCCAAGATTGTCACTGCCGTTGCTGGCCGCGATCTGGTTGGCGGCCGCTGGCGGATTATCGTGGTGGATGGAAGCCACAATCAGCGTCGCTCGCCGCGGTGACGATCAGCCGATTCACAAGGGCTTGGTCTTCGCCAAACGACTGGCCGGCGGCTTGCTGATGCTGGCCTTCATGCTGACACTGTTCGGAGCCGGAAGCCTACAACCATCATGGATTTGGCAAGACCGCACTTCCCTGCGCGACGCTTCCCGAGCACTCGGAACTGCCACCTTGCAACACGCGGCCGGCGACTACACCAAGACCCCCGTGCAAATGTTCATCGATGAATCCGGCATCATCCATCCGGACGCGGAAGACGAATACTCAGCCGACGGCGAATTGATTCTGCAACCGACCGCCTTGACCGTACTGATGAACAGCGTGGCCGACAAGGCCGATGCGTCGACACCGCTGGAAACTTCCGACACGCCGACCTGTGTGATCTACGGTTTTGGAGAACCCGCCGTGCTGCAACATTTAAGCGACGCCGGCCTGACGGTGGCTCCGGTGCAGGATCTGAATTTCGCCGCCGCGACCTGGCAGGCTCAGCCGCTGCCAACGTACCTGATTCTCGGCCCGTACGCGCTGCGGACTCCGGGACTGCTGTACGACTGGACCATGCAACAAGATCGCTTTACACACGTCGACGATTTCTACTTCGCCCCCAGCGAAGTGGTGCTGTTCAATCTGTTCGCGCCGAAGTGGATTTCACAACACGAAGAAGTCGGCGTGCAGAAGCTGGAGCTGTATCGGCTGGAGTAGATTTCAGATTTCAGATTGATGTCCCAGAAGAAAAAAAATGCCCCCGGCTCAACACGAGCCGAGGGCAATCAAAAATCATCAATCAAAACTCAATCTACTTCGATTCTAGAAGTTCGATTTCAAAGATCAGCAGCTTGTTTGGGCCGATGCTGGGAGGTCCGTTTTTTCCGTAGGCCAAACCTGGTGGAATGAACAGACGGTACTTTGAACCAACCTTCATCAGTTGCAGCGCTTCTGTCCAGCCCTTGATGACTTGCGTCACACCGAATTCAACCGGCTTGTCAGCCGCCGTCGGAACTTCGCCTTCGTACGATTGATCGAAAACTTGGCCGTCCATCAGCGTGCCGCGATAGTGCGTGCTGACTGTGCTTTTGGTCGTTGGAGTCGCTCCGGTGCCTTCCTTTAACACTAAGTATTGCAGGCCGCTCTTGGTTGTTTTGACGCCCTCTTTTTTCCCGTTCGCGGCCAAAAATTCGACGACCGGCTTCATGGCTTCGGCAGCCACTTCTTCATCGAATTCCGTCGACGCAGCTTGAATGGCTTCCTGATCAATCAGTGGTTCCGTGCCTTCCAAGATCGTCTGAATCCCCAACGCGATCATCTGCACGTTCAGCGGCAGTCCCTGTTGCTTGATGTTGCGGCCGATCGACATGCCGATCGCATAGCTAACTTTGTCGCGCGGAGTGGCCAGTTGAGACGCTTCTTTGGCAGCAGCAGCGGGGGATGTTGTGTCGGCATCCTGAGCAACCAGAAGTTGTGAGGAAGTGATCGCCAAGGCGAGGCAGGTGAGCAAACGCATGAAGAGCTTTCGATTGTGAACGTGGAGATGGAGCAGGAATTTGAGAGGGAACTATGACGGATGCCGCTGCAAAGGGAAGTGTGTCTTCGCACCGATCATCGAAAAGGACGGAAGTCGCAGCGTTTGCGCAGGTCTGCGCAAAGTTTAACCCGACTCGAAGAGAAGGCTTTTGACTCCTGCACTTTGTGCAGGGGGCCTCCTCTTCGAGTCGGGTCAATCAAAGGCTCAGACAAAGTGCCGGCACGTAGATGGCAGCCGGGCAGTGCCGTCAGCGCGTGTCGGGGCTGGCCGCGTTTGCGCAGCCCCATCGCTCGAACCTAGATGCTGTCCAAGATTTCGCCGATGTTCGTGAACACCAAAAAGTCGTCGGCGTCGGGCAGCACGCCGATCAAAGCGGACACGTTGGACGCGGTGGCGGACGACGTGCCGACTTCTGTCAACGTGGCGGACGTGTCGGACTGCACCGATTCCACGATGAAGATTCGACCACCGAAATCGATCGATTCCCCAGCGGACAATTGAGTCGTGAACGCTGTCGCAACTCCGGTCAAGACATCGCTGCCGATCGGTAGCGAAACGGTTCCCGTCAAAGCCGTGCCGGTGGGCAAGCCGTTGCGCAGTGGGAGTTCGCCGAGTGCTCCCGCATTGGCACCCAGCGACGTGCGACTGTACAGCGCCGACGCATTCGCAGGTGTCACCAAATTCATGGCGTCGACCACACCCATTCCGTCTCCGATCACGCGCCCGAAGACAGTGTGTTCAGCCGCGTCCAACCCTCCGCCTGTCGGGAACGTGCTGTTGTCGACGACGTTTAAGAACCATTCACTGGAACCGCCGTTTGGGTTGCCGGCCGGAAGAGCCATCGACAACGTACCGCGAACGTTGGAATTGGCCGCCAAGAATTCACCGTTGATCAAGTCACTTTGACCGTCGTTGTCCGCATCACGATCGACTTCAGAAATCGCCGAACCGTTGACATTAAAACGGCCCCCCTGAATGATAAAATTATCATCCGTTCGCTGCAGCAGCAGGTTGTCGAATCGCTCTGTCCCAGTCGCCGCCGTGGTGGTGTAGCTCAGGAAATTATCCACTGTGGCTTCCGCGTCCGCATCCAGCATTTCGATGTCGAAGAAGTCCACCGCACCGTCGTTATCGAAGTCTTGGTTCGTCGTGAAACGGACCACTCGACCGGGTGAATAATGCACGTCCAGCGAGCTTTCACTGGTTTGCGCCGCAGCACCGGTGCCCGCTGTTGACCGCACCGTGAAGGAATTTTCGCCCAGATTTGTGGCGTTGTTCAGCAGCGTGGTGGTGACGGAATAGTTGCCCGTTGCATCCGCTGTGGCAGTTCCATCGTCGAACAAATCATCGCCGTCGCGATCAAGTGTGACCACAGCCCCTGGAGCGGTCACGCCGGTAATTGTGACCGTTTCTTCCCGAGTCACGTCGATGCCGTTGGATTGTTCGACCGGGCTGCTGATGGCCGATGTCACCGTCAGCGTGTCGTCGATGGTGATCGCGACGGTGCCGGAATTCAGATCGGTCGCGCTGGCGGTCACTGTGACCACGACCTGCCCTTCGGTGGTTGGCGTATTGACGAGCACCAGATTTGTCGTCGCCGAAGTGGCTCCAGCGGGGATCGTCAGCGTGGGGGCAACAGTCAGTTTTGCGGTGTTGGCGGAAGTCAGAGTGACCACCAATTCTTCCGTGATGTTGCCGGTGCGAGTCACCGTTAAAGCGTTGGCGATGGTACCGGCGGTTTCGTTGACCGACGTCTGGGTGGCGGTGATTGTGAGCGTGGGATTCGCCGCCGTGACGACCGCTTCAAACAGCGCGATGGCACCGGTGGTGGTATCGTTGATGCGCGTGTCGATGGTGGTCGTGTCGGCGACGAAGCCAGAAAAACTGCGGCGGCGAAGTCCGTCAAAGATGACTCCCGCCACGGCTTCGAAGTTGTCTCCACCAGATCCTCCGAACGCCCGCACACGATCATAGAATTGACTGTTGCCCTGCACGATCATGTTGTCTGCACCGCTGCCACCCCGCAGCCAAGTTTTGTCGCCCACGCGAGCTCCATCCAGCATGATCACGTCATGCCCAGAATGACCGGCGATGGTCAAATCGTCGGACAGCGTTGAATTGCGAACCACGATGTCGTCGTCACCACCCAAACCATCGATCCGCGTGTCGACGCCAATCGTGGAAGCATCGATCACAATGTCGTCGTTGCCCGCGCCGCCGGAGATATACAGACTGCCGACCGTGGTCACATTCGAAGCCCCAAGGATGTCATTTCCTTGAGCACCAGACATCCACAAATGGCGTCCGACGGTTGTGCTCTGAACCGTCATGGTGTCGTTTCCGTGACCACCGCTGACCACGATATCGCGTCCGACCGTGATCCCATTCACGGCGAATGTGTTGTTGCCGCCTGAGAAACTCGCCACCAGTGAACCGGTGATTTCTGACGAATTGCTGGCCACAATAAAGTCGCCAGCAGCGCCGTTGATGGTGGTGCCGTCGATGCCTCGCACCACAACATTGCCTGCGTCGATGATGACTTCCACCGAATTGTCGGCGGCATCTCCGTTGACGAAAGCCGTCTGACCGATCAGTTGAGCGGTCACGTTTCCGGCCAACAGAGCGCGGTTTTCGAGTCGTTCGGGAGCCACAACTGTGATCGCGCGGGCGGCGGCAGCGTGGCGAGATTGAAAACGTCGAGCTGTGCGTGGGCTGCTAAAGAGTGACCGAAGATTCATATTTCAACTGCTTTCGTACGGATGCCACAGCGTTTCACGCCGATGTGCAGCCGCTGAGGATGGTTCGCGATAATTGATTCGTTGTTGCCGCAGGCGGCGGCCGCGCGACAACGAACAAGTGGCTCGAAGGAAAAAATCCCCCGGTAAATTCAATGAGGATGTCGGTGGAGATTCGTGAAGTTTCGACGCTCGCCGACCGGAAATCTAACCGGATACGGGTGTCTGGCTGAGTTTAGTGGACGCGTTGTCTGGGTAGGATACATGTGACTTAGGTGCGATGTGTAGTGTCTACACGGATTACCTGACATTCATGGGCAAACCCGCAGAAATTCGTGGTGCCTGTTGTGCCGATGCTATCACCTGCACCAGTCGCCTACGCAAACCGGGTGGATCTGACCAGCCGCTGGACCTAACAACACAACGAGGTATCTCTATGACCATTCAACTAACCGTTCGCGGAACAGATGGCTTGCGAAAATGGTTATTTGACGAATGGAACTGCCTGGTGGCCGTCGCTTCCATTTCCGCTCAACCGGAATCGATCAACGAATTTCTGGCCGCCATTCGCCGCTACCAGCCCGCCGACGCTTGGTCCGCGACCGGCGATCCCGTCGAATGCATTCAGGATGCGACGACGTCCGACGGTCAGTGGTGCTTGGTTGATCTGGCATCCCGATCTGTGATCAGCGGCCCGCATTTTGAACTGCCCGACCGGCGTTCCGCATTACAAGCCGACGGCGACGAACATGGTCAAGGGGCCAACGTGATCTGGCTGGACACTCCACCAGATTGGTTGTTCGAACCTGCCGCCGCCGACTGGATCAGCACAGTCGATCAGCGCGCCGCACAAATTGGTGACGAACGTCGATTCGACGGCCGCGCTGTCCTGTACGGACCAGACATGCTGCGGTTGATCGCCGATCGAATTCTGATCGCGGCGGCTTCCGGCGTCCCGAACGCTCGACGTCACGAATTCAACCGCAATGTCCACGAAGATTGGCTCATGACGGCTCGCGCAGATTTGTGTGGCCAGACGCCTCGCCAATGGATGCTCAAAGATCACGAACACATCGGCTGGGAACTGCAACATCGAACTCAACAATGGCAGATGCAAGGCTTCGCCGTACCGCCGTTGGATGTTTTCAGCGTAGCGTATTGTTATGCTGCGTTCGGCACTTCGGAAGTCGTCATTTACTTCGACCTGTTGCGATCGCTGTTGAACGAATGCTGGCAACAATCGGATTCTGGGGTCTTCGATAGCGATCGCATGGTCGAACGACTGACTTCGCACATGCAATCGTTTCTGGACCAACCACCGGAAGACGACGGCTGTCCGATTTCACGAGCAGAACGCATTGAATGCGAACGCCGCCGGATGCCCTTGACCGCAGATCAGACGCATCTTGATTGCACTTGCTCGATTTGCCACGGCGATGACACCGCCGATTTCGGATCGCCACCGGCGTTCACCGCCATCGATGATTCTCATTTGGAACTGGAAGACGCCTTTGCGTTTTCGATGATCACATCGCGCGATGATTGGGAACGCCAGCAGGCCGATGATCGTATCCGCCTGCAGCAAGTTCAGCAGTTACAAAGTCAGCCGACAGCGCCAGACGTGGCTGTTGAAGATTCGATTCCGCTGGCCGCTTTGCAAACCACAACACCGATTCTGAACGTCGTGGTGTTCCGTTCACCGGGCCCAGCGGACACTGATATCGAATCGTTTTCCGCCGACCACGCACGGGAAGTTTCGTCTCGCCCGCTGGGTGGAGGACTCGGGTATTTAATCTTGGCCGCCGAAGACTTCGACCGCGTGGCCGACGGTATTTTTTCCGGCGATCACGTCGGCACTGCCGCCGCCGTGTTGCACTTTATGGGGCCCAACGCCGCAGACCTGATTCTGCAACCACAAAACCTCGACTATTGCTGGATCGTCACCGACCACACGCCCTTCGAACGCGTGCTGACTCTGCAGATCGTCATGCGACCTCACCTGCTGGAATAGGCAATCAGCTAGGCGACGGAATCTCAATCCGGCAGCAGCCAAGATCCAAGTATTGCGTGCCGCGACCTTTGCGTCGGTAGATTTCTTCTGGTAGCGAATAGTACATGTACCGCCCGTCGCGGCGAACTTCCACGAGGCTGGCGTGTTTGAGGATCTTCAGGTGATGCGAAATATTGGCCAAGTCGCACTCCAGCAGCAAGGTGATATCCGAAACTGTCAGTTCGCCTTCGCGCAGCACGTCTACGATTCGAATGCGATGCGGATCACTTAACGCCTTCATGCGTTCCGCACAAAAGTCGGCCTGAAACACATCCGGTGGGTTATTGTCTGTCACGTTGTCGACCGAAACTGAGTGAAGGTGGTCCGTAGTCTAAATGTTAGACTCAGAATTCACCAACCACTTCGCCTCCATTGCGAGTGACCAACGCATCGTAAACGCCTGCGTCTAGGTTTTCGGACAGAAACTGGACCGAGCCATCGCACAGCAAGTGGTGAGCTCCACCCACATGAAAACTGGACGGTCCCCAGTTCTGGCCGATCGAATTCGGAAAGATTCCCGGTGGAAAATATGGTTCGAAGTTGATCGAAACCGACTGCGCTGCAAAGCCGGGAGGAGCCATCGCGAACGCTCGCGCGGCAACGGTTGCCGTGGTGCCGTCGATCCAGACCGACGCACTTTCTTCGCGAGTTTCCGCGATCATGATCGTGCTGGAAGTGCCGTCCGTGATATCGCGGAAGCCAGTGCGCGATCCCGGATACAAAACGCCATCCGGCTGGACAGCTCCCGACAAACCGACAATCGTGCGCGCCCCCATGGCCACGTAGTTACGAATGGCAAAGCGATCGAATCCAACGGTCGTGACGTACAAGGGATCGTTGCTGAAGTCGGGGCCGGTAAAACTGGGGCAACGATAAAACGACAGCACAGCTTCCGCCGCAGCGTGATTGGCCGGAGCCAGCGACGAAACATTGTAGTCGATGATGTTGTACAGATTGGCTCCATCCACGTACGGCAGAATCAGACTAGCAAAGCTGTGCAGATGAATGGCAGGATCGTTCGGTCCGGCTCCCGGATAACCCCAAACTCCCGTGCCCAATCCGCTGGTGCTGCTGGGCGGGAACACCCGGTGAGTGCTTTCGTAATTGTGCATCGCCAATCCAATCTGCTTTAGATTGTTCTTGCACTGCGTTCGCCGAGCCGCTTCACGCGCCTGCTGCACGGCCGGCAACAATAACGCGATTAAGATGGCAATGATGGCAATAACCACCAGCAGTTCGATCAACGTAAAAGCGCGGCGTCTGATAAGGGACATGGTCATGGCAATATTGCGGGTTTCGGGAAGGAAAGTGAGGTGCAATTCGAACAGTATGTTAATCAAAGCTGTATTAGACTATTAGCGCGGACCTTCCGGTTTCCAAAATTTCCTCAAACATGAAGATTGCCGCCGCTGTCTCCAGATTTGATTGTGTAGGGTGGGTCAAGGAGCCAAAGCGACGCCGACCCACCACACGTATACGCCCCGTATCGACAAATTAAATGGTGGGTCTCTGTGGCGATCGCCATTCGACCCACCCGACCTCTTTTTCGCCGACCCCAGTGATGAAACGGCCCATTGTTTCCTATTGGGTGGCCGGGGCTGGACGGAACGAAGTGAAGGAAGCCCCGGCGTTTCGCTCGTACCTCGCTCCACCCCTTGCTGCCCCTTCCCGGTTTTACAATCATCGATGATCGCACCCACCGAGACCCGGTCCCGGTTGACGTCTCGGCGGAGACCGCCGAGCTACGAATGCGGCCGCCGAGTTTTCGCATTTCACCAAACGCTAGCCAGTTGGCAGGCCTTCGTTCAGTGGGGCCAGATTGTCGGGCAGAAAGAAACCGTCTTTGCGGATTAGTTCGCCATCGAACCAGATTTCTCCGCCGCCGTATTCGGCGCGTTGGATCAGTACCAGATCCCAGTGAACTTTGCTGCGGTTGCCGTTGTCCGCTTCGTCGTAGGCGTTGCCCGGAGTCAAATGGAACGAGCCGCCGATTTTTTCGTCGAACAGTGTATCCAACATCGGGTGCAGAACCTTGTTATTCGTGCCGAACGACCATTCGCCGATGTACCGAGCTCCCTCGTCAATATCCAGAATGCGATTCAAGCGGTCCGGATCGTTGTTGCAGGTGGCACGTTCGATGCGGCCGGCCTTGAGTTCAAATTCAATGCCGTCGAACACGATTCCTTGATAGCGGGATTTGGTGTTGAAGCGAATGGTGCCGTTGACGCTGGTCTTCACGGGAGCCGTAAAGCACTCACCATCCGGAATATTGCATTCCCCCGAACACGGAATTACAGGGATGTCTTTGATCGAAAATGTCAGGTCGGTTCCCGGTGCGACGATTCTGACTTGGTCGGCGGCTTCCATGCGGGCCACCAACGGCTTGAGATTTTTCGCCATCGTGGCGTAGTCGGCCGTGCAGACGTCGAAGTAAAAATCTTCGAACTGACTGGTACTCTTCTGAGCCGACTGGGCCATGGATGGTGTGGGATAGCGCAGCACGACCCACCGCGTGTCGCGGACGCGGGTTTGGCTGTGGACCGGATTCCACCAGTGCTCCGTATACAGGTCCATTTTTTCTGGTGGCACGTCGCACAGTTCGTCGCTGTTGGCCGAACCTCGGATACCGATATAGGCGTCGGCCGCTTTCATGGCACCTTGTTCGATTTCACCGGCCCACGTCATGCTGTCTGCGGTCGCGTTGCGGTACAGACTGCGCTGGATGGTGTTGTCTTTCCAAATCACCAGCGGCGTGGCTCCGCGAGCATAAGCGCCATCGACCAAGTCGCAGACTAAGGCTGTTTCTGGCAGGTCGAACGCTTCGATAATCAGCTTTTGTCCGGCTTGAATTTTGCAACTGTGGTCCAACAGTGTTTCCGCCAGACGCGTGATTCGTGGGTCTTGCATGGTGTCGATCTGATCCAAAAAGTGTGGTGACTGGAATCTGTGAATTTGCCAAGCGGTCGTCCATAGACTGCACGCGTGGCAAGCTGAGACATTCTTGACGGGAGTCTCGGTGGAGACCACCGAGCTACGGAACGCTAGCCTTCAAGTTCTTCCCAGCGTTCTAGGCAGCGATCCAGCTTCTTGCCGATGTTTTCGGCTTCCTTTTGTACGGCAAGGATTGCTGCCTTGTCTTCTTTGTAGAAGTCAGCGGCCGCCATGTGAGCGTTCAGTTCGGCCTGTCGCGTTTCCAGATTTTCGATCAGCTGCGGAAGTTCATCCAGTTCTCGCTGATCCTTGTAGCTCAGCTTCTTCGGCTTGGCCACGGAAGTCGCCGCGTTGCCCGATTTTGAAGCCGAGGCAGAAAACTTGATGTCTCGAACACTGCCGGCCAAGACAGCATCACGGCCCTTTTTCTGACGTAGCCAGTCGTCGTAGCCACCGTCGAATTCGTTGACGATGCCATCGCCTTCGAACACGATGGTGCTGGTGACCACGTTGTTCAAAAACGCGCGGTCGTGGCTGACCAGTAAAATCGTGCCCGGATAATCTGCCAGCGTTTCTTCCAGCAGATCCAGCGTTTCGGCGTCCAAGTCGTTGGTCGGTTCGTCCAGCACCATCACGTTGGCGGGCTTCGCAAACATCTTCGCCAACAGCAGCCGATTGCGCTCTCCACCGCTCAAGAATCCAACTCGCGTGTGAGCTCGATCGGGTTCGAACAGGAAGTCCTGCAAATAGCCCATCACGTGCCGCTTGTGGCCATTGATCAGCAGTTCGTCCGTGCCTTCGCTAACGTTTTCGCGAGCCGATTTTTGCGGATCCAACTGGCCTCGCAACTGATCGAAATACGCCACCGACATATTGGTGCCCATCTGCACCGTGCCCGCTTCCGGCTGTAATTCGCCCAGCATGATCTTCAGAATGGTCGACTTGCCGATCCCGTTCGGGCCAATAATCCCAATGCGATCGCCGCGATAGATGGTTGTGCTGAAATCATTGATCAGCGGCGGACCGCCGAACGAATGCGTCACGTTTCGTACCTTCGCCACCAGTCGACCAGATCGATCTGCGTCTTGCAACTGCAGCTTGGCCGTGCCCACTTTTTGGCGACGTTCACTGCGTTCATGACGCATTTTCTTGAGTGCTCGGACGCGGCCTTCGTTGCGTGTTCGGCGCGCCTTAATGCCTTTTCGAATCCAAACTTCTTCTTCGGCCAGCTTACGATCAAAGTGTGCCTGAGCCGTTTCTTCGGCGGCCAGCATGTCGTCGCGGCGTTTCAGAAACGTGGCGTAGTCGCACGTCCAGTCGAACAATCGCCCGCGGTCGACTTCCACAATACGGTTGGCAATGTCCTGCAAAAACACGCGGTCATGGGTAATGAAGATCAGCGTTCCGGCGAAGCGATTCAGATAGTTCTGCAGCCAAATGATGGAACTGATATCTAGATGGTTCGTCGGTTCGTCCAGCAGCAGAATGTCAGGCTTCTGAATCATCGCCCGCGCCAGCAGTACGCGGCGTTTCATGCCGGCGGACAGGTCGTTGAAGTCGGCATCGGGCGGCAGTTGCATTTCGTTCAGCAGACCTTCCAGCCGATCGCTGCCGTCCCACAATTCGGCATCCGCGAGTTGCTCACTGGCCCGGTCGTAGACTTTTTGGTCCGCATCCGACAACAGGCTGCCGTCCGCCATGGCCAAATTCAGGCGGCGATAATCAGCCACCTCCGTGCCGATCGGGCCGAAGCCTTCAGCCGCCATTCGAAAGGCCGAAACGCCCTGAGTTTCTGGAACTTCCTGATCCAGTTTCGCGACGACGACATCCGGGCCAAAATCGACCGAACCGTCGTCGGGCTTCAATTCGTCGTTGATCAGCTTCAGCAGCGTGGATTTGCCCGCGCCGTTGCGGCCGACCAAGCCGATGCGTTCGCCGCGTTCAATATGCAGCGTCACATCCTTTAGCAGGACCGGATGAGCGTACGTAAATGTCAGGTTATTGAGACTCAGGAGTGCCATGGCGGGAACTGTAGAGTTCACATCCGGGCCGTGCGATCCTGCAGGCCAAAATTCTACACGATTCTCATTGTAGGCGATGCCCACGCGGTGATACGAGGTGAGTCCGACTCGGCATCCAGCTACGCTTTGAAGATTTTCTCGCGCCCTTCGGTCACTTCCTTGGTCGCATTTCGCGTATCCAGAACCATCTGCGAATGCTTCACGATGAACTCGTAATCGTAGGCGGAATGAGCCGTCGCGATCAGCACGCAGTCCTGCGACGCCAGAAATTCGGCCGTCAGTTCCGTGCTGCTCATGTCCGGATTGTCGTGGTGCCGCATTTCAGGCAGTCGTGGAATATGCGGGTCGTTGTAGGTCAGTTCCGCTCCCCGTTCCATCAGCAATTCCAGCAATTCGAAGGACGGGCTTTCTCGAGGATCGTCGACGTCTTTTTTATACGCCATCCCCAGCAGGCAGATTTTTGTGCCCTTCAGCGGCTTGCCGAACTGATTCAGAAACTCCGCCAGTTGCGACACCACATATCGCGGCATCCGCGAATTCACTTCGCCCGCCAGTTCGATGAATCGAGTACTCATGCCCTGTCGGCGAGCCAACCAGGTCAGATAAAACGGATCGATCGGAATGCAGTGCCCGCCGAGTCCCGGGCCGGGATAAAACGCCTGAAAGCCGAACGGCTTTGTCTTGGCAGCGTCGACAACGTCCCAGATATCGATGCCCATCCGGTCGAACAACGTCTTCAGCTCGTTGACCAGCGCGATATTCACCGCGCGGTACGTGTTTTCCAGAATCTTACACGCTTCCGCAATCTCAGCACTGGCCACAGGGATGACCTGCACGATCGCGTGCGAATACAACTGCACGGCTAGGTCGCCGCTGATGCTGTCGTAGCCGCCCACGACTTTCGGAATGCCGGCCGCCGTAAAATCGGGATTGCCCGGATCTTCTCGTTCAGGACTGTACGCCACAAAGTAGTCTTCGCCACACTTCAGCCCGCCGGTATTGCTCTCCAAAATCGGCACCAGCACGTCACGCGTGGTGGTCGGATAGGTGGTACTTTCCAGAATCACCATCTGGCCGGGACGCAGCGTTTTGGCGATCGATTGCGTCGTCATTTCTACGTACTTCAGATCCGGATCGCGGCTGTCTGTCAGTGGAGTCGGCACGCAGATCATCAGCACGTCGGCTTCGCCAAGGCGGCTCATATCAGCCGTCGGTTCCAAAACATCGCGCTGGATCCAGTCGGCGACCACATCCGAACCCACGTGCTTAATATAACTGCGGCCCGCAGCCAGTTCGTCGACCTTCTTTTGATCAACGTCATAGCCGATGCACCGAAAACCGGCGTTCGTAAACGCACTAATCAACGGCAGCCCAACATAACCGAGCCCGATGACACCGATTTGAGCCGTCTTGTTTTGAATCTTGTCGGCCAAAGCCGCTGAGTTACTCATGAATCGTTCCCGATATCCTCGCCATGTATCCATTGCCGAATGCCTGCTGAGCTATAAGTCGTTCGCCAGTATGACCTTGCGAACGAAATCGCTGCAACACAACCGATCTGCCTGCCTGAAGTACGTCAAAATACTACGGTGACTCACAGGAAAACAGCCAAGAGCCCCACAGTCCGCAGAAACGTAGGAATAGCGGCGAATTTGCCGACACGGCATCAACCGCCAGTCGTTTCAACCGTCGTTTCAGCGGTCGTTCCTTCCTGAGCAGAAGTCACTCGACGGCGGACGAACATTGCAACGGAAAACAACAGCGACCGTAACGACGGCGAAGATCGAAGAAAACCCAATCAGCCCAGCGCGAGGCGTGTAGGCGTGGCGTGCCCCATCAGTTTCTGTACCGTCGGAATGTCGGTCCCCGCTTCCACCAGGTGAGTCGCGAAGCTATGTCGTAATGAATGCGGAACGCCGTTCTTGTCGATCTCCGCATGTCGCTGAGCCACCTTCAGCGCACCGGCAAA
>JBDNHJ010000004.1:0-64077 GCA_041688835.1 Fuerstiella sp.
CGATTTCGACGGTCTTCGATGACGTACTCAAGCCACACCTCCCACAGAAATCGTAACCTTCACACTGCCATCCTGCAGAGTCTGCTCCGTCGCCGAATGGCCCCGACGTCTCGCTTCCAACTTTGCCTTCTCAACGGCATATGCCTGCAGGAATCCGTCAAGCTGCTTCTGCTCACCCCACCGACCGCCATAGTTGTCGAACGCCACTTCACCGGACTCGACATCACATACCACCGGATACCGCCACTCCGGCAACGTCACCGCCCATCCAGTCACGGTCGAAGTAAACAACTTCGTTGCTCCATAAACCGGCGTCGGCAACCGTAACCGATCACACCCGGCACGAATCGCCACCGGATCCTTCACCTGAGTCTTAATCTGCACAACATGCGACAAAACAACACCTCACTTTCTGTTGAGTTGGTCTAAGAATTCACTTGTCACTGGACGTCGATGCTGACGGTTGACAGGCCACAAACGGCGTTCGCAAAAGCGAACCTGTTTCGTCATGTTTTCATGACACATTTTCCGGAATAATTTAGGTTGGACGGCGATCCCGGAATCCGTTCTGCGACGGGCGCTACAGCACTTCCTCATTAGTTTGAATCGGTAGGACATGCGAACATTCTGTTCCGCCTGCTGAGCCGCATGTCTCTCATGCCTGCTCCGCCAGGCGTTGGGTTTCGTCACACCCAGTGACGTCAGAGCCAGAATTCCGATCGTCACAATGACGACAGACCTGTGTGTTTTGATTCGACCTCCACGTCTGAATTAGACGTTGCAAAATGAGCTGCGATGCCAGTCTGAGCCGTCGCTCACGAGCCAACGCCACAACCGCAAGTAACAAAGCCACGGATACAAAACCCACCACCAAATGGTTCACAAACTGCCTCCAATCGTGTTTCTGGAAGTTCTCGACAGTTCCCTGAGATCTAAGCGTTCCCTCTACTTAATTATGCCACGTTTTTCGCTTTTTTTTAGCTCGCCAGTGAATTGATTCATGCAGGAATCGGGTGTTTATGAGGTTCTATTACGAAACCGAAATTGCGATTGAGTGCTCGCATTGAGTACGACATGTCGAGCAGAGCAACACGGGCAGCAGCCGGAATGTGGGAACCGACGGAGATTGGCTCGCAACGCAGAAAAACTAATTTGCCTCTCACCGTATCTGCGACACGTTCGACTTGAGTTTAGGCCAAGTGGCCCACAAGATGTGCTGATGGTCTCCCTCCGAGTTTTGGGTGACAGATTGCTCTTGAATTTCATGCCGATTAAAATTCACTGCGAACACTCTGGAACTGTCTGAAGCGATATAGTTGAGCCTGACATTGATTCTTTTTGAATTCGCTGAGGCCGCGCACTGGCTGGGAGAAAAGTTAGCGTTTGAATTGCGGTGATGTGTCCGACAGCTCGTCAGCCTTCGGCAATTCCTGCCGTTGTCGGGCGGCGATGCTGTAATCGACTCTTGCAGAGGTCGATTCGGAGTTACGACCTATTTCCATCATGGACATTTCGTCGACAATGATTGTAATTACCGTCTAATCTAATCATGTCGAGGCTAATTGTGGGCACACAGGTTCCAAGGTTTTTGAGTTTATTCAGCGGCTGCGGCGGCTTGGATCTGGGTTTCCAGCAGCAAGGTTTTCGCTGTTCCGGTGCCTTCGAATTGGACTCAACAGCCGGGGATGTGTATCGCCGCAATTTCGGCGACCACGTGCAAGTTGTCGATTTAAGCAAAGTCGCTATGCACAAATTCCCTGCGGCAGATATTTTGGTGGCTGGCCCGCCGTGTCAGGGATTCTCTACCGTCGGAAAACGCGATCCCAACGACCCCAGAAACGCGATGCTACTGTTGGCGGCAAGGATTGGAATCGCGAAGAAGTCGAGAGTGATCGTAATCGAGAATGTGACCGGAGTAACCTCTGGAGCGCATGGCAGGTACTGGGAAAACGTAAAAGGCACGTTGGCATCTGCGGGATATCGTTTGACTGACTTGAAGTGCGACGCTTCAGATTTTGGCGTGCCGCAAAGTCGCCAACGCCGCATTCTTCTCGCTTGGAACACGAGGTTTGAAGGAGAAGTTGCATTGTTACCCAAAGCTAGGCAGAGCCTGCGTGAGGCGCTGCGTAGCGTGGAGAATAAGTGCAATCATTCTCCAAAATGGCTGGCGCAAGGCAGCGATGAAGAAAAAATCGCGAAGCGAATTCAGCAGCATCAAAAGCTGTCGAATGTGCGTGCTAGTGATCGGTCGGTGCACACTTGGCAAATTCCCGAAGTTTTCGGGAGAACCAACAAGTTTGAACGTAAAGTCCTCACGACAATACTGAGGCTCCGTCGTAGAAACAGGGTTAGAAGTGTTGGAGACGCAGATCCAGTTTCGGCGCGAACGCTCTTTATTGACCTTGGCACGCCCGTGGCTGAGACCCTGAAAACGCTGGTTCGCAAAAGCTATGTCCGGCGGGTAAACTCCATGTACGATCTTGCGCAGACGTTCAACGGAAAATTTCGGCGGCTGTCTTGGGATCATCTGGCATCAACGGTTGATACCCGGTTCGGTGAGCCTCGATACTTTCTGCATCCTGTGGAACATCGAGGCTTGTCTGTAAGAGAAGCGGCACGAATTCAAGGGTTTCCCGATGACTTCATTTTTTATGGTCCTGTTCGAGAACAGTTTAGAATGGTCGGCAACGCGGTACCACCCCCTCTAGCCACCGCGATTGCTCAGTTCGTTCGAAGAGGCTTACTAGGTTCTACACGTAGCTCAGCAAATGGCTAAATCCGTCCAACAAATCGCAATTGAGTTTGATCGAGACGACCATAGTCGCCCTCATGATTGGGACACCTTTAACGAGATCCATCAACAGCTGACTTTTTACAACAAGACGCATTATTGCCAGTATCTACCCACCGTTGGTGCTGAACATGCAGACTTCGAGAACCGTCTTCATGATTGGCTTTGCAACCACGGGCTGACTGAACCACAGCGAAAGCTTCTGCTGCGACTCGCACCGCGGATAATTTTCCTAAACAGGGAAGACTTTACGCAGCTGCAGCGAAGTGCCTTCGCTGGACCGATTACCCGCTGGATAGTTGATGAACTCGATATGTCTTTCGGTGATGCGGCTCTGGACGAAAAAATTCAGCGTGAACTCCACAACCATACGTGGTTCACATCAATCACCGATAGTATGAGGATTGCCGACTTCCACCACGCAAACAATCTCGGTGGGATTGATTTTCGCCCTGACTGGCGTTCGCTGCAACAGTTCGGTGATCCAACGAAGATCAAAGAATTCATGGCGGGTCATACAAGGAACGGAGAAAATCGGCCAATAAAACGAATAGTTATTCTTGAAGATTTCGTCGGTTCTGGAACCCAAATGAGTTCCCAAGGTGGTTGCGTGGCTTTTGCTGCCTCGCAATTTCCAGACGTATCGATCCTCCTCGTCCCTTTGGTTGTTTGTCCAGAAGGAGCGAGTAAGTCAATACAATTGGCATCGCAGTTTAGCAACGTTCGATTTGAGCCGATCCTGCAATTGCGGCGTGAGGATCTGATTCTTGGTGATACTCCGTCCGCTGTTTCCGACTACGAACACGAACTCGTTCAACTAGCAAACGACACATATACCTTCGTCGAAGGCGACGGTGCCGGCGCTCCGAGACCATATCATGCGTTGGGATTTTCGGGGCATGCCCGCAATCCGACCGGCGCAATTGTTGTGATGTATTCAAACACGCCAGCCAACACACTACCGCTTATTCATCATGAATCGAGTGCGTGGAATCCCTTGTTCCCTCGTTCTGCGCGTATACGCTGATGCAATACGACTCTAATCCCTTCGAAGTTCTTTATGTAACTGACAGTGCAGATCCTAGCCTGTTCGTGCAGCTCTTCAGCGACCTTCCGATCCGGTTTTCGGGGCCAATCTTCCAACCTGGCAACGTGATTCTGAAAGGGACGCAAGGCTGCGGGAAGAGCATGCTGTTGAATCTACTCAAACCTCAGATTCGCCTCGCCTACCACGATGCATCGATCGACTTTCCAGTCACCAAGAAGAGCCGCGGCTTCGTTGGGGCGGGAATCAACCTTACTTTGAGCGGTGCTTTGGACATTGGGCAGCGACCGGTTGCCGAGACGAAACACGAGGACGAAGCTCTGTTTCCACTTCTCTTCGCCGATTTCCTGAACTACTTTGTTGCTCGTGATCTCCTGAGATCGATCCAGGTCATGGCTAATCGCCCCGACGCGTTTGATGACCTTGTGAATTCTTCTCGACTGGACAGTTTCGCCGTCCAACTGGCATCTCAGGATTGCTGGTTCGGCACACTGGACTCGTGCAAGTCAGTCGATGATCTCTGTCGAGTGTTTGACGGGCGAATTGCCGAGTACCGGTCTTTTCATCAGTTCAATTGCGAACTGTCGGAAAAGATTGCTACGACCAAGACGAACATAGGTGAACCCATAGCCCGAATTGAAGAGACGCTAAAGTCTTGTGAGGTCATTGGGGAGTCTGTTCCGGTCATCATTCGTATTGATCAATTAGAGAAGCTCTATCGCAGCGACGTTCTGCGAAAGGACCTTGGTATTCAGTATCGCCGAGTTGTCAACAAAGCCTTGAGTAAGCGCGATTCCAGGGTTTCGTATCGTATTGGCACTCGTCCGTATGCGTGGGACGACGACCGAACGGTTTACGGTACTGATGATCAGTTGGAATCGGTCAGAGATTTTCGAGTGGTCGATTTGGACGGCATGTTTCGGAGGAAAGAAAACCAAGAGACATGGGTATTCCCTGAATTCGCAGAAGACGCATTTCGCCGCCGGTTGCCACAGAGTGACGTTTCAAATCCGTTGAAAGCAGTCTTTGGAGGTCGCCGGTCCGCTAGCGACAGAGCCAGAGACTACGCCCAGAACCCGCGTGTTGACTATGTGTTGCAGCTGGAATCTTCTTGGCCTGAGACTTGGAGATCCTTCCTAACAAAGTTGTTCAACGACGACCCGTTTTCTGGGAAGTTGGCTGCTGCGTGGGTTCGTCAACAAGGGCAGCAAGTTGAAGAATTAGATCGCCTTGACACGGAACCTCCGACGCGGAAACCTTATCCGTGGGCGAAGGAAACATGGAAGCGAGATCGTATCCGACAATGTCTGCTTCAAATTGCGGCAAGATGCGCTCAACGTCAGAAATGGTCAGGAACAAAGACGATTCAAGCGCTGAGTGCGCCGAACATTAGTGTTTTTCTCTCAGTCTGTCATGAAATCTGGGACGCTTTTCTCCGTTCCGAAGTTCGCAAGTCACCAGACGAACGTGTAGATCCTGTCAACTTTGGAATCGACCCGAATGTACAAACAGTTGGCATCGAAACGGCCAGCAAGCATTGGTACACGAAGATCTCGGAGTTGCCTGGGGGGCACGACAGGATGAGATTTGTGGATGTGCTGGGACGGTTTTTCCGATCTCAATTACTTGACGATGTTGCAATGACTTACCCCGGGCGCAATGGGTTTTCATTAAAGGTCGACGAGTTGAAGCGGTACCCTCCGTTGGAGAAGTTTCTCAACGATGCGTCGGACTACGGTGACCTCGTTGCCATCGATCACACGACGAAAGATAAAAATCGACGACAGCGGATGAAGTGGTACTTGAATCCGATTCTCTCACCGTTTTTTCAGATCCCGGAACAACACAAGAAAGAGCCCTACTACGCGACCATCGAAGACGTTGCTGGCTGGCTCCAAGAGGCGGAGGTCGTCCTGCCGGATTTTGTGCCACCGAAACCCCGCAGGAATTCAAACCGACCTGCAGAGGGACAAAAGGAATTATTTCCAGATGCTGACGGTGGTGCTCCATGAAGCAGCGAGTTTTCCGCCCTTCAGGACCGCTGCACTGGTTTATGAAACGAGGCCCTGACGTTGACTGGAGTTTCTGTGGGTGCTTAAGCCCAGAGGAACGGTCGACTGCTGCATTCGCAGAGTTGTCGGGCGTGTCGAAGATTCACGGCAGCAAATTGCTTTGCATTTCCGACAAACGCTCGCGGTTCACGGCACGGGTGATGGGAAAAACCGAAGAGAGCCGTAGAAGATACTTGAACGCGGGAGGATCGGAAAAGTTTATCCAGGAACTCTCCCTCTTTTCGTCTCACGCTGAAATTGTGAACTCTGTTGATGAGTTCGTGAAGAACTCGAATGGGAGCATTGTCCTTGACATTTCCTCCCTGCCGAAACGCTTTTTTTTTCCTTTCGTCCGGTGGATCTTAACCGGCCCTGATCGCGACAAGATTGACAATTTCGTGGTGACTTACACGTCGCCGCGCGCGTACACGCCAAATGCGCTTGCTGAAGACTTCAATGACTGGTCACAGTTACCACTTTTCGGGGGAGACTATCTGGCAGATCCGGCGAAAATGCTGATTGTCGCAGCAGGATTCGAATCGCTTGGTCTGCACGAGCAACTCAAGGGTGAGTCGGATCTCCCGATCAAACTTTTGCTTCCCTTTCCGGCACCGCCGTCTGCGTTCAAGCGAAGTTGGGAGTTGATTCGGCAGCTACGTCAACCCCGTAGTCACGATGCGTTTGAGGTCATCCGCGTGGCTGCTGGGGACTGTTCCGACACATTTGACCAATTGTGCTCATTGACCGTTGGAGACAATCGACCGCAACTAGCGCCATTTGGCCCGAAGCCTGTTTCCTTAGGCATGTGTCTATTTGCGGTGCTTGCCAACTGCGAAGTGTTTTATACGCAACCCGCAATATACCACCCGGACTATTCTGTCGGTGTCGC
The DNA here is from genome assembly GCA_041688835.1 of Fuerstiella sp. Taxonomy (GTDB): domain Bacteria; phylum Planctomycetota; class Planctomycetia; order Planctomycetales; family Planctomycetaceae; genus Fuerstiella. The sequence goes on from JBDNHJ010000004.1 coordinate 6,777, forward strand.
CGACATTGACGGAACTCCAGCGGTCACCGCGTTCGCGATTCGTCTAAATGGAAAAGACTATTACGGAGTGCCGGGGTGAGACCTATACCCTTTTAGTAAATCCGGGGGCTCATGATCTCAATTCGGCTATCCCTGTTCGATAATGTGTCTGAGTTCGGGATCTGCGCGGACAGACAGGTAATATCAGAATCGCGTGCCAAATCGAGCCGAGATGTCAAATGCTCTAACGCTTCGGCGACAATGACCCGCAAAAACACTGCGTTTGGAAATGTGTACGCCTCTCGTATGGCCTTGTGTACATGGTCGTGTACGCATGGCCATGCGAGAGGCGTTGAGGTTTGCATTGTTGCAATACTCAAACTGGGTTTGCGTGGATGAAACACACATTTTGCATTCGAGTGTCGGCGCGAGTTCGGTGGCTAAGGAGTACGCTTTGATTCTGCAACCATGCTCACTGCACTTACCTGCCTGATAGCAAAAAAAAAGAGAAAAATGCCCCGCCCGGTTCCTGGCGAACCGGGCGGGGCAAGAGCTTCGAATTCGTAAAGCGGACGACTCAGGGATCATCGATTTCCAAAGCGTTTAACCCGATGCCATCCTTCGATGGCCGGAACACAGTTCAGCTTGATTTGCATCCCATTAGTTGAGCCACGTTCGAATCGTGGCTGGGGACTTCTTCAACTGCCTGGCAACATCGTTCAGTGAAGCTCCGGCTGTGACGGACGCAACAGCCTGATCAATCCATTGTTGTCGACGCGATTTGACTGTGGGCTCGGGCAGATCATGTTGCTGACACCAATGGGCCACAGCCTGTTTTGCGGTGAGGTCGCAGATGCCGAGGTCAGTTCCTATAGCACGCAGGGATTTTCCAGCTTGCCACAATTCGAACGCCTTCCCGGCGTGGCGGACGTAGATTGAATCTTCGGAAGGTCCGTGTTGATGACGAGCCGCACGTCCATCCGGTTTCGGAAGCCCGCGTTTTTTGTACAGGCGATCGAGCGCCAGTGTGATAGCGCTTCGAGATACGCCGATTTCGGCAGCAATGTCCTTCTCGAGCACATCGGCATCATGCATTTCCTCGATCCGAGCTTCAACTTTTTGATTCCCCTTCACCTTTACAGTTGGCCATCGACGGTGGGCCGGAGTCCCGTCGTCATTGCTCTTGGCTTCGGTGGCTTGGTCGCTAAAGGCCTAGGCCGCGCTGTGGCTTCCGGAAACGGGCCGTTGGAAGGATCGTCGTCGCAGCGAAAAGTACAAATTGTTGACGATGGAGTTTCGCACGTTCGTAAATGCGATGGTGCGAATCCCCAGTCAGATCCTGACGTCGGGTCGCCGGATCATCTATCGCCTTCTGAGTGGGAATGATTCTCAACCGGTCTTCTGGCGCATGGTGGAACCCTGGCAGCTTTAGCGCGCTGTGCTCCCGAGTTGGTCATCGGCAACCAGTTCGCGGGAGCCATGGAAATGTCAGCAACTCCGTCATCGAGTCAAACAGGAACTCGATAAAGTGCGAGAGAATCTTCTCCCAGAGGTGCCGCTTTGACTTCAGTTTCTCCAACGCAGCTTGAAAGATCGGGCAGCAGAGTTGTTGCGTCTGGTCCACGAGGAAGGCCAGCATCAGCATCAGAACCACGGACAGGTGTTGCTCACCATGGCCGTCGTTGTGTACCATGTGATAGCCCTGATTTTTCAACGTGTTGAACGTTTCGTTCTCGATTTTCCACCGCGCTCGCCCGCCGCGCATGATGTTGTACACGTTGTCCGGCGTCAGCACGAAGTCCGTGATCCAACTGAAGTATTGGACTTTTCCGTTCGGGTGGACTTCCCAATATTCGAGCACGTTGACCAAGCAGTCCAAGCAAGCATCATGACCGAACCATTTACGAAACAGAAGATCAAAACCCCAACAAATTCCCGCCCAAAAGCCGTGACCGGGAATCGCTGACATTTCATGTGAATAGCAGTGGAAAGACCGCGACTGGTGTTCACGGAAGTTTACAAGGCTGGCCGTTGTCGCTTCGCCGAATCGCCCAACTTCTCAAACCGTTGGGCGATGGTATCAGCTTCCATTGTCCTCCCAAGAGGAGCAAGCAGATTTCGCGACGACGACGATCGTTAGCAAGCCTGTTGACGGCTGACAGAGCGTTGATAGAATTCTTCGATGCTGTTCATTCGCCTAACCGGTATGACTTGGGCACTGCCCTATACCGCGATCGGTTTGCTGATCGGACTTGTCGGTCTGTGTACTGGTGGCAATGTTGTTCGGCGTTGGCCGCTGGAATTCTACGGTGGTGGAGTCGAATGGTTGCTGTCACGATTGCCGAGTGATCTTGTGATGGCCATGACATTGGGCCATGACATTGGGCCATGTCATCCTTGGCCGCACCAAGGCTGCTCTGGACATTTCACGCGAGCATGAATTGATTCACGTTCGTCAATATGAGCGATGGGGGCCGTTGCTTGGTGTTGCCTATTGGGGCTGTTCACTGTGTCTGTGGCTGCAGGGCAAAGACGCTTACCGTGACAACCCGTTTGAAAAAGCAGCGTGGGAACAATAAACTGCCGTCATGCCTGTTCACGCGAAACGCTCCTCATTGGCATCTGGGGCGCTTGGAATGCCGCAGGCATGCTTGGCTCAGCGTGCATGTCTTTCTGCGTTTCGAAGCGAATACGGTTCCGAAGTCAGGCTGAAATCGAAGAAGTTCTCGCCGGGTTGAACGTCTGCTTCGAGTTCAGTTTCCGTGTTGTAGCGGGAGGGGATCTTCGCAGCGGCTGATTTGGCTGGTTTCTTTTCGCTCGGCGTTTGGATGAGATCATCGCCTTCGAGTTCGAGATGTTCAAACTCTTCGGACTCTTCCTCTGCAGTGTCTTCCGCGTTACCTACCTCAACGCGATTGTGTCCGATCTTGCAACCGGGTGTTTCTCGTATGTACATCAGCTGGTACATGCCTCCCGCATTGGTTTTCCCATTGCAGGTCGGCCGTCGGCGGGAATAAAAGTAACCTCGACGTCGGACAATGGGACTTCGTCAAGCGTGACGATTCCTGACACGAGTCCCAGTTCGGGCTGATCGCTGACTCCACCACAGCCGACGGCTGCTGTCAAAAGACATGTCAGGGCGATCGCAACCAGACGGCGATGATTGTTAACACAGTTGGCAGGCTGCTTGGGTTTTGCTGGCAGTGAGCCGCCATTCGCGAGCCGGAAACGAAACGCCTGCGAGCCCCAGCTGCTAGAGTCTTGCTGCTGATCCATGGTGCAGTTTTCGGAACAGCTACTGGATTTAATTCGATGAACCATGGGCGTTCGATTCTCCCGAACGGATGTTGTCGATGAAGGTTGAAACGCTGCCGCATCACCAATCGACGGCAGCGGAAGAACACAAGCGGATCGGGGCACCATTTGCACCGTTAGAATTCACCGATCACTTCGCCTTCGGATCGAGTGCTAATACCCTGATAAATATCCATGCTGATGTTTTCAGAAATGAACCGGACACTGCCATCGCCGAGCACAAACTGAGCACCACCCACGTGGTAACTGCCAGCCGCTTCTTCGGTGTATTGGTTGATGGGGTCGTTGCCTTCGGCGGCGATCAGGTACTCACTCATTTCCGTGGGGGGATTAGCGTCCGCACCACCCGAAAAGCAATGCTTGCGATCGCTTCCGGCGCCGCCCAGCATGCCTGCATCGCCCCCCGAATCGATGACTTCACTCACAAAGATCGTGTTCGTCAGTCCGTCGGTGACATCTCGAAAACGCACACTGCTGCTGATGAAGAAAATTCCATTTGCATTCATGCAGCCACCGGGAGCTCGCATACCGGCAGGGTCCGTAACGCCTCCGCCGAACAGTTGTCGCCACTGTTTCCGATGAGCGTCCCCATGTTTCCGTTGTAATTCGAAGGAGAGTAGCCACCCTTTTGTACTCCTTGAGTCACATCGGGCTGCGACGGACACCAGAACATGGACAATACCGTGGCTCCGGCCAGAGTCTGCTTCGGGCTGGCCGTGCCGCCCGACTCTGAACCAAGTCCACCATCATTCGGGCCCTGAATCGCCGCGTACATCGTCGCCTGATCCATGTACGGAAGAATACTGGCGTGCCATGTCCAGCCATGACCGAAGTACTGCGTGCCTGCAGCGTTCAGCAGCACAATGCTGCCGGATGGAAGTGCCTTGTTGGTGTCGTGATAGTTGTGCAGAGCCAACCCGATTTGTTTCAGGTTGTTCTTGCACTGTGTTCGCCGAGCCGCTTCGCGAGCCTGCTGCACAGCCGGCAGCAGCAATGCAATGAGGATGGCAATGATCGCAATGACAACCAGCAGTTCGATCAAAGTAAAACCACGCAACCGACGAATTCGTTTTGGAACCATTTTTCTCTTCCCATTAACAGCTTGGATGACAAGACGATGCCGTCAGCATCACCTAATTGCGACGCACAAAAACAAGTGGACCTGAACCACGCCGGATGTTGCCCGGCCACTGTCACGCAGCAGTGACAACGGTGGCTGCCAAAGCCGTTTCATTAGAGCGGAATTCTGGCGTCGATTGTTAAGACAATGTTAATGTTTCTTGAGTTTTTGGCGAGGAACGAAGAGAGCTCGTCTGGTCAGAATTGGTGAGTGTGAAAAGTCGGCCAAATCGGTTCGTGTTATCGACCCATCGTCTGGCAGTAACGATCCTTAGCCTGAGCCAACACGTGCTTGTGGTGCCAGTGCTCATCAAGAAGCAATGCCTCGGTTGTGCAAGGGAAAACCGGCCAGCGTTGGACTAAAAAAATCAGAGGCGTTTGGGGAACTTTCGGGAGGTGTTTTGGTGCCCCGATTTGTCCCGGCGGGGGGCAGATGCCGGCGCAGCCTGCTTGTGTGGCGCAGCCATCGGAAACCGCTCTGGAGCTCTGGAGCGAGCAAGCCACAGCCAACGTCGTTTTTGAGAAAAACCCGTTATACTTCATGCCGGGCAAGCTGAGACATTCTTGATGTTTAACCCGTAGTCGCAGACTAGGTTTTCCGGCTTGGTCTGCGACCACGGGTTAAGCGATGGACGGGGAACAAAACTTGCGCACACCGAACCCTGACAGCAAACGGAAGTGGAACCGCCACACGCGCATGAAAAAGCCCCGGCGGAGGGCAGCTTGGGGGCTGTCATTCGTCGGGGCGATCGTTGTTTGAATACGACTTACGCGTGTTTGTACACGGTTTCGAAATCGATATCGTACTTCTTCATTTTTTTGTATAGCGTCGTGCGATTGATTCCCAAAGACTTGGCTGTGTTCTGACGATTCCAGCCGTTGGATTCCAGAGCTTGGATAATCAGCGAACGTTCTGGTGTGGACAGGGCTTTCTTTAACGAAGCACCGCCCAGGTGAGCTTCCACGTTTGCTCGACGTTCGTCTTCTTCGAACAGCTTCTCGGGCAAATCGCCAGCGGTGATCCGGTCGCTTTTGGTCAGCACAACGGCTCGCTCAATGACGTTCACGAGTTCTCGCACATTACCAGGCCAGTGATACTGTTGCATCGCGTGCATCGCCATATCATCGACGCCCAGAATTCCGCGACCGGTCTGGATATTGAAATGTCGCAGATAGTGATCCACCAGCAATGGGATGTCTCCCATACGTTCTCGCAAAGCCGGCTGTGTCAGCGTAATGACGTTGATGCGATAGTACAGGTCTTCACGGAATTCACCGCGTCGAACGGCTTCTTCCAGATTCTTGTTTGTCGCCAGCACCAATCGCACGTCAACCTTGTGAGTTTCTGTACCACCGACGGCTTCGAATTCACGATCCTGTAGCACTCTCAGCAACTTCACCTGCAACGCAGGCGACGCGGTTGCGACTTCATCCAGAAACAGCGTGCCGCCATCAGCCTGCAGGAATTTACCGATTTTGTCGTGACTGGCCCCCGTAAAAGCGCCTGACACATGGCCGAATAATTCACTTTCCAGCAGAGTTTCTGGCAGTGCTCCACAGGCGACTTCCACGAATGGCTTGTCGGCTCGATTACTAAGCTGGTGAATGGACCGAGCTGTCACGGTTTTCCCAGTGCCGCTTTCGCCCAGAATCAACGCGGTGGTTTTGGTGTCCGCCACGCTTTCGATCAGTTCGAACATCCGTAGCATCTTGTAGTCTTTGCCGATGATGTTCGACAGACCATGCTTTTCGTGCAACTGAGCTTTCAGCTTTTTGTTTTCGTCCAGTAACTTACGTTGACTGATCGCTCGTTCGATGGATAGGTTTAACTCTTCATCGATAACCGGCTTGGTTAGATAGTCGAAGGCTCCCATCCGGATGGCTTCGACCGCACTTTCGATGGTACCAAAGCCCGTCAGCAGAATGACGGCCGTATCGGGAGCGTTTTCACGCGACCATTGCAGAAGTTCGAACCCGTCTTTGTCGGGTAGGTTGACGTCGCACACGACGACTTGGAATGGAAATTCTTCCATTCGTTCGACCGCTTCACCGCACGTGGATGCGGTTTCAGTTCGGTACCCCAGACTGCGGAGATAATCCGCCATCGCGTTTTGAATATGTCGATCGTCATCAACGACTAACAACGAACCTGTAGTGGCAGAAGCCATAGATTTCCCCTCGGATGTTTCGAACAATGATCTGCCCTGTTGTCAGGACACACCATCCGCTAATGAATTGTGTGCTGGGAGCACTTTTTGAGAACATCCGATGCCGTTCTAAACCAGTCGTTGTTTGTCCGAACACCGTTGGTGTGAATCGCATCAGTTGATCTCAGTCCGTGAGAGGGGGATAGGCAACCATAGGTTGCTAAAGTTCATCAGCGTGGCTGTTGGCACAACATTTGTGGTTCAGATGGGAACGTGTCGCCGCCAAATTGCGCAATCGGAACAGACGGCAGATCCGGAACGTGCGTCCGAATGCCGAATTGAACGTCGCGAAAGCCGCTTCGACTTGCCAAAAGACTGTGCCGCATAAAACACGGCCCGATGGGCACGCGGATGAGCGATTTTTGGTTGGAGAACGCAGTCAACCCACTTGCGGGCGAGGAAGAATTACCAACATGTCCGTTTTAACCCCCTCGTTCCCAGAGTCCCCGGCGGCAACCAGTCGTTTACCGAGACAGCCAGTGGATCAGGTTCAGCAGTTCGTCTTCGCTTAGCAGTTTTGCAACGTTGCCGGGCATGAGCGAGACGGTGGAGTCTTTGCGGTCTTCGATGTCTTGTTGCTGCACGGCCTGAGTCTTGCCTTGCGTGTCGATGACGTCCAGCATTTGCGGGTCGCGGGTTTCTCGAACCATGCCCGACACCGTGCGACCGTCGTTCAGGACGAGCACGGATGTTCGGAACGCCACATCAACATTCTGGTTGGGATGCAGGATGTCTTCCAGCAGACGTGCGGCACCGCGAGTGCCCACGCCATTCAATTGGGGGCCGACCAGATTGCCTTCGCCGGCGCGTTGATGGCAGGCGATGCAGTGTTTTTTGAACACAGCTTTCCCCATTTCGGCATCTCCTTCACCCAACTTCAATCGTTGCAGGACGGCAGTCGTCAACGCCGTGGTGTCTTCGGTTGCCTGAGGCAATGCGGACTTCAAACTGGCCACTCGGATCGCGAAGCCTTCGTTATAGGCAGCCAACTGTTGCGCCAGCCGTTCGTCCCGCAGAATTTCGGCCGCTGGCACTCCCGATTCTATACATTGCAGCAGTAGCTCCGCAGCAATGGGGTTACCAGACAACGCCGCCGCCAGTTTTTGCCGCAGTGGCTGATTCACCACAGAAAAAATCGTGCGGAGTAGCGCGAGGTCTTTTGCTAGTTCAGCAGCCACGGACGGAATTGCAGCCTCGTCCTGCTGCTGCGTCTGCGTCTGCGGTTGCAGGAATTCTAGGATCGCCGACTCAACAGAACGCGGCGTTTCGGCACTCACAAACAGGTCCGTCATGCCTGTCAGGTGCTCCTTTTTGTGATGTGTACACAATGCGGCCGCCGCCATGGCTCGCGCACTGCCATCCACCTGTTGTGCTTCGGCAATTTCGCGAACTCTGGCGACGTCCATTTCGTTCAGCACAATTCCCGCACGTTGTTGCGACTGCAAGAACTTTAGCACGGCCCCCAACAACGCCGAACTTTCGGTGGCTTCGTAGTCTGTTGTTTCGACAACCTTGGGAGAAACTCGACCGATGGCCAGCCAAGCATACGATGGTAAATCAATTCCATCGATGACTTCCAGATAAACCTTTTGGCCAATGCCGGCTGTCAAATCCCATGTCACCTTGGTGGCGATGTCGCTTCTGGGGGCCAACACGCTGTTGATTTCAGCCCCCGTCGCAAAGTCACGCAACACCACGCGATTATCAGGCACGGCCATCTTGTTGGGCGGGCCGAGGTGACCGCAGAGTTCGAGTGTCATTAAAAATGGTGCGACAAACGACCGTGACCGCAGTACGCCCACCGCTCGTTCTCCAGCTGGAAAGCTGCTGATGAACGGCGTCATGTTGGCAGCACTGGCTGAAGCTTGGCGAGGTTCCATGGCCCAACTGGCGACCGGTTGGTGTTGGAGTTCGTAGCGTCCCCAGCTGAGTTCGTCCAGGTTAAGAGACTGAAAAATGTCTTCGCCCAAATCTGTGCTCCAGTCCACAAACACTTGCGGCGGCTGCAGTTTCTTCCGCTGCAGTTGGTCTGACATTGTTGTCCAGACTTCCATTTTCAAGGACGCATCAGCAGTCGGCAGGCGTTTGGCGACAGTCGTCAACTGTGCAATGGATTCCTGCGACACATTCTGGCTGGCGTAGCGAAACACGTCGCGCCGAACAGTGTCGTCCAGAGCGTTGCCAGTCAGTAGCGACAGCGCCAGTGCCGCGCCGTGATCACAGCGTAGCCCGTTCAGAATTGCGGCCACGGCCAGCACAGAAACCGCCGGTTGAGGTGCAGCCATAAACCAGTCGGCGACGTCTTTATTCAGCAATTGATTTCTGAGAGCAATCTTGAGGGCGTGCTGCAGATGCACGTCGTCTTTGGCAGCGGTCACCAAAGTGTTGACGACTTCTTTCAGCAGTTCGACAGCCGGATGCCGTGCAGCCGCGTCGGCGGCAGCGCGTTGAACCAATGCCGCCGGATCACCCAGGCCGCTGCGAATCAGCAATCTGATATTCTCCTGATCCGGCAGTTCGCTACAGATTCGCAGCACATGAATTCGCGTGCGTGAATTGCCTTCCACGTAGCAGTTTTGAAGTTCACCGTCTGGGAGTTGGCTCAGTCGTTGCAGCGACCACAATATCTGAGGCGTGGCATTTTGATCGCCAAGCAGGCTGTTCGGCAATGCCGTCCGCAGGGCATCTGCAGCATCCGCTCCGATCCGATCCACGATCTGATCCGCCGCATGTTGCCGAATCGGTTTCCGAACATCATTCAGAGCGTCAATCAGTTGCGGCAGTTCTGCTGAATGCAGCGTTAACGGGACCGCTTGGCTGGCTGCAGTTGCGCCGGTGGATTGCACTCGCCAAATTCGACCGCGCTGTCGGTCGCGGCCCGGATGGTCCAGTGGAACTTCGTAGTGGCCGATAATTCGGTTATAGAAATCGGCGATGTACATGGCTCCATCCGGCCCGATCTGAATGTCGACGGGGCGGAACCACGGGTCGTCGGACGTCAGAAAATCGGCTTCCTCGTGCATCCGAATACTTGATCCCGTGCGGACGATGGAGTTCCGATGCACACGACAGGTCATCACGTTGCCGACAAAGATGTCATTGTGGTAGTCCGCTGGAAACGTGGTTCCTTGGTACTGACACAAACCGTCGATGGCCGTGGAACCATGCAGGTGATCCATCACTGCGGGCACAAATCCGAGGCCATCGCTGGGCTTGCCGAAGCTTTCGTAATATCCATCACGCAGCAACAGCGAAACAGGTTTGGTGTGGCAGTCGGAATTGAACAAGTCGCCGTTGGCGTCGATCGCCATTCCGAACGGGTTGACTTGGCCGTGAGTGAAGTGTTCGATCCGTGATCCGTCGAGCCGAATGCGATAGGTGCTGCCACTGGTCAGCGTCACCTGATGACCGTCGGTTCCCGCCACCGTGGACTGATTATTGAATCCATGACAGCAATACAGCCAGCCGTCGAAACCACGGCGGAACGAATTGTTCATTCCGTGAGTATCTCGCGAAGTATCGAACGGACCATACAGCACTTCGCGTTTGTCGGCGCGACCATCACCATCGGTGTCTCGCAAAAATAAAATGTTCGGGATGCTGAACACAATGGCACCGTCGCGATACGGATAGATGCCAATTGGGATGTTGAGGTCGTCGGCGAACACGGTGACCTTGTCGGCGGCTCCATCACCGTTGGTGTCTTCCAGAATTCGAATCGAATCCGTCCCTGAGCCGTCCGCCGCTGGGTAGGGATATTCATTCGAACCGGTGACCCACAATCGGCCGGCGGCATCAAAGGCCATGTTCAGTGGCTTTTGCAGGTCCGGCTCACTGGCAAACAGAGTCACTTCGAAACCGTCGGGAACCTTCAGCTGCAGCCGTTCGTCCGCCGGCGACAGTGGCTCAGACGTCCGCACGGCCGATTGAAAAACATCGTCCTGAGCGATCACAAAACGATTGCTGATCGCAGCAATCAGCAGCAAAAAGACGACGGTTAAGATGCGGATCATATTGTATGGGTTGTGTTGAACGCAGGAAAATGGCAATCAGGTCGCCTCGGCAAACAAGGACAACTTCGCAGTGAAAGACTGATTCAGTGGCCTATGTTAGCGAAATATCCTGCACTTTTGCCACTCTCGATGATTCATCGCAGCCCAGATTGTTTCACGGAACTACGGTGGTATTATCTGGAACAGAACGAAAACTACCGGAGTATCGAATCGATGCGTGGAGTCGTGCGGGAGCTTCCCGAAGACATTCAGACGCGGCTGACTCAGCTTGCACAACACATGGGAGTGGGCGAGGACGACTTGCTGCTGTCAGTTTTGCATGATGCGCTGGACGAAACCGAAGCGTCGCCCGCACGACAGTTGCCGGCTACTCAGCGACTGCTGTTTGGCGATGATGAGGTCATGGAAGCCGCCCCAATCATGCCGCCAGAAACCAACTTGCCATTTTCTTTTATCGATCTGTTTTCCGGCATCGGCGGACTGCGATTGGGGCTGGAAGCCGTGGGCGGCCGTTGCGCATTTTCCTGCGAACATGATAAGCACGCTCAGAAGACCTATCAAAACTGGTTCGGAGAAGACGCTGCGGGTGACGTGACGGAAATCTCCGCGAAGGGCGCGATCCCGGATCATGACTTGTTGGCCGCAGGGTTTCCGTGTCAGCCGTTTTCCATCGCCGGCGTATCGAAAAAGAACAGTCTTGGTCGAGCCCACGGTTTCAAAGACCGCACGCAGGGCACGTTGTTCTTTCATCTTGCCGAAATCATTGACCGAAAACAGCCTCCCGTCGTGCTGCTGGAGAACGTGAAAAATCTTCGCAGTCATGACAAAGGTCAAACCTGGCAAACGATCTCAGGCACACTCAGCGAACTCGGATATTCCGTCTTCGACAAAATCATCGACGCCGCAGACTACGTGCCGCAACACCGCGAACGCGTGTTTATCGTTTGCTTTCGCAAAGATGTGTTCGGCGATGCACCGCATTTCGGTTTTCCGGCCACACCCGCAGGTCCACGTCCAAAGCTGCGGGACATTCTGGATCAGGATGTCGACGAGAAATACACGCTGTCCGACAAGCTGTGGCAGTATCTGCAAGACTACGCCGAAAAACATCGTCGCAAGGGCAACGGCTTCGGCTGCAGCGTCGCCAAACTGGGCGGCATCACACGCACGCTCAGCGCCCGCTACCACAAAGATGGTTCAGAAATTCTGATTCCGCAACCCGGCAAAAACCCACGCCGATTGACTCCGCGAGAGGCCGGTCGCTTGATGGGTTTTCCCGAACGACTGCTCGATCTAAAGTCACGGGTGGTGTCCGACACTCAAGCCTATCGCCAATTCGGCAACGCTGTGGTGCCAGCGGTCATCCACGCTGTCGCCCGGCAGATTGTTGCCGTGATGCGCGAAGCCGTGGTTTCGACCAGTGGCAACGGGTGTGTTCTGAAAGCTAAGAAAAAACGCCGCCGCAGACCAGACATGGTGACCGAACAGCTGGCGCGGCGAAAACCTCGCTAGTGGTCTTGGAGTTTTCGTCACTTCGGTTTTTCAGGGCCAGCAAAGTTTCGTGCCACAACGCTTGAAGGCAGCGGCTGTGGCCGCAAAAATGGGGCACATGCTGACCAGTTCTGTTCTCGATCATTAAGTTCAAAAAACCAATGAAGCTCCTGACCAAATTAACACTCTGTGTGTTCGCGATGTTGCTGTTCACTTCCGGCTGCACTCAGGAAGACAGCGACGCTCCGCCTGTCTTTGGCATGCTGGATGATTTCGAAGCGCTCCAAAAAGAACAAGAAGCGCAAGCGATGCAAAAGCTGCGTGCAGAAGCCGCCGCCAATGCCGCCGCGAATCCGTCGTCGAACGGCGAGCTCATGGCGATGCCTGACGTGCCGCTGACCGGAAAGTACACCGTGCGGTTTGAAACGTCCGCCGGTATGTTTGTGGTGGACGTCGATCGTTCGTGGGCGCCGATCGGCGCGGATCGGTTTTACAAACTTGTCAAAGATGGATTCTACAACGACGCTCGGTTCTTTCGAGTGGTCCCAGGATTCATGGTTCAGTGGGGACTGGCGGGCGACCCTGCGATGACTGCGAAGTGGGATCAGGAAATCATGGATGATCCCGTAATCCAGAGTAACACGCGCGGGTTCATTACCTTCGCCAAGGCGAACGCTCCGAATTCACGGACGGGGCAGGTCTTCATCAATTACGGAGACAACAGCAGACTGGATCCTGATGGCTTTGCTCCGTTCGGCAAGGTGACAAGCGGTATGGATGTGGTCGCGAAAATTAATTCTGAGTACGGCGAATCTCCCGATCAAGGACAGGCGACTGGTCAAGGCAACCAGTATCTGGTGTCCGAGTTTCCGCGCCTGTCGTTTATCAAACTGGCGACGATCACTCAGGATGATCAATCAACATCTGCCGAAACCACATCCGCCCCGGTCACTTCCGAAGTAGAATAGTTACAGCATGTCGTCAGGTTCCAACAATTCCGGAGGTGATCCGGACTTCAGTTTTTTAGGCGATCAATCACTTCCCGGTGGTGCGGATGGTGGTCATGGGGCTGACGTTCCGGATTTCGCAGACGCTCCACCAGATGTCCCGGATTTCTCCGGCTTCGGAAAAGTGGAAGACACGCCCGATTTCTCGACGGACAGTTTTTCGCCCCCCGACGTTTCCTCGCCGACGATTGAGCCTTCGGCGGAACCCGTTCAGAAAACGCCGCCGCCCGAACCGGCGGTGGCCCCTGTTGCTCCCGTCGTTGTCGAAAGGGTTCGAGCCACAAAACGTCTGCAACCAAAAGCGGCTCGACCAGCAGAAACTCCAACCCCGACCGCGCCGGTCAACGCACCTCCCGCTGCTAGGCGACAACCGTCGCGAACTGCAGCGCCATCGCCGCCGTCGCAACCCTTGCCGGTGGACGCCGCGCTTGAATCAGGGGATTCAGAAGCTGATGAGCTGCCGCCGAAGCAGCCATCCAGCACTTCCGACAAGGCCTTTCCTCTGCTGGCGGGGTATGCCGCGGCGGTCACACTGGCCTTTCTGGGGCTGTTGCTGACGGGACGCATCAGCCTATCCGGCAGGAACATTCTGGAAAGCCTGCCCGATGTCGAACCACTGCGTCAAAACGAATTTCGCTTGGTCCCACCCGATGCGGAACTGCCCGGCGGCCATACATTAAACTTGGGAGACTCGCAACGGTTTGGCGATGTTGTTTTGACCCCGCTGAAGGTCACTCGAGAGCAACTGACATTCGTCAACATGATGAACGGAACTGTCGCAGAAGGCAAAGTCAGCAAGCCAGTCTTGAAGCTCTGGTTCCGCATGACAAACGCCTCGCCAAACATCGCCTTCCCGCCGTGGGATGTGGCTCTGATGACTCACCGCAGCGAAAAGGATGAATCCGCAATCGCCAATTCGTGGCTGATGGTCAAGGAATCTGCCGCCGACACCGAAACGCAAATTCTGAACTTCTATCACTCACCCGACAGTCATCTGGACTTATCCGATCAGCATAGCCGTGAACTCATTAACCCCGGACAGCAGTTGACATCATTCATCGCCAGCAGCGAAGCAATTTCGATGATCACACCGGAAAAGATCGAGAACTATCGGTGGCGGATTCAAATCCGCAAAGGCGTCCACGTCGAATCCGGTCACGGAGTCACCACGCTGGTCGACGTCAACTTTTCGCCTGACGATATCGAATCCTGACAGCACGTTATTGCCGACAGACGCCAACACCAGCACCGCTCGGCCGGGGTGCTTACTTGCCTTCTGCCGCCCATTGTTTCATGAGTGCGATGTTGTCTTCAACCTGTTGAGTATGCTGAGGGTCGGTGTTTTTGCGTTTCAGAGAGTCGACGTAGATTTGCATGTCGCTATCGAACATGTCCTTCGATTCGGGTTGGCGGCCAAGGTCATTTGTGTCCTTCATCCAGGCTTCCAACCGCCGACGAAGGTCGGTCAGAGTAACCGCGTGTTTGGGATCGGCAGCCAGATTGTTCAGTTCCCATGGATCAGTTTGCAGGTCGTACAATTCTTCGGCTGGTCGAGTTGGACTGAACAAAAGCTGTGTTTGCAGTTCGGTCAAAGTGCCTGCGGCATGGGCGGCTCGCAGTGCCACAAGGATGGATTTTTTGTCTTTGTAAGCACAGGGTTGCAGATGCGGTCGCTGCGGCAGAAAGTTGCGAATGTACTTATAGCGTGTCGTGCGTATGCTCCGCAGATGGTCGACGGTTTCGTCACAGCGATCACGTGCGGCAAACACGGCGTCGCGAGGTTGATAGTCGGCCGCCAGAATGTCGCGAGCCTGCATCGTGGTGGGAACTTTGATGCCTGCAAGCCCCAATGACAACGCGGCGATGTCAATGTGTTCGACCAAGTCGGCGCGTGTCTTTCCGTGCTCAATCCCCGGGCCCGCAATAATCAGCGGCACGTGCAGGCCTTCGTCGTATAAAAACTGCTTTCCTCGCGCATGACTAATCCCGTGGTCTGTCATGAACAGGATCACGGTGTTGTCCAGTTCGCCTTGCTTTTGAAGCGTTGCTACGACATCACCGACCAGCCAATCGGTGTAGCGGCAACTGTCCAGATAAGCGGCCCAATCGGCCAGAATGACTGGATCGTTCGGATAGTACGGCGGCAAGGTCACGTTGCTGATCGGAATGCGACTGCCGAGTTTTTTCTGGCAATGCTGCTGGAATCTTTCCGCCGCTTCGCTGCTGCCGCCTCGACGTTTTCCGCCCGGCGTTTGGATCTGGCAAAAAAATGGCTGGCCGGGTGTTCGTTGAGTCCAGTCGTTGCCATCGTAGATCGCAGACTCCCATTCGAAGTTGTAGTCTGTCTTGCCCAAGGCACCCTTCTTTTTGGGAGTATCCCAGCTGCGAATGGATGTATGATAGCCAGCGTCTTGAAACAGCTGTGGCACCATCACGATTCCAACGGGCAACGGGATCTTTTGTTCGCCACGTCCGCTGCGATGATGATGCGCACCGATGCTGGTTTGGTACATGCCAGTGATGAACGCCGAGCGGCACGTGGAACACACGGGAGCCGTCACGTAAGCGTTTGTGAAGCGGGTTCCCTTGGCCGCCAGAGCGTCGACGTTTGGCGTTTGAATGGCCGTTTCGCCGTAGCAGGAAAAGTTGGCGGACATATCGTCGACGATAATCCATACGATATTCGGCGGCGATGATGCCTGACTACTGTTTGCCAATGTTAGCGCAGCCAACACGACACACAAGCCATGCAGAATCAATCGAACGGTAGCAGACATTTTAGGCTTTCAAAAATCAGAGCCGCACAACAAAACTTCGAAACCACATCTTCCAACAAGAGGCGATTCAGACGCGAACGAAATAGCGATTGCGATGCATCCAGAATGCAATCAGCCAAAACACAGCGAAGGTGGCCGTGGGCAGCACGATCGCTCCGATGCCGTTGGGATCAACCGCGCTGGCACCGAACCAAGTTTGTAAAATGCCGCCAAAGTGAATCTGAACAACTTTGTTGGTCACCCACGATCGCATCAGCTGGCCCATCAGATACATCGCGATGGAGTTCATCCCGACCACAACTAACGGAAACGCCAGTTTTCGCAGCGGCAGTACATCGAACACCAAGAAGAACGCAGCCAAGGCCCAGATTGTGTAGCCGCCCGAAAATAACACCCAGCTTGGGGTCCAGATCCGCTTGACGATCGGACAAACAGTATGGTGCGCTAGAATTCCCAAGCCCAAACAGGCCGCTCCCATCACGATCAGTGTGAGCATTTTTTTCGCATTAGAATCCGTCGACAACAGCAACTGACCACACAAAATCCCCAGTAAAGTGGTTGCGATGGAGGGGATGAAATTAAGGGTCGTGTATCCACCGGCGTTAAATTCGAACCGATCCGGCGCGGCAAAGAACCAACTGCGAATTCCGCTCGGCGTTGTCGCGTCATCAGCAGCGTCCGTTTCAGCAGCGTCGGGTGTGTCATCCGCTGCTTGGTCGCCATCGTTCGCTGGCGGAGCTGGGGTGCGTAGCATGTTCAGAAATGCGACGTCAAAAAAGTGTGCTGCGTTTGCATTTTTGGACCATGGTGCAAAGCGGCCTTGGTAGACTTCGCCGTCTTCGGTCGAGGCTTTAACCGCAGCGTAGTCGAAGTTTTCTGGCGGCGGGTTTAGCATAAACCAGCCCCAATAGCCGAACAGTATTAGGACA
Source organism: Fuerstiella sp. (assembly GCA_041688835.1). Lineage (GTDB taxonomy): Bacteria > Planctomycetota > Planctomycetia > Planctomycetales > Planctomycetaceae > Fuerstiella. The sequence goes on from JBDNHJ010000004.1 coordinate 23,614, forward strand.
ATGCCGGCTAGCTGGATCTGCGGGGAGTGAGACAAAAACAGATACGCGAACACATAGCCCAAACCGATCTGGCACAGCACATTCGGAAACACCCAGTCCGTGTGAGTGTCGTTGAGTGACGACAGAAACACGCCGATCAACACCAAAATCGCGGCGCGGACAATCGCATGCAGCAGCCGAGACCGCGACGAACTGCCCATCGTAGAACGCCGGGCGTAGGAAAAGGGCATGGCAACGCCGACCATGAACATAAACGCTGGCTGAATCATGTCCCACAGCGATACACCCATCCAGCCGCGAATGCTTTCCCATGCTGGGTGAGTAAAATGAAATTTCCACTGCTGAAATTGATCGTAGTTCCAAGAGTTCCAGACGGCACTGTCCTGATCGATGTCCGCGAACTGCGCGATTCCGAATCCTCCGGCCGCCAGCAGTGTCATAATGAATCCTCGATAAGCGTCCAGCGACACCAATCTGGCTCCCTTCGGCGGAGGCGTTTCTGTCCGTTTTTGCTTCTTCCGTGGTGGAGGAATTTCGGGGCGATTGACGTTGGTGCCTGAGTAGGGCGCAGGCGGCAACGGTGCCGGGATCGGCGGGTAGGACGGTTGACGTTTTTTGCCGGACATGCGGTCTTCCTGCTGAGCCAATGAACTGTGGGGGCTGGCGGTCGGTGTCGAGTGTACCAAGCCGCCGGAACATGCCAGCGATCGTCAGGAAACAAATCAAGGATGCGCGAATATACCCACATGATATCCCGGCGGATGGCATCATGCTGGCGCAGCCTGCTTGTGTGGCGTAGCCATCGGAAACGGCTCTGGAACGAGCAAGCTACGGCCAACGTCGTTAGTATAAAGAACACGCCACCGCTCGCCTGAACGGCAAGCGATGCGACCCGAATCGCGGGTTAGTTCAGTTATGGTGCAAACGTAGCGATTTCTTTAGCGTCTTTGCCGTTCCAGATTCGTAGAATTCCGTCTTCGCAGCCGGCGACAACAATCGCGCCATCGGCTGTTGTGGCGGAACAATACACGTAGTCTGGACAGCCTTTGAACTCGCGGACGGCACCACCGTTGGCGGCCTTGTGTCGGAACACTCGCTTGTCGCCGCTGCAGCTGATGAAATCGTCTTCCATACCGATAAACGACAGTGATGTGACCTGTTTGGTGTAAGTCGTGATCGTCCGACTCTGCTCACCCGTTTCCGCATTCCAAACCTTGATCGCGTTGTCTGCACCAGCACTGGCCAGAGACGTGCCGTCGCCTTTCCAACTGACATCCATCACGTGGTGAGTATGGCCTTCGTACGATCGAACGTGCTGACCGGTTGATAGGTCAAAGACTTTCACAAACTTATCCGCCGCCGCAGACGCCAGCAGCTTGCCGTCTGCAGAAAAATCGATCCCGTAAACCGTATCGCTGTGCGCGTCTTCGAAAGTGCGAATCTGCTTTCCATCCGCGACGTTCCACAGCATCAGTTCGCCGCTGCGAGAAGCTTCGCCGCCGCCAGTCGCCAAGGTTGTTCCGTCCGGCGAAAACGCCAACGCTAGGACGCGATCCACAAACACAGACGGCTGTCCGTCGGGTTGTGGCCCCAGAATTTTGGCCAGCTTCCATTCAGGAAAGGCTGACACGGAAATCAGTCGGCCATCTTGCTGTTGAACGACAATGCGATTGAGCGAACTGAACACGCCGGCAATCTCGGGTTCGGGCAACACAGCGGCGAATAAGTCGACGGCGGCACCGTCACTGGCCTGCCACAATCGCACGTTGGTCTGATCAATTGTCGCGACCAAGCCGCTGCCGACAAACGCCGCAAATTGTGATGCGATCGTTGCTTTACTGGCGGCGTCTGCGGTTACGTGAGCTTCCGCGGAAGCATTGGCCTCTGCCTCAGCACTGGCCAGCAACGCTTTGCGTTCGGTGACTTTTGTTTCCGCTCGAGCAATCGCTTGAATCGAAAGTTCCTTGCCTTTTTCCGCCGACTTTCGTGCGTTTTCGGCGGTGGTGACGGCGTCCGTCAGGACTGTTTGAGCCTTCACGGCGTCTTCCAGTGCTTTCTTTAGAGCAGCATCGTCTGGTTTTTCTTCGCTGGCTGTCTGAGCGGCCACGACTTTGGGAGCACCTTCGTCCACCTTTTTCTGTGCTTCCGCCACAGCGTCCGATGCCTTCTTCAGTTCCTCTTCCGCCTTCTTTAAAGAATCCTGTTGCTCTGTGACGCGTTTTTCGTCTTCAGTCACTTGTCCCTTCACAACAGCCACTCGTGCATCTCGCACGGCTTTGTCGGCGACACGAGTCGACAATGTGCGGGCCACCAGAAGGTCTGTGTTGAGCGTCGCGATGAGCTTGCCGTCTTTGGCGTTCCACAATTCCGTAATTCCATCCGGGCTAACCGTGACAACTCGCTCGGCGTTGGCAGACAGCGACGCACTGGCGTTTGGAGTGCCACTGTTGATTGTGATACCGACCTGCAGGGACTTTGCATCTCGCAGTTCCACGGCGTTGCCGTCTGTTTGGCACAGCAACGTTGTTCCGGCGACTGCAATATTTCGAATCAGGCCTTTGTCGGACTTCATCGGATCTGCGGCTGTGATTTTCTTTTCCGCCGCGTTGATCGTCAGTGAGCGAAGCGTGCCATCTTCCAGCAGGACGGCGATCGTGTTTTCGTCGCTGGCGAACGCGGCTTGAATGGCTTTGACTTCCATCGCGTCACTGACGGCGATCGGCGAATCAGTCGTCAGGTCGATCAAGGAAACAATGCCATCGGCCGCAACCAGCGCCAGCTTTGTATTCTGCGCACCGCCGATGGCCAGCAATGTTGTGACTGCAGGATCTACGGCGGTCATTTCTGTGGTCACTGCGCCGTTGTCGTCCCTTCTTGTCACGATCGTGTTGTCGTCACATTGCAAGGCCAGAACTGTCCCATCTGAACTGCCGACAGTCCGCACGACTTTGGCGGTCAGTTCCACTGCCGTAGCCAACGAAGCGATGTCGCGTTCCCAGAGCTTGACGACCTGAAAACCGGAGGTCGCGATCATTTGACCGCTGGGATGAAACGCCATGGAATGGACATAGTCGCGGTGTGCAGTTTGGGAAGCTGATTGCAGTGGAGCCAGTGCTGGATCAATCAGTGTTGATTGGTTTTCGCGAGCCACCAAGTCATAAATCGTGACGGTTCCGGCGCGGCCGGCTGCGACGAAGCGGCCGAAGGGATCGGCGTCGACGGCGTAAACAGCATGCAAGCCATTGTTGATGGTCTGCCATTGCATCGTAGTGGCCGCCGTTTTCTCGCCAGCTTTCGCACCTTCCAGAATCCATTGCCGCAGCAGACCGACTTGTGCGGGCGTTAATTTTTGGGCCTGCACTTCGTTAGGCCAGGGTGGCATAAACGATTCTTCGGTTCGCGATGCGACTTGATACAGATAACTTTCGTCTGGTTTGCCGGGCACAATCAGTGCGCCAGAGGAACCACCTTTCATGATGGCTTGACTGGATTCCAGATTCAGGTCTCCTTCTGATTTGGCTTTGTTGTGACACGCCACACAGTTGGCCTGTAACATCGGAAAGATGTCTTTGTCGAATTCGACTGGGCGGCCGAGTTTCGTTTCCGCCGCTTCGATCGGACGTTCTTCGTCGGCGAAGGCTGTACCACTGGTCGCCGCAGCGAACGTGTGATAGCTGAGCGCTACGAAAACGCAGAGGTACGAAAACTGTCGTGGGGCAATGGTCGAGATCGGCTGGCTATTGTTGCGCATCATCGAATTCCGTGCTGATGTGTGGGAGGGACAAACTTCCGGTGTGCAGACTGCAAATCGGAAGTTGCTGTTTTGTTGAGGCGGGCGAGATATTGTGGAGGAAGGAGCCAAGTCTGCTGCAGAATATCGTAGCGAAGCCGGTAACTCAAAGCACTGACCAAGTTGTCTTGAATCGGAGCCAAGCGCTATGCAGCCGTGGGCATGCTGGATTTGCGTTTCGGAAGTTCCCAGCCGCTGCCGAATCTGCGGAACTTGTTTGGGGAATATTTCGACGGCAGTGACGTCATTCGCTTTGCTTGCTGAACTCGGCGTTCTACGATACGCCATTACTAAACAAGGTTAAAAATAGCCGTGTCTGTAACCGGCCTTCTCTTGGGAGAACGATATTGACTGCGATCCACCGATTTTATGCGTCAAAGCTTAGCTGTTTGGTTGCGGTCTCGTTCTGCCTGATTTGTTGTACGGCAACTGCGGCCAGCCGGCCAAACATTGTCGTCATCATGGTGGACGATCTGGGATTTTCTGACATCGGTCCCTATGGCAGCGAAGTAGCGACCCCGCATCTGGACGCACTAGCTGCCGGTGGAGTCAAGTTTTCGCAGTTTTATAATACCGGTCGTTGCTGTCCCACGCGGGCAATCTTGCTGACCGGGCTGTATGCTCATCAGGTCGGCATTGGTTGGATGACAGCCGATCAGGGGGTCGCCGGATACGCGGGCCGACTGAATGACCAATGCGTCACGATTGCGGAAGTGTTGAGCGATGCGGGATACTTCACGGCGATGACGGGCAAGTGGCACGTCGGTTTCGAACACGGCGTGACACCGTGGGGCCGTGGCTTTCATCGCAGTCTGAATTTGCCGGCGGGCGGTCTACACTTTTCGAATCAAACCGGATCGAAAGGGAATTCCAAACTGTATCTGAATGGCGAACTCGTCCCCAAAGATCATCCGCAATTTCAACCGCCATGGTACGGCACTGATCTGTGGACCGATCAAGGCCTAAAGTTTGTTGACGAAGCGATCGCCGATGACAAACCATTCTTCTGGTACTTGGCTCACGTCGCGCCGCACTTTCCTTGCATGGCCCCAGAAGAAACGATCGCCAAATATCGCGGCAAGTACATGCAGGGCTGGGACAAGTTGCGAGAAGAACGGTACGCACGCCAGATCGCATCCGAATTGATCGACGCCAACTGGGAACTCGAACCCCGCCCGCGCGAAATTCCTGCGTGGGATTCGCTGTCGGCTGCAGAACAAACTCGCTACGACGACGTGATGGCGATTTACGCTGCGCTGCTAGAAGAAGTGGACAACAACATCGGCAAACTGGTGGCGGCACTGCGAGACCGCCAGCAACTGGACAACACCTTAATTCTGTTCTTGTCTGACAACGGCGGAAACGCAGAAACGGGCGTCAACGGCAAGTACGAGGGCGATCTTCCTGGCGGCCCGCATTCGAATGTCTTCATCGGCCGATGCTGGGCACACCTGAACAACACGCCGTTCCGCAAGTACAAGCATGATAACCACGAAGGCGGCACCGCGTCGCCATTGATCGCTCATTGGCCGGCATCCATCAAGCCACACACAGCCGGCGACTGGATCACCACGCCAACACACCTCATCGACATCATGGCGACCTGCGTTGATCTCGGTCAAACACAGTACCCTACGGAATACAACGGTCACACAATCAAGCCCGCGCGGGGGCAAAGTCTGAAACCGTTGCTGACGGGTGCTGGCGAATTTACAGAACGCCCGCTGTACTGGGAACATGAAGGCAATGCGGCAATTCGCGTCAACGATCGCAAGCTGGTTCGGCAAGGTGTGAAGGGAACGTGGGAATTGTTCGATCTGAAAACAGATCGAACGGAGCAGTATGATCTGGCCGCTGAGCATGCCGACGAAGTCGCCGCGCTAGCGAAGCAATGGAACGTCTGGGCCAAGGATTCGAATGTGCTGCCCAAGCCAGCCGCGAAAGGCAAGAAGCGAAAGGCAAGAAGCGAAAGGCAAGAAGCGAAAGGCAAGAAGCGGAACGGGAAGAATGGGGAATAGGGAATAGGGAATCGGGAATCGGGAATAGGGAACGAGTCCCTTGAAAGATGTGGGGGATAAAAAGGCGGGAAGCCTATCCCACGGCGTTGCATCTGCACAAAAAGGATATCCATGAAACACCGATTGCAATTTTGCGGCCTGCTGACTGCATCACTGCTGCTGCTGTGCGTGCCTGTTTCTGCCAGCGACCGTCCGAATGTATTGTTGATTTTGGTCGACGACCTGAAGCCAGCACTTGGGTGCTACGGCGATTCTGTTGCCCAGACACCCAACATTGATGCACTGGCGGCGCGCGGGATGCGATTCGATCTGGCGTATTGCAATCAAGCCGTGTGTGCTCCGTCACGCTTCACGTTGATGCTGGGTTCGCACGCCACATCCACGGGGCTGTACGGATTGGGCAGTCCTTTGCGACAGATCATTCCCGATGCGGTGACCATGCCGCAACACTTTGCCAAGCATGGTGACTATCGCACAGAATCGCTGGGCAAGGTCTTTCATATCGGACACGGAAACCATGGCGATCCGGATTCCTTCGCTGCGCCGCATTTCCATGACAAGGTGATTGAATATCTTGATCCGGCCAGCACCGATGGCGGCCAGTTGACTCGCGAAGAGGCGTTCTTCAGCAACCAAAAACTCGGCGAAATCAAATCCCTGCCACGCGGTGCCGCGTTTGAATCTCCCGATGTTTCGGACGAAAAATATGCCGATGGTCGAGTCGCCGCCGAAACAATCAAACGCTTGCAGGCTGCCAAAGCCAACCGCAGCCGTGACGGCAAACCCTTCTTTATTGCCGCCGGGTTCGCGCGCCCACATCTGCCTTTCAGTGCTCCCCAAAAATACTGGAACCTGTTCGATCCGGCGACTCTGCCGCTGCCAAAATTCGAACAACATCCGACCGACGCACCATCGGTGGCCAAAAAGCGGGGCGGCGAAATTTCGAACTACAAACCCGTGCCGATAAAAAAAGACGACATCTACAGCGAAGAGCTGAAACGAAATCTGATTCACGGTTACTACGCCAGCACAAGTTTCGTCGACGCGCAGATTGGAAAAGTCATTGATGAACTGGACCGACTTCAGTTGGCGGAAAATACCATCGTCGTGCTGTGGGGCGATCACGGATTTCACCTCGGTGATCTCGGCATCTGGACAAAGCACACGAACTATGAACAAGCCAACCGAATTCCAATACTCATTTCGGCTCCCGGCATCACAACACCGGGCTCAACGACCACGCAGCCGGCTGAAAGTGTTGACATTTTTCCGACCATCGCAGAACTGGCCGGCCTGCCCACGCCAACCGGGCCACAGCCGATTGATGGTGTCAGTTTGGTGCCTGTGCTGAAGAATCCGGACCAGCGTGTGCGAGATCACGCGTACCATGCTTATCCGAAACGCAAGTTAGGCCGCGCGATTCGGACGGAACGCTATCGGCTGGTGGAATGGAAGTCTGCGGGCGACGAAGAATCGGTCGAATACGAATTATACGACTACCAAACTGATCCGCTGGAAACACGCAATCTTGCGGCCAGCCAACCGGAAGTTGTGGCTAGGCTGCAGCAAATTCTGGCAAAGTATCCTGAGCCCGTCAGTCGAAACAAGGTCGAACGCAAGGCTGCGGCAGCTGAAGTGCCAACGCCTGAAATCGCCAATCGCCCACTGAAGGAAAATCGCCCGGATTGATTCCCGTGCAACCGGCAGACCGTCTATCGGTGGGAGCAGACGAAAACTCAGCGGCCGGAAACGACACGGCCCCGAACGCGTTCGACGAAAGAATTCGCGACGTGGTGGTGACAGCCTCGTGATTGTCACACAGCATGGTTGCCGACGGACGGCGGCTTGTTGCGGCCGAAAACGTTCAGGGCAGCGCCGACCGAATTTTCCTGAAACGTCTGCGATTGTTGCCGTGCTGTGGTCCTCACTGGCTGGGTTGACTGGGCTTTGCTAGTATCCGTCGCAGCCTGTTAGGGCCATTCGGGGTCTTCGGATTGGCACGTTTTTTTTTGAGATGGAATTGCACTTCATAGAAGTCGCGGCTGCAGCGATTTCGAGGAAGCCTAAGAAAGTGAAAACCAGTGACAGAAGTTTTGGACTGTTTCGAAATCGAATGGCACGGCAACGTTGTGGTTGTTGTTCCTGCCAAAAGTGTCGAGTCGCTGAACTGGGATTTGGTTGAGCAGGCTGCTGACGTGATCATGGAACCATTGGCGACACAGGAAGTGCCGCTGGTTGTGGTGGACCTAAAAGACGTGGGTTACTTCGGATCTGTCTTTTTGGCGTTGTTGCTGCGCTGCCACAAGTTTCTCAAACGTCGTGGCGGAGAACTCGTGCTATGCGGCACAAACGAGATGGCTCGTGAGCTGCTGAAGATCACCGCTCTCGACACAATCTGGGCGATCTATGACACTCGCAAAGAAGCGATGCAGGCCATCGATGGCTAGTGGTGTGTGACCGTTAAGAATCGAGGTTCAGTATTTGTAGCTCGGCGGTCTCCGCCGAGAAATCACGGTGGAGACCACCGAGCTACGTTTTTGCCAACCCTCAAACAAAGCTGTCACAGTCCACCAGTGTCAATACCGTGGAATCAGCAACGAGAATCAGTTGACCCTAGGGCCTTCGCCTCGGCTTGCTCGTGCTTCAAGAATCTATTTGTCGCAGTCAGTTTCGTACGGAAGCAGCTTTCATGGCCGGTAAACATCGTCATATTACGCACCCCCAAGATTCCGAAGGAGATGTGATTGAGCATCTTTCGGAGTTGCGGCAGCATTCGGAATTGATCGCCGAAATTAAAGAGACCGCTGATAAGCTGAGTGCGGATGGAGCAACTCGCGGGGACTTGAAGATCCTGAGTCGAGCACTCCGAGAACTCAGGTATGCCTTCAAAGTGTTCACACCGTACCGGCGAAATCGCAAAGTGACGGTCTTCGGTTCAGCTCGCACCCAGCCGGATCAGCCCGAATGGCAGCAGGCCGAACTCTTCGGCAAACGCATTGCCGAAGAAGGCTGGATGGTGGTGACCGGTGCCGGCGGTGGCATCATGGAAGCCGCTCACAAAGGCAGCGGGCGAGAAATGGCGATGGGGCTGAATATTCTGCTGCCCTTCGAACAGGAAGCCAACGCGATCATCGAAGGCGATGAAAAACTTGTGAACCTGAAGTACTTCTTCACTCGCAAGTTACTGTTTGTCAAAGAAGTGCACGCTGTCGTGTCGTGTGCGGGAGGATTCGGAACGCAGGACGAAGCTTTCGAAACACTCACGCTGGTGCAAACGGGAAAACGCGATCTGATGCCGATGGTGTTTTTAGAAGCCTCCGGCGGAACGTATTGGAAGCACTGGCTGGAATACATTCGCACAGAACTGCTGGAAAAAGGCATGATTTCTCCGGCGGACCTGAGCCTGTTTAAGGTGACGGACGATGTCGAAGAGGCTGTGGACGAAGTGCTCGATTTTTACAGCGTTTACAACAGTATGCGATTTGTCCGTGACAAACTGGTGCTGCGTTTACACCGTCGACCGGGCGATGAGTTACTCGAACGGCTGAACGACGAGTTCGGGGACATCGTAGAATCCGGCAAGATCGAGCGTGCAGAACCGCACAAATTAGAAGCTGACGACGATCATCTGAGGGAACTTCCGCGGATCGCGTTCGATTTCAATCGTCGCGGTGTCGGTCGCCTGCGCGAAATGGTCAACGTGCTGAACACAGAACTGGGCGAAAACTGAATTTTCTGAACGTCGTAGAAAAACAGAAAAAACGCCAGAAATGATGCTGGTCTAACAATTGTCAATTCGGGTACACTGTGGGTCTCCACGTTCCCACGATCACGATTTCCCACCATGCAAAAACTGACCACCACACTACTGGCGTTTGCGTGCGCGATGGCTGCGGCCAGTGCGTCTGATGCTGATCACGCGAAGCTGGAGTTCTTCGAATCCAAAATTCGTCCGGTGTTGGTTGAACATTGTTACAAGTGCCATTCGCAACAATCGAAAAACGTGCGCGGTGGATTGTTGCTGGATTCGAAGGCTGGTGTTGCTTTCGGAGGCGAATCGGGAGACGCAGTGGTTCCGGGACAACCGGCCGAAAGTTTGCTGCTGTCGGCGTTGAAGCACGAATCCTACGAAATGCCGCCGGATCGAAAGCTGCCCGATGATGTGATTGCGGATTTCGAAAAATGGATCACCGATGGTGCCGCTGATCCTCGAGCCGACGGAAAGACGTTGCTTCGAGAAACCATCGACCTCGAAGAAGGTCGCAAATTCTGGTGCTTTCAACCGATCACGCGGCCGCCCATTCCTGACCTAAAAAACGATCCGTGGTCGCGAACTCCGATCGATCGCTTTGTAGCGGCCCGCCACGATTCCGCTGGCGTCTTGCCAGTGGCAGACGCCACGCCACGACAGATTGTGCGGCGACTGTATTTCGGGCTGATCGGGCTGCCGCCGAGCATCGATCAAATGGCTGAGTTCACAGAAATGTGGAACACCGATGCCGATCAAGCGATCGCCAAAACGACGGATCTGCTGCTGGCAACACCGCGCTTCGGCGAACGCTGGGGACGCCACTGGCTGGATGTAGCACGGTTTGCAGAATCCAGCGGCGGCGGCCGCAGCCTGATGTTTCAGCACGCATGGCGTTTTCGCGACTACGCGATTGATTCTTTTAACGACGACAAACCATTCGACCAATTGATCCGCGAACACATCGCCGGAGACCTATTGCCAGCAAGCTCGGACGAACAATTCGACGACCAAGTCACGGGCGTGGGCTATCTAACACTGGGGCCCACCAACTATGAACAGCAGGACAAAGAACTGCTGCGAATGGAAGTTGTTGACGAACAGGTCGATACCATTGGTCGTACGTTTTTGGGGATGACTTTAGGTTGTGCCCGCTGCCATGATCACAAATTCGATCCCGTGCCGACGTCCGACTATTACGCCATGGCCGGCATCTTTCGCAGCACAAAAACACTGACCCCCGGCAACGTCAGTGGTTTTGTGACCACGTCGCTGAAGTCAGTTGAGGACGCTCAGCCGTTTGCTGACTGGCAGAAAACCCAGAAGTCCTTGCAGAGCGAAATTCAGCAGTTGCAGGGGCGATTGAAAACGACCGTTACTTCGTCGCAGAAGCAGATTTCTGTCGCGTCGTTGTCGGGCATTGTGATCGACGACACGCAGGCGACCTTCGAAGGCGAATGGATCCAGTCTGTGCATTCGGCTCCTTTTGTGGGTGCTGGATACCAGCATGATCAGTTCATGAAGCAGGGCAGTGTACAATTCGAAACGATGCTGCCAACGGACGGACAGTACAAAGTTCGTTTGTCACATAATTATGCTGACTCACGCTGCAGTGATTTGCCGGTTGTCATTCGGCACGGCCAAGGCACCACAACCGTTAGCATCGATCAGCGACAAGCGCCGCCCGATGGCGTGTTTGCAGAGCTGGGTACGTTTTCGTTTTCTGCTGACCAACCAGCAATCGTCACCATTGATGCTCGCTCATCTGGGCCCGGTGTGGTGATCGTCGATGCCATTCAGTTTTTGCCCATCAATGCTGAATCGGCTGCGGTTGATACGCCCGAAGCAGAGCAGCAGCAGAAACGGCAACAGCAACAGCTGGCGAAACAATTGGCGAATCTTCAACAGCAGCTGCAAGCGTGGGACAAGCAGAAGCCGGTCGTTCCGGAAGCCATGAGCGTTCGTGATCAAGACGCGCCTGCGGACTGGCACATTCATGTGCGCGGCGGCATTCGCAGTTTGGGCGACATTGTGCCTCGTGGATTCATGTCTGTCGCGTCAAAACCGGCGTCGCCACCGGTCGAAATTCCAGCGGTTCAAAGTGGTCGTTTGCAGTTGGCAGAATGGATCGCTGATGAATCGAACCCGCTGACAGCGCGCGTGTACGTCAATCGCGTGTGGTTGCATTTGATGGGTGAGGGCTTGGTTCGCACGCCGGACAATTTTGGCAGCATGGGCCAGCTGCCCACGCATCCTGAGCTGCTGGACTATCTGGCATCGACGTTTATCTCAGAAGACCAATGGTCGACAAAACGATTGATTCGCAGAATCGTATCGTCGCGCGTGTATCGGCTGTCGACTGACATCACCGACCAGTTGGCGAACGCGGATTCCGAGAATCGATTGTTGACTCGCGGGTTTCGCCAGCGGCTGGAAGCCGAAGCTGTCCGCGACGCCATGTTACAGGTCAGTGGGCAGTTGAATCTGACGGACACCAGCGGAATGACCATCCATAAGGTCACGCAGTACGACAACGGATACGATCATGACACGAATGATAAGAACCTGCGCAGCGTGTATGTGCCGTTCTTTCGGAATTCGATGCCTGAAATGTTTGTGGTGTTTGATACGGTGAATCCGAATCTTGTCACGGGGCGACGATCCGTCAGCACCTTGCCGACGCAGGCCTTGTATTTACTGAACAGTCCGTATGTGATGCAGCAGGCAAAGTTTGCGGCAGAGCGGTTTCTAAACACTCAAACGAGCGATCCGCAGGCCACGGACATGATGATTGCTCAAGCGTGGCAAACGACAGTGGGCCGCGTGGCATCCGCAGAAGAAACCGCCGCCGTGACAGCGTTTCTTCAGCAACCGGGATTAGATCGCGTCGCCGCATGGACGAGCGTCTTTCAGTCATTATTCGCGTCCATGGATTTTCGGTATCTGGATTAAAGATCGCCATGAATAATCATTCCTCAACCCGCCGATCTTGGCTGCAAAATTCCGCCTGCGGATTCGGTTCGCTGGCACTGGGCAGCATGCTGGCCGAACAATCCGCTATGGCGACCGCCAGCACAGACACCAAAGCTGCGTCGTTGGTGGAACAGCCGCCCATGTTTCCCGCGCGCGCGAAGCGGGTGATTTTTATCTTTATGCAAGGCGGTCCCAGCCAGGTCGATACGTTCGACTACAAACCCGACTTGATTGCACGCGATCAGAAGACCATCGACTTTGTCGGCGTGCGCACGAACACCTTCGGCAAGCTTAGTCAGCGAACACTGATGAAGCCGCTGTGGAAATTCCGACAACATGGCGAATGCGGGCAGCATGTCAGCGAATTGTTTCCGGAAATCGCCAAGCACGTCGATGACCTGTGTTTTCTGAAAGGTATGCACACAGAAGGAGTCGCTCACGGGCCTTCCACGTTATTCATGCACACTGGCGCAACCAATCTGGTGCGGCCGTCGCTGGGGGCGTGGTTGATGTATGGGCTGGGGACAGAAAACCAGAGCCTGCCTGGCTTTGTACAGTTGCAACCATCAGACACCAAAGGCGGCCCGCGTAACTACGCCAGCGGCTTTCTGCCTTCGGTCTGCCAAGGCACTGCCATCGGTCGCGCCAATCGTTCGATCAACGATATGACGATCGACCACATTCGTAATACTCAGCTGACACCTGCCGAAAACCAACAGCGTTTCCAGCTGACTCAACAACTCAATCACGCTCAGCTCAATCGCCGTCAACAACACGATGATCAGCTAGAAGCGGTCATCAAAAGCTACGAACTGGCGTGGCGAATGCAGGCCAAAGCACCGGCTGTGCTGGACATGAATCAGGAAACCGCCGCCACTCAGCAAATGTACGGCATCGGCAACAAGGCCACCGATTCCTTCGGAAAACAATGCCTGATGGCGCGGCGGCTGTCGGAATCGGGAGTTCGTTTTGTGCAGGTCAACTACGCTGACGAATCGCCAACGCCTCGCTGGGATCAGCACAGCAACATGCCCAAGCACATGGATCACGCGACTGCGACGGACAAGCCAGTCGCCGGGCTTCTGGCCGACTTAAAGCAACGTGGTCTGCTGGAAGACACGCTTGTGTGGTGGGGCGGAGAATTTGGCCGCACGCCATTTTCGCAAAGCAACAACGGACGCGACCATAACCCGCGAGGCTTCTCTGTGTTTTTGGCGGGCGGCGGTGTTAAAAAAGGATTCAGCCACGGAGCCACAGACGAAATTGGCCATGCAGCCGTGGAAGGCAAAGTGCATATGCACGATCTACACGCGACAATTCTGCACGCGCTGGGGATCGACCACGAACAACTGACCTACCGACACGCGGGCCGCGACTTTCGCCTGACCGACGTCTTTGGCAACGTCGTCCACGAGATTTTTGCCTAGCCACGGACGACAGCGGACGATTCGGCCGCGTGGTCTTCTTCGTCCAACACCACTCGCACACGTTCGGCTCGTGAGTTGCGGACTTCCAAGACTTCGGCATGCCCACGGCCAAGTGGAATGCTGTCGCCGGCTTCTAAGATCGTGCCCTTTAGCGACGTCAGCAGTCCTGAGAATGTGTCGACATCGTGTCCTTCGCGATAGATGTTCAGGATTTTTTCGATCACATCGATCGCCGTGCTGCCTTGCACGATAAATCGCCCCGTCCCATCCGGCACGATTTCCGGGTTCTCCATATCGAACTCATCCTGCACACTGCCCACGATTTGTTCGAGCACGTTCTCCATCGTCACAATTCCGATGACGGTGCCGTACTCGTCCAACACAAACGCCATGTGCTGACGGGTGGCCTGAAAGTGTCGCAGCAATTTACTGATCGGCATGTTCTCGGGCACCGTCTTGGGTGGCCGAGCGAGTTCGCGAATGTTGAAGGCAGGCACGTCTTCAACGGAAATCAGGTCTTTAATGTGAATCACGCCCAGCGTGTGATCGAGGGAATCCTGACACAGCGGAAATCGAGTGTGTCGCGACCGGCGGGCCTGCTGCATGCACTCTTCGAAGGACTGATGGACGCCAAAGAATTCCACGTCCGCTCGCGGCACCATCACACGCCGACAAATCATATCGTCGAATTCAAAAACAGCGTCCAGCAGTCGATGTTCTGATCGAGTCATCTCACCATGCACGCGGGCTTCTCGCAACAACGCGCGAATCTCCTCTTCGCTGTGTGGAGTATCGTGCCCCGCGCCTTCGACACCCAGTCGCTTCAGGATGACGCCCGTCATCCAATTGAGACTGATCAGCAGCGGATACGATACGATGTAAAAGAACCGCATCGGGACAGCGCACCACAGCACCATTTGTTCTGGGCGGCGGATCGCAAAAATCTTGGGAGCTTGTTCGCCAATCACCAGATGCAGCGCCGTGATCAACGTGAACGAAATTACGAATGCCACGCCGTGGATGACGGCCGGAGAAGTCACGCCAGCTTCCGCCAGTCGTGGTTCCAGCAGGCGCGCGAACGCGGGTTCTCCGACCCATCCCAACGCCAAAGAAGCCATCGTAATGCCCAGCTGACACGCCGACAGCGAGTCTTCCAGTCGCTCGACCAGCCACATGGCAGTCTTCGAAAACGGGCGGTTTTGCCGGACCATTTCTTCGATTTGGCTGCCTCGAACCTTGACCAATGAGAATTCCGCAGCGACGAAGAAACCGTTCAAGATCACTAGAAAAATTGCCAAAACGACTTCGGCAAGGTCAATAACCCAAGGGTTCATTACTAACTTTCGAGTGATATCAAATAACAGGCGTACGGGAGTTCTGCCGCCATCATAGTGGATCGACACCCCGGACATATCAATAGCACGTTAGTATTCTCCCGCACGCTGCAGACAGGCCGTTATTTGGCGGACGCGTTGTAAAAAGACAACCGCATTCTACAGGTGGACGGGAATGAAACGCTCGACTTCTCCGGCCTGTGGTGATTCGGGCGGATCAACGAACGGAGCCTGCTGTCCGGCGTCCGCGTATTTTTTCATACTGGCCTTAAATTGCTTGGTGATCGAGGTCAGGATATCACGTTCTGAGAATCCTTGAGCCGTCATGCTGGCCAGATTTGCGACGCGTCCCGTTCGTTTTCCCGATGCGTCAGGTTTGCTCAGGATCACCTGGCAGTTAAACACGGGCACCGGACTGCAGTCGCTGGTGGAAATCAATGGTAGAGAGTTTTGATTATTCATCTGTTTTCTGCGGTGTTGGCCGAATGTCGAAGAGCAAACGCTTGATCTATGAAACCACGAGATAGAATACAACAACGGACCAAGATTGGTCTATCCGCTTGCCAAATTTGCTAAAGCGGGATTTACGCCACAAAGATAACGTTGCTTGGAGAAACGACATGGTTCGGAAGTGTTTCATTGCTATTTTTAGCTGTCTTCTGCTTGTCAGCCCCGCCTCAGCACAGAAGGCAGATCCGGTAGAAATGCGTCAGCGGGCCATTGATTTCCTGCGTCGCACTCAAGAACCCGATGGGGCGTGGACCAAGAGCAAACTGGTCGGCGTGACGGGGCTCATCACGACCTCACTGCTGCGATCCGGTTTGCCCGCCAATGACCCCATGGTCGCCAATGGACTGAAGAACCTGTTGGCGAACGCTCAACCGACGGGTGGCTTTTACGCCTCAGACAGCCTGCACAGGAATTACGAAACCTGCATCACCGTGCTGGCACTTTCGGAAGCGAACACAGATGGTCAGTATGACGCTCACATTAAGAATGCCGAGATGTTTCTGCGCGAACTGCAGTGGGACAAAGGCGAAGGCATCGAATCCAGCGATCCAGCATGGGGCGGTGGCGGTTACGGAAGTCACCAGCGCCCCGACCTTTCGAACACTCAATACCTCATCGAAGCACTCAAGAAAGCCGGCGTCAAAGAAGACGACGAAGCGATGACCAACATCCGTGCCTTTGTGTAGCGAACGCAAAATCTGGAAACCACGGCCAACGATACCAAATTCGCCGGCCTGATCAACGACGGCGGTTTCTATTACACACCCGCCGCTGGTGGTGATTCCAAAGCCGGAATGACAGACAACGGTGGCCTTCGCAGCTACGGCAGTATGACCTATGCGGGCCTGAAGAGTTTAATCTATGCTGGTTTGGACAAGGACGACGAACGCGTGAAAGCGGCGATCAACTGGATCCGCAAAAACTACACGCTGGTTGAAAATCCAGGCATGGGCAAGCAAGGGCTGTACTATTACTACCACACTTTCGGCAAAACGATGTCTATCGTTGCTGAGGATGAGTTTGTGGATGCGGCGGGCAACAAACACAATTGGCGTGCGGAGCTTGTGGAAAAACTGGCTGAACTGCAGCAGCCGAATGGCAGCTGGAGAAATCCCGCCGACCGCTGGTACGAAGGCGATCCGAACCTAGTGACCGCCTACAGCCTGATGGCGCTCAGCTACTGCGGCGTCGAATAAGCACACGGCACAAGCCCATCCCACTCTCGTGAATATTGGATTCTTTCGAAATGCTGACAGTAGCTGGTAGCCAACAACGGCGCAAAAATCTTTGGGCTCAGATTCCTGAATCGATCGATTGGGTGCTGGTTGGCGATAGTCGACACATTCAATACTTCGCCAACTTCCGAATTAACCCGCTCAGCTTTTCTGCCGACCAGCAAGCGTTGTTGCTGCTGCATCGCAATGGTGAAGCCGTGTTGTTGGCGGATAATTTTGTCCGACGCACGGCGGTCTGCGATCCTGTTGTGGATCGGGAAGTCATTATTCCGTGGTACACTCATCGGACATCCATCGCCAACCGCGGCCTGGTCTTGGTCGAAGCATTACAACAGTGCCGCAGCGAATGGGCTGATTCGGCAGGGTTGATCGAAACGGAAGCCGTGTCAGATGTCGTCGCCCGCACTGTGGCGGGAAACGTTAGCTGGCAGATTTCGGACGGTCGCACGGTCGGCGACATCGTGCGTACGTTGCGGCGTCAGAAGTTGCCGGACGAAGTCGCCTTGCTGCGACGATGTATGGCCGCAGGCGACGCTGGACATAAAGCTGCGTTCGAAATGATTCGGCCCGGGGTGACGGAGCTGGATGTATTTCTGGCCATTCAACAAGCGGCTCAAAGAAACGCAGGTTGTGCGTGTGTGGTGTACGGTGACTTTCGTGCCACCAATGCTGTGCAGTTCAAAGCGGGCGGGCTACCGACGGACTACGTGTTGCAGGACGGCGATTTGTTCATCGCAGACTTCAGCGTGATCATTAACGGATACCGCAGCGACTTTACCAACACCATGGCGGTCGGTGCTCCTACGGATGCTCAGACCCGACAGGCAGAAACCTGCCGCGAGGCCATGCTGGCCGCCGAGGCCACCTTAAAAGCTGGCGCTGCGGGGCGAGCCGTATACCAAGCCGCTTCTGCGGTGTTGATGGCTCACGATTACCCAGCGCTGGGGCATCACTGCGGTCACGGACTGGGAATGGAGCATCCCGAAGCTCCAATTCTGGTTCCCGATAGTGATGATGTTTTAATGGCCGGCGACGTCGTAACCATCGAACCCGGTTTGTACATCGAGGGTGTCGGCGGGATGCGTTTCGAACACAACTATTTGATCACAGAAAACGGCTTCGACCGGTTGAGCGACCATCATATCGGGTTAACGTGGTAGTTTGGTTTTCGGTTTTTTGTGTTCGGTGGAAACGCTGGCTGCACTTCTGCCGAATGCCTCGGCAAGTTTTGTCCCGGCGGCTGGGATCAGGATGGCGGAGCCTTCCTGAGTGGCGTCGCCATCGGAAATCGGTCTGGAACTGGCACTGCACGGCCAGCGTCGTTTGTGAAAAGAATCAATGGCCCACCGCTAGCCTGAACGGCAAGCACCGCCACCCGAATGGCGCGGAACAAAACTGGCGCAGACAAAATTCCGGGGCACACCACGTTTTTAACAGCCCTGGCTAGCCACGGTTCTGCGGACCATCATTGCGAACGCCAAACCCGCTGGAATACCGCAACCACTTCCGGCGGCGAAAGTGTTCCCAAACGCTCATGCAATGTGGCGTTGCAGCATTTTCTACTGCAATACGCAGATTTGGACCGGCGACTGAGTGGCGGAAACCGCCGATTCGGGAGAACCGTCAAGTTCAGCGCAACTGGACGCCGATTGAACAGGTGATGACGGTGTGCGCGACCAGAGCGGTCACCAGTAGGATGGCGATGCAAGCCGGCAGCGACGAATCGGTCTTTGATTGGAAGACACAATAATGGACAGTCAATCAACAGCTCAGGGCGACAGCAACCAGCCCAAAAACCCGCATCGCCGCCGGATCGCCATCGCCGCAGCTCTGGTGATGATGGGGGCCGTGATTATCGACCCCGCGCTACTCGAAGACATGAACGTGTCCGTGCAGCTCGGCGGAAAATTGCCCAATGGTGAGCCGATGGATGAGTTCGCTCAGATTGAATTGATGCTATCACAATCCGAGAATTCCTCCCGGACCGCCACCGCGCCCGCAGCGGAAACTGTCACTCCCCAAGCGACTCAGTCAGATGTCGTCGAAGACCGCGAACCGACACAGATTGTGTCTGCCGGGGTGTTGATGATTCCAAATCTAACGTCACGCGAAGAAACCGCAGAATATGCTGCAGTGACGTCGCCCGAGCTCACAGAAGCTGCAGCGGTGATATCGCCGATCTTCAATACGCAAGCCCTTGAGTTGCCGACGATTACAACGCCGGCGTCCATTTCGGAAAGCTCAGGACAGCTGCCTGCGGCCAGGCAAATCCGTCCCTCCAGAAACATCATTCGACTCACAGGCACCATTGCCCCCATTCAATAGCCAAGTCCGTTCTGTCTTTCAAAATCAGCAGCCCAACATGTACGAAGCCTACTGGAACCTAACGTCTAAGCCGTTCTCCTACCGAGTTGAACCTGCGGATTTGTACCGTACGCGGACGATGCAAAGTGCAGCGTTGCGGCTGCGATATTGCTTCGACAACAACGCCGGGGCAGCTTTGCTGCTGGGCGCATCGGGCATGGGCAAATCCAGTCTGTTGCAAAGCCTGCGCACGGAATCGGCTGACCTGTATCCCTTTGTGCATATCGCCTACGCGACGCTGAGTCCCGTGGAACTGTCACGGACGGTTGCGGCGGAGTTGCTCGGCGACGAATCGGTCGAACAGTATTCAGCGGACGCTTTGCTGACGGCCGTTCATCAGGCATTGCGTGCCTACGCCAACGACGGACAACACACCGTCATCGCTTTCGACGAAGCTCATTTGCTGTCAAACGACAGCCTGAACGATGTTGTGCTGCCACTGCTGAATCTGGCTGACACAGACCACAGCCTCAGCCTTTCTGTCGTGTTGAGTGGCCAACCCGTGCTGGCATCCCATGTCGCTCGAAACGCGCAACTGCGCGAACGAATTGCTGTCCGCGCCACGATGGAACGTTTCACCGAAAACGAAATCGGCCATTATATTCAGTCACGTCTGCAGGCCGCTGGAAGCCAACACAGTGTTTTTTCCGAAGCCGCGATTGCCGCGATTGCTGAGTTAAGCGAAGGCAACCCGCGCCGCATCAACCGACTGTGTGATATGTCGTTGCTGGTCGGCTACAGCGATCAGATTACGCAGATCACGGAAGCCGAAGTGATGTCGCTGTCTGTTGAAATTTTGCCCGCAGCGGCGTAGGTTCAGAACGAGTCAGGACATCACAACCGCTGCATCGTCGCTTCTGGGCAGATGTTAGATTTGATCCAAAATTTCGCCGATGTTGCTGAACAGCACGTAGTCGTCGTCGGCTGGTCGATTCAGCAATGTAAACGGCACGCCGTTATCGTTGCGGCTGGCTTCGAGGTCGACTGTGATTTCTGTATCGGACGTGATGGACGTCACAATCAGCTGGTTGTCGAACGGGTCGACGAGGACGCTGCCGACCTGCAGCTGAGTCGTAAATTGAGTGCCCGTCCCTTGCAGGATGTTGCTGTCGATGATCAAGGTGGACGTCCCGGACAATGCCGTCAGCGGCGATCGGACCACTGGAGTTGTCTCCAACAGACCCTGTTGACCTGTCACAAGCCGCAAGTCGATGGTGTCGATGTTCTGATTGATGAACCGCAGCACATCGATGCCGCCAGCGATGACTCGGCCAAAGACTGTATGCTGATTGGCGTCCAGTGCTGAGTTGTCGTCGCTAAGATTGAAGAACCAGCCACTGGTGCCACTGTTCGGGCCGGCCCCGGTGAGTGCCATGGACAGCGTGCCGTCCACGTTGGAATTGTCGGCGTCGAATTCACTGTTGATCGCAGCGCGAGCGGCAACCGGAGAAACCACGCTGTTGCTGACAGTGAAACTACCGCCTTGCACAACAAAGCCCGGTGGAGATCTGTGAGCCAGCAGATTGTCGTAGCTGCCATCGTTCACATAAGACAAGAAGTTCGCCACTGTGTTCGGAGCGTCGGTATCCAGTAGCTCCACATCGAAGAATTCGTCGTTGCCGTCCTGGTTGAAGTCTTGGTTGATACCAAATCGAATCACCGTACCAATGGCAAGGTGGACTAAAATCTGGCCTGAGATTTGTTCAACGCCTTGCGTCGACAGCACGGAGCGAACCTGAAACGCATTCAGTCCGTTGTTGAGATCCGTGTGCGTAAGTGGGATATCGAAGGAGTAGCTGCCATCGGTGTTGGCCACGGCAGATTGTTCATCGAAGCGACCGTCTCCGTTGCTTTCGATCTGAACAGTCGCCCCCGGTTCTGTAATGCCCGTCACCGTGAAGCTGTTGTCTCGCGTGACATTGGCCAGAAGTGTGGGGACAGAAACGTTGGACGTGATGTCTGTGGTGAGTGTCAGAATGTCGTCGTTGGTGACCACAATGGTCGTGGTCACGTCAGCTCGCCCAGGTGCCCGAGCGGTAATCAACACGTTGCTGTTGGCGTTGAACGAGTCGTTATCGGTGGCTGCCAAAGTGACGATCGCAACCGCTTGGCCGACATCGAAGGCGACAGTCGCTGGGCCTGTAATCAGTGAGCTGGAATAGGTGAGTGAGACGGTTTCTGCGGTGGTCACAGAATTGCGTTCGATCCGTAGCGTCGTGGCACTGTTACCGGCGCCTTCGGTGATCGTGGAACTGGCAGGTTGCAGGGTGATTGTGGCGGTATCGTTGTCGATCACGGTGACCGTTGCCGAAGCACTGGCAAAATCCGTGGCCGAAGCGGTGATGTTGGCGATCAGGCCCGCCGCATCGACCAGTTGGTTATCAACGACATCCAGCGTGAATGTTGCAGACTGTTGGCCGTTGGGAATGGTGACTGTCGTCGCAGGCAAAACAACACGGTCGTCGCCGGTGACGGTCAAACCGATCACAAGATCGCCCGCGAATGACGTTGAGTTGCGCGCAACAGTGGCCGTGACTGCACTCGTCCCTTCAGCCGCAGTGCTACCAGATGTGATTGTTAAACCCAAGGCTGCCGTATCATCATCCAGAATCACGATGGAAGATTCACCGTCGACAAAGTTCGTCGCCGTGGCGGTGATACCGACTTCGACGTCTCCATCAGCATCCGAATTGGCGACTCCGCTGACCACAATCGAAGCCGCCGTCGCCCCGGCCGGAATGGTGAGCGTGGTTGCTGCCAACTGCAGACGATTGGCGTTGTCCGTAGACAGTGCCACGACCAAACTGGATGTGGTCGGCGTATTACGCGTCACTGTCAACTGGGTTTGCCCCGTGGTTATGGCCCCGTCTTCTGAGATCGTAGGAGCGGAAAACTGAGCGAACAGCGCTGGCGCGTCGTTGTCGACGAGCGTCAGATCCAGTTGGCTGGCGGTGGATGCCGTGGCCGTGGCTTCCACGCGGATGACTGTGTCGGCTCCTTCGACCTGTGCGTTAGGAATGCTGGACGCCGAAAACGTTTGCTGTGACTGTCCCGCTGGAATGGTGACTGTGGCGGGCACTGTCAGACGCGTGTTCTGTGACGACGACAATGTCACGACCAGATCATTGGTTGTGTCGCCGTTGCGATTCACTGTGATCGGAATCACCGTTGCCGCACCAGTGGTCGTTGCGCTGCCGGTGTCTTCGGCAAATGATGAATTGGCGGCCGTTAATGTTAGCGTTTGAGTGTCATCGTTGGTGACGGTGATCGTGGTGGATGCACTGGGGAAATCCACCGCCGTCGCGGTGACCGTCACCACGGTGTCGCTGCCCGGCACGGTATCGTTGATCGCATTGACGGCGACAGTCGCCGATGTCTGACCGGCAGGAATTGTGACCGTGCTTTGAGCCAGCGTGAGATTGGATTGCCCCGCTGGAGTCGTGGCCAATGATACCACCAAATCGGCGGTCGTATCTGCCGCGCTACGGCTCACAGTTAAAGTGGCGGCTGCGGCTCCGGCACTTTCAGAGAACGACGCATTGTTCACAGATAAGGACAGCGCGTCAGCCGCAACGCTCGCGCCGACGGCTGCTTCCGCCGCTGCGATGGCTCCGGTGTTGGCATCTGTAATGCGATTGGCGATGGTGGCGGTGTCTGCGACGAAGCCTGAGAAGCTGCGGCGTTTTAAGCCATCGAAAATCACACCACTGGTGGCTTGGATGTTGTCACCACCTGCGCCACCGACCGCGCGCAGGCGATCGTAAAATTGTGATGTCCCCTGAATCAGAATATTGTCCGCGCCGCTGCCGCCTGCGAGGCGACTCTTGTCGCCCACTTGGATGCCGTCTAGATGAATCACATCGTGGCCGCTATGTCCGTGGATGCGCAGATCATCGACGACCGTGGAATTTCGAACCACAATATCGTCGTCGCCGCCAAATCCGGCCAAGCTAGCGTCACGCTGCACACGTGAATCATCGATCACGATGTCATCGTGTCCGGCACCGCCCCAGATCGTCAGACTGCGGCCCACATTTGTATTCGAAGCAACCAAGAGATCATTGCCACCGCCGCCGTTGACAAACACGTCGCGCCCGACGGTGACTCCATTCACGACGAAGGTGTCGTTGCCAGACGACAATGTTGCCACCAGCGATCCCGGCAGGCTGGAGCTATTGGCGGCCAGCACGAAGTCGTTGCTGCTGCCGTTGATCGTGGTGCCGTCATTGCCGCGAAGCACAACATTGCCAGCATCCACCAGAACCTGAACGGAGTTGTCGGCGCGGTCTCCGTTGATGAACGCATGCTGGCCCAAAATTTGTGCGGTGACATTCCCGGCCAGCAGCGTGCGATCTTCCAACTTTTCCAGCCGTGCGACGGCCATGGGAAGACTCGCGCCGCGGCGGCGAGAACGTGAA
The DNA here is from genome assembly GCA_041688835.1 of Fuerstiella sp. Taxonomy (GTDB): domain Bacteria; phylum Planctomycetota; class Planctomycetia; order Planctomycetales; family Planctomycetaceae; genus Fuerstiella. Next base: position 47,431 of record JBDNHJ010000004.1, read on the forward strand.
CAACGATGACGGAACAATGAGCGAAAATTCATCTGCATTTGGCTTTCCATGGTCTTCCCGATACGTACTCGTAGGATGGGCTTCCAGCTGTCAAAACACTGGAAGAGTGACAGGCTGGAAGCCTATCCCACGTTGAAAACGAGCGCGTGTCACCAGTGTCGACGCAACATCACCCAGAATCTAACCTCAGGATTGGGCTTAGCTGGAATTGGCGATTTATGTGTTATGGGTAAGATACGTGTAATCACGGAACGAAGTGAAGCGTTCGTAGCGATTAAGTGCGTTACACCGTCCAAGACGCGCTGATTGCCAAATGCCACCAACGCCGCGAAGTCTTTCGTAGCGGAATTCGTCAAGAATTTCGACGCCTTCAGTATGCCCGGCGAAAGTGCTGCCCATTTTTCGCAGGTGTGCATTTTACGGAGTTTTGGAGCCCAGATGAATCATGGAAGCGGTTTTCGGGCCGACTGCGCTCAGGTTGGCGGAGCTCTTTTTCTCTGGAGGGCTTCGCGTTCCAGTTCGAAGAGCGACTTTCCGGTCTCCAGCCATCGACCGTCTTCGGTCAGCACATTCGATAATGTGAAGCTGGCAATGCGTGTTTGAAGACTTGCCAAAACTGTCACGATGATACCTTTGAAGTTTTCTCCCAGAACAATTTGCAGAGCGATCAGTTCGGCGATCGCATCATGCTGTTGCTGCCAGTCGTCGGCCAGTTGATTCAACAATCACGTGGATCAGTTTCTGGTGTTGCGGTGTCAGCCATCACGAACACGGAACAAATCTAACAAGTCCCGGAAACACCAATCGAAAATCGGCAGCTACATCGAATCCTGTCCGGTGCATAGCACCGTTTCCGGTCGTTAATTGTTTTGCAGCGCTCAAACCGATAGATGCACTCCGCCCCGTCATCTGTGAAATCTGTGGTCAAACGTCTGCGCAACTGATCTTTCTGGACCACAGGTTTCGCGTTGTTATTACGGAATTTCATTCCCGTCGGATTCGATTTCTTCATCTTCGTCGGAAGCGCCGTCGTCGACCAGTTCGTCGTGTAAAATCAGTTCGTCATCTTCGAACTCATCTTCTTCATCGATGTCAAAGTCGTCCCCCATGACATCTCGCAAACTCATGTCCGGCATATCAAACAGCGGGTCTGCTTCTGTTCGAGACCGCATGATCATTCGTATCGGCACTTCCTGAAACGGTGAGACTTCGCGCAGGAAGCCCAGCAGATAACGCTTCCACGATTCGTCAAACAGTTTGGGTTCGTTGCACTTCACCACGATTGTCGGCGGTGCCACGGCCACTTGCGTGGCGTAGTAGATTTTCGGACGCTTGTTTTTACGATGCGGAGGAACGTTCTTCTGAATCGCGATCTTCAGGGCTCGGTTCAGTTTGCCGGTCGACATTCGTGTCCGCGACTGCTTAAACACACTTTGCGACAGGTTGATTAGCTGCCGCACGTTACGCCCATCTTTTGCCGTCAACACGGCAATGGGCACGTGGCGCATCGAAGCGAATGTCTTCACCAGATATTCGCCCCATTTGTCGATGGTCATCTGTTCTTCGAGTGCCAAGTCCCATTTGTTCACCACAAAGATGCAGGGCTTGTGGTGCTTTGAAACTTCATCCACCAGCTGCTTGTCGACTTTGGAAATCGTCTTGGTGGCATCGAAAAACATCAGCACCACATCAGCACGACGGATGCTGCGTTGAGCTCGAACGAGTCCGTAGAATTCGATGTCGTTGGCCAGACTCTTTTTCTTGCGGACGCCCGGCGTGTCGATTGCGACAAACGTGCGACCATCGACTTCAAACCGGATATCGATGCTGTCGCGCGTTGTTCCGGCGATCTCGCTAACGATCACGCGATCTGTTTCGGCCAACTGATTGATGAACGTGCTTTTTCCCACGTTGCGTCGGCCGACAATGGCCAGCCGCATCAGAGGCTGTTCCATTAAGACCTGACCATCCGCCGTTTCTTCGGACTGTTGTTCGGGCAGCGCGGCGACGATCGCGGCCAGTAGTTCTTTGCGATTTCGATTGCCTTTGACGCTGGTGATGACCTGATCCATGCCAGCCAGTCCCATAAATTCCGCCGCTTCGATGTCCAGCTTGCTAGAATCGCATTTGTTGACCACCATCAACGTTCTCTTGTTAATGCGGCGCAGACGTTCGGCCACTTGCTGGTCCAGAGGCGTGACACCAGCCTTGGCGTCCACCACAAACAGCAACAGTTCGCATTCCGTCAGACCGATGTCGATCTGACGTTCGATGTCGGCGGACAGGTCGTCGCTGTCCACGATTCCGATTCCGCCGGTGTCCACCAGTTCGAAATAGCGATCTTTTTCGTTCACGATCCAGGTCACGCGGTCGCGAGTCACACCCGCCGTGGGGTCAACAACCGAAAGTAGCTTGCCCGCTATCCAGTTCAGCAGCGAGCTTTTCCCGACATTTGGACGACCAACGATCGCCACTTTCGGAATGCCCATAATGCTGAATCCTTAACCTGTCGTGTGATTGGAACGTTCGTTTCGATCGCTCACACCCCGCGAACGTCGATGGCGGTCCAGTTCACCCACGCAAAGCGAGGCGAAGGGCCGTCTGTGTATTGTTGCGAAGACTACCCATGAGACACAGTCGTCGTCAGCCGAAGATCGGGAATTCCTGCCACTTGGAGCTGAATTCAGGTCTTTTGTCGCTGCACAAACGCCGCATAGTCGGCTGCAGTGTCGATTCCGACGGTTGCCTGCGGAATCACTGCCACGGCAATCGTCGCCCCAGACTGCAAAGCTCGCAGTTGCTCAAGCTTTTCCAGCAACTCCAGCGACGACGGGGCCATCGAAGTCATTCGCAACAAAAATTCGCGGCGATAGGCGTACAAACCCACGTGCAGCAGCCACGGAGACGCTTGACCGCCCGCCAGAAGTTCGCGGACCGTTCGGTCACGCGGAAACGGGATGGGGGAGCGGCTGAAGTACAACGCATTCTGATGATCGTCCAGCACAACTTTCACACAATCGGAGCTAGTCACAATCTCCGGATCGTCGATCGGCGCCGCCACTGTGGCCATTTCGGCGGCTGAAGTCGTGATGGCTTGCACCAGAGCGGCGATGGTTTCCGATTCCAATTCCGGTTCGTCGCCTTGCAGATTGACGATAATATCGGCGTCACTGCACGATCGAGCGACCACTTCCGCCACGCGATCGCTGCCGCTGGGATGATCAGCCGTCATTTCCGCTCGGCCACCAAAGCCAGTCACAATGTCAACAATTTCCTGACTGTCCGTGGCCACAATGACTTCGTCCAACACGGAACAAGCGGTGGCCACCTCCCAAATATACTGGATCAGTGGCTTTCCGGTCTGATCCAGCAACAGCTTGCGGGGCAGTCGCGTGGACTGCAGTCGAGCTGGAATAATGCCAACGGTTTTCATGAGTTGCTGCGTCCGCACATTCGGAAAGGTTTCGGCAATTCTGCCGCAGACGGCAGCAAACCCTCTGCTGACACGCATGCTACTGCATCCAACGTCAGAACGAGAGCGATTGAAATCGATGCACCTTTCGGCGCTGTGATTAGCTGAACAGGCTTTTTAGCGGCGTGCCTTCGTGTGCGACCTTGAACGGGCGTCCGTTGGGCGAGAAAATTTCTTTCTCCAGCGGTAACCCTAGGCCGTAGGCGATCGTGGCGTTCAGATCCTGAGGATAACAGTGTTCTTCCTCAACCGACTTACCAATCTTGTCCGTCTTGCCCACGATTCGACCACCGGAAATCCCAGCGCCTGCCAGCATGGTGCTGAAGCAGCCGGGGTGATGATCGCGGCCGGCATTTTGATTGATCTTGGGTGTACGGCCAAATTCTGTACCAAGCACAATCAACGTCTTGCTTAGCAGGCCCCGCTGCTGCAGGTCGTCCATCAATGTGGCAATGGCCGTGTCTAACTGACCCGCTCGGTCTGGGAAGGTTTCGTAGATATCGTTGTGATTATCCCAGCCGCCCTGTTCGATTTCGACAAACCGTACGCCTTTTTCGATCAAGCGGCGAGCCAGCAAACAGCCTTGGCCGATTCGGTTTCCGCCGTACGCTTCTTTGACCGACGCTTCTTCTTGGCTGATGTCAAACGCCTCCAAATCGGGGCTCTTCAGCAGTCGAACGGCTTCAGAATAGTAATCGGAATAAGCCGCCACTTCGGTGTTGGTGTACTTCTTCTTGAAGCTGGATTCGAACTGCGAAATCAGCCGGCGGCGTTTGTCGAAGTTCTTTTCATCGAGATACTTCGGCGACTTGGCGTTTTGCAAACCTGTGGCCGGATTACCGACCGGAGCCGGAGCCACAGCGGCCGACAGGTATCCTTGTGCCGGATGACGATTGCCAGTGCCGATCAGAACACTGCCAGGCAGATCCTTGTTCTTTTTGCCTTCGAAGTGCGTCAGCCAAGACCCCATGAATGGATGTCGAATCGAACCGATCTGCTTATAGCTGGTTCGCATCAGATACTGGCCCTGTTCGTGCGCACCGGTTTCGGTGGTCATCGAACGAATGACTGCCAGTTGATCCATTTTCGAAGCCAGCTTCGGCAGGTGCTGGCCGATCTGGATTCCAGCCACGGATGTCTGGATGGCTTTGGTTTCGCCCCCAGATTCTTCGCCCGGCTTGGGGTCGAACGTATCGATATGGCTCATCGCGCCGTTCATAAACAGGTACACAACATGCTCCGCCTTTTTGGCGGCCTGCAGCGGCGATGCAGCCTGTGCTGAGGTCGTGAACAGCGAATCCGCCAGCGGCAGAATGCTGACGCCAAAGGCCGTTTTTGCCAGAGACTCCAAAAAGCTGCGGCGGTTGACATCGTCAAGTTTCGCAAAAGAACTTCGCATGGTTTGATTTCCTGACAGGGATGTGCGAACGGCGCGGCACTCAGCCATTGCGTGGCCGATGAACTACTGAATAAACAGAAACTCTTTGGTGTTGATCAAGGCCCAGATCACATTGCCAAAGCCAGCAGCGCCGGACGACTGAATCTCTCGCTCAGCCACTTCGCGTTCACTGCCGCGCGGCGGTCGAGTCAGAATGGTGTAGAAGATGGCGTCGATCCGGTCTCTGGTCGTCGGTGCCTGCATCACGGTGTCGAAGATCACGCTGCCGCGTTCCAGCATCATGTGTGTAATTTCGCCGTTGAACATCGTCAGAACTTGACTCACACTGCCCGTTCGTCCCGACGATTCAATCAGCTCACGATCGCTTTGCCCAAACTGCCGCAGAAAGTGTTCTGAAGAAAGTGGCGTCGGCAATTCGGACGCTCTGGCCAGAGTCATCCCCTTGTAAGAATTTCTGGTTCGTGTCAGTCTGCGTTCCGCACCAGCGCTGAATTCTTCGTCGACTTGCTTGGCAACCGCCAGCACGTCTGTGGGTGATGCCTTATCTAAGTCCATGTTGATCGAGGACGCCAATTTGTCCATGGATGGGCGAGTAAAAGACTGCGGGTTATAGACGGCTAGGGTCAACAGAGAATCCCAGATTTGTTCGGCCGTCATCCGTCGCAAAACGGGGCCTGGGAAGTAGTATGGTTCAGACAGATCGACATCTGTGGTGGTTGATTCTCGCTGCCAAGCCTGCGTGCTGAAGATGATTCGCTGCAACTGACGGACGTCGAACTGACTGGCGATCAGCTCTTCGGTCAGCAACTGCAAGACCTCAGGATTGCTGGCTTCGCTGTCGTCGCGAATATTGTCGAAGGGTTCGATCAGCCCGGCTCCAAACGCCTTCCGCCACATACGGTTGGCGATGTTTTTCGCAAAGCGCGGATTGCTGGAACTGGTCATCCATTCAGCCAAGACTTGGCGCGGTGTCTGGCTGGCGTCCGGCTGTTGAGCACTGCCGAAGATGGGCTTCAGGCTGACAACCTGATGCGGCTTGCCGTTGTCGTATTGGTAATCGTGGGGCAGCTTCAACGCTCGCGGTTGCTCCCAGACTTCGAACAAATTCGCGTTGACCATGCGTGCAAACGAACCATTTCCGTTGGCTTCTGGGGCCATCTCCTTCAGTTCTTTGCGCAGACGGCTGAGCGGGTTGCCTTGAGTAAATCGTTTTTTGTCTCCTGCGTTGGCTCGCGTACGAGTGCCGTACCAATACGCTGCCATTTCGTAGTACTCTTTTTGCGTCCAGCGATCGAAGGGATGATCGTGACACTGCGCACATCCGATTTGCGTTCCCAGCCACACCTGAACCATGTTGTCGACGGCATCGAGTTCCATATTGGAATCTCGCATAACAAAGCCGGCCGCCGGATTGTCCCAAATGCGACCTTCTGCCGTCAGCATTTCGTGAACCCACTTGTCGTAGGCTTTGTTGGTGCGAATGCTGTCCTTAATCCAGTCGTGGTACGGCTGAGCGATCTGATTGTTATTGATCGGATGGTCTTGCAGGCGCAGCACATCGGCCCAGTAATTGAACATATGACTGACGTGGTCATGGGAGCTCAACAGATCGTCAATCAGTTTGTCGCGTTTGCGGTCATCTTTGCTTTGAACAAAATCGCCCACTTCCTGCAACAATGGAATGCGTCCCGCGATTTCCAAGTATGCCCGACGGACAAACAGAGAATCAGACAGCGAGGCATTCGGCGTCACGCCGTGCTGGCGATATCCCGCGTCCAACAGACGATCGATTTTTTTGGCAACGTCGTTGGTGCCTCGACGATTGGCAGTGTCGACGGGAGTCACTTTGCCCCAGTCGACGGACCCAGATCCTTTGGGAACCTTGCTGGCCGGTGGCTTTTTTTCCTGTCCCAGCACCGACGGTGTAGGAAAAATCATCAAGCCAGCAAAGATGGCAACAAACAGCTTTCGCATGAAGGCTCCTCTGGAATCCGATTCTCGCGCGAAGAAAACAAAGTCTTGCTTGTCACACGGCAACACGAATTGCCCGCTGCCGACAGATCAATTGTTCCCGATTGCATGACACCTTGCAACTGGACAGTGGGTTTCCACAACCAAGATTTCCGACCGGACGCCGTATCTAACGATGATACGGATGTCGGGGCATACACCGTGCGCTCGTCAGCGATGACCGTTTCAGGCCGTTTCTCAACCGTTTCAGGAAACGGGCACGACGGCATTGTCCAGCCGTGACAGCAATTCGCTGACAATTTCGTGTCGCCCCAGCGTTTGACGCGTGCGTCCGCTGATCCGCAGAGCACCACCGGACGTTAAGCAGCGTCTGAAACAGTCAGGCAAACGGTCCCATGGCGACATCCCGCGCAACATCATTAGCGACTTAATGCGGTGACAGTCGAAGGCTTCGACCCAATCCAATCGCGTTTGGTCGCGTGGTAAAAACACATCACGACCATTGCCCAACACGGAATTCAGCGGCAGCAGCATATCGACGCGCATTCTGAGTGCGTCGTCGAGGCAATCTTCGAGCCCGTGGCGAATCGTATTTTCCGCATGGCGATAAGTGTGCAGTCCCTTCGCCCCCGTCACCACCACCACGGCGCGGGCCTTGAGTTCTGCGGCGTACTCGATAGCTCGTCGAGTGTCGTCAACGGCTTGGCGATAGGTGCGACCGACAGTTCCGGTAAAGCCGCCGGCGAAACCGATCGTGCAAACTTCCAGTCCGTGATCCTGAAGAACCTGCCTCAACCGCGCCGGGCCGATTCGGAACGCGCGCTGTCGGCGAATGCTGACGACGCTCACGCGACGTCTTTGAAGTTCGCGAACTTCAGCAATCAGTTCCGGATAGTCTTTGGCCAGCAACATCTCGGCAGTCGTCAGCAGAACCTTCGAGTCATCTGTCACTCCATGGTGAAAGTAACCCGTGTCAGTCCGCTCAAGAACAACATCCATTCGACTCGCTCGCACAGAAAGAAACCGACAGTGTGGTGTATCGAGGTGAGGAAGGTTACGCACTGAGCCAATCACTGCAACACTGACCGTTGCATAAATCACGAAAACAAAATTGATTCTATTCTTATCGTCAAAGCTTACGAAATTCAAACTTGTTGTATTGACGTGACAACTTTTATAGCTCGCGAAAATAGTTCTCGGAACACAGCTCGTCACGATCGCAGATACCTGCAACCGCTCAGCGACACAACCTGTTGTGGACGAAACGGAACTCTCATCCTGCAGCCCGCACTATGTGCGATACAGACAACCATCACGACCGCCATGCAATCACCGCCGCAGCAAAGAACGCATTCGAAGTGGTCGACTGCCTCAACGGTCCCCGTGTCGCTAATTCGATCCGTACGGTGGTTTCCACGTGTGGCCATTGACAACACGGCACCGCACTTATGATCGGAACACTGTGAGTCTGCAGCAGGCGGCTGGTCTGAACACCTAGCGATCCTGCCCGCCGTAGTTGGCCTCAGCGTGCGGATGGGCAGCTTCGTAGGCTTCTCGCAGTCGGCGAGTGCTGACATGCGTGTAGATCTGAGTGGTGGTCAGGCTTTTATGCCCCAGTAGTTCCTGCACACTTCTTAAATCCGCTCCGCCGTCCAGCAAGTGCGTTGCAAAACTATGCCGCAATGTGTGAGGCGACGTTTGCTTGGCCAAGCCGGCAGTGGCGATGTGCTTTTCTAACATGCGACCAATGCTGCGGGTCGTCAATCGTCGACCGAATCGGTTTAGAAACAGGGCTTCTTGATCAGACGCCTCCGCCGTGGTATCCGGCTTTCGCACGGCGATCCACTGTGCCAAGGCCTTGAGCGCGTAGCTGCCGACCGGGGCGATTCGTTCTTTCCGCCCTTTCCCCAAAACTCGCAGGATTCCTTGGGGACGGTCGAGGTCTTTCATGCTTAAAGCGACGACTTCCGCGACTCGCAAACCGGCGGAATACATAGTTTCAAGAATCGCTCGATCGCGGATGCCGTCGTTGACGTTTCCTGGCGGGGCGATCAGAAGTTTTCCGACTTCGTCCGTCGTCAGAAAATGAGGCAGCTTGCGACCTGCGCGAGGCGTTCGTAACGGCCGCGCTGGGTTTTTGTCGCAGATACCTTCGCGGTTACAATAGCGGAAAAAACTTCGCAGGCAGGCCAATCGGCGCGCCACCGTGGCCTGAGCGTATCCGCATTCGTGCAGGTACGCCACGTAACCTCGCAACTGGCTGACATCCACTTCGACCGGAACTGGAACTCGCCCACTTTGTTCCTGAAAAAATTCGCTCAGATGCGTCAGGTCGTCCGCGTACGACTTAATGGTTAAGGCAGAAGCGTTGCGTTCTACCTTGAGGTAATTCAGGAAAGACTTAACTGCGCTGTGCATGAAATTCCATTCGTCGCTGCAGACGTGGTCCGGTGCATCTACGAAGCGTACGGATAACGTTCGAGTTCCGAATCCTGTTGAACGCTTTCCAGCATCTTGCGAACTCGCTGCGCCATCATCGCCGCGTCGTACCAAGTAAAATCGAGTTCGGGGTCGTTGGCGTATTGGCTAAGCGTCGCCAACATGGTGTCCACGCTGTCGTCGTCGTAAAGAAAGACGAACCGATGCTCGTCGCGAACCAAAGCAAGTACGTTTACTGATTTTGCCATGACAGCCTCCTGTGTGTGCCCGCGCTTCAGAATAAGGAATCCATTCCGCTGCTGCCAATGACGACCAACAACTGTTTGAGGTTATCGGAACGTACCGACGCAACATTGGGCAGCAATAAGACTGTCCTGATTGCCTCCGAAAACAGAACAAGCTACGTAATCCGGACAAGCCTGACACGCCACCAACACCAACGTCGGACACGCCACCAACAGCTCGAAACGCCCGCCCATTCCAACACCGAAACGTTCCGTTTGGCAGGATTTGCTGGCATCGGGCGGCTGAGCCAAACGAAAAACGGCATTCCCGTCGGCTGCGGTCCGTATTGCAATTCGATTCAACTGTGGGGACAATCCGGGCATGACAAGGTTCTTCCCCAACTATCAGCTTTGTGTGTTTCTTTCGCTAATCGCATTCTGCGCCAGCAGTTTGGCCGATGACGAGCAGCAACCGCCTGCCTCGGATGCTCCGGCACCATTGGTGTCAGAAATATCGGAACGTTTGTTGGCGGATCTGGGGGCAAGAAATTTTGCCGTCCGATCCGACGCGTCCGCTCGATTGAAGAAGCTGTCCGCCAGCGAATTACAGCAGCTGTGCGAAAAACTGTCCGCTGTGCCCAATGCGGAAGTTGTGGTTCGCGTGCAGGCGGAAATTGAAAGCCGCTATGCTTCACCAGATCCGGCCAACGTTCAAGCGGCTTCCCGACTGTTAGAAGCTCAGGCCCAAGACCAACGTCTGCTGCTGGCCGATGTTGCTCAGCAAAGCCTGCGTCGGCACTGGAAACAGCGGATTGAAATTGCAATCAAAGACCTCGAACAATACGGTGCCGTTGTTCGTCGTGGAACATTCATCAACAATCAGCGAGTCAATCCGTTTCCAGCCAGCGGAAACGACAACAATTCCATTCGCATTCTACTGACCGAAACTTGGACCGGTGGTGATGCTGAGATCAATGTGTTCGAACGCTTGGCAGCGCTGTGTGGCCCTGTGACAAGCGAATCCGGTGTCAGATTGTTCCTGCTGGCGGGCAACCCGCTGACGGAAGATCAGGAAAAACGGGTGATGGATTTGATCGGTCAAAACCGTGTCGCCAAGCGGTCACGTGTCGCTTTGGGCATTTCTCCCTACCCCGCGAACGCTCAGGGAGTCCTGATTGGGCACGTCACTCCAGGCAGTTCTGCCGCCGAAGCCGGGTTACAGCAAGGCGATCTGATTGTGGCCATTGAGCCGAAATTCGCTGAACCAAATGCTAAGGACGCGGACAAGGACGCGGAAGGTAAGGACGCGGAAAACAACGATGGCCCTCAGATCATTCCTCAAGGGGCAGAAGACAAATCGCTGGTGCGAGACTTCGACGATTTGGTCGAGCGACTGATGGACTATCGCGAAGGCGACATCATGACGATTCGTGTTCGTCGTGCCATCGGGTACTTTGGTGGGCGGTTCGATCCGGAAGATCGAATGGAACCGAAGCTGGAGATCCTGAAAGTCAAGATGAAGGGCTGGCACGATCTGATTCCCGAATAGTTTGTCCACTGCCGTTGCATCATTAGCCGTTTTGGCGCTAGCCACGTCATTTATCAACGAGTGCTTACCCAAAAACATGTGTGCCGGACTGCTGCCAAGGGTTTCCGCTCGTGAGCGATCAATCCGCAGCATGCACGCAATACGAAAGTCCTGATTCATCATGCTTAACATCCTGAACAAGACTGTCGCCGGTTGCCGCCGGTTGTTCCATTTTCAGTTGTCACACGGACTAGCGCCCATCGCGTATTCCTTGATGTTGTGCGGCATCGTGCAGGGATTGAGTCTGCAGCAACTGGCCGCCGATTCAATCACTCGGCCAAACATTGTTGTGATACTTGTCGACGACATGGGGTATGGAGATCCCGGTTGTTTCAATCCCGATTCGAAGATCGCCACTCCGAATATCGATTCGCTGGCGGCCGCCGGAATGCGATTTACGGACGCTCATGCCCCTGGGCCGCTGTGCCATCTGTCACGTTACGGATTGATGACCGGTCGCTATCCGTTTCGCGCGACACCAGAACGTTGGGCCACGCAACGGACCATCAAGGCCGGCGAAATGACCATTGCATCACTGTTGAAGTCGCAGCGATACAACACAGCGATGGTGGGGAAATGGCATTTGGGATTCGACGAAGACGGCTACCAAAACCCGCTGCCAGGCGGCCCAGTGGATTGCGGCTTCGACAACTACTTTGGGATTCGCGCATCGACGGACATCCCGCCGTACTTTTATATTCGGAACAACATGGCCGTTCATCCGCCGACCAACCAAATCGAAGCCAACAACAGCGAAGGTTGGTCGAACATTCAAGGAGCCTTCTGGCGCAAAGGTGGCATTGCCCCCAACCTTGCGTTGCCGGATGTGTTGCCTCGATTCACAGACGAAGCAATCCAAGCCATTGAAGCTCACGCAAAAAACAACGCCACCACCGAATCACCGTTGATGCTGTATCTGGCCTACCCGGCACCGCATACTCCCTGGTTACCATCTGCGGAGTTCGTCGACAAAAGCGGGGCCGGAATGTACGGCGATTTCATGATGATGGTCGACTTTCAGATCGGACGCGTGCTGGAATCCTTGCAGGACGCTGGGTTGTCGGACAACACCATGGTCGTTTTCACATCCGACAACGGCCCCACGTGGTACGACCAAGACGTTGAACGCTTCGGTCACGATTCTTCGGGCGGTTTTCGAGGGATGAAAGCCGATGCGTGGGAAAGCGGTCACCGAGTGCCGTTTATTGTTCGCTGGCCTGGAGTCACCCCGCCGCAATCGGTGACCAATCAAATGATCTGCTTCACCGACTTGCTGGCGACCTTCGCGGAAATCGTCGGCGTTCCGTTGCCCACCGCAGCGGCTCCGGATAGTTTCAGCTTTCGCCGCGTGCTGACTGGTGAACAGCCCGACAGCGAACGCGTCCGCACGGAATTGGTGATACGTTCTGGCGGCGGCTTTATGACATTTCGACAGAGCCAGTGGAAATTGATTCAGGGGCTTGGTTCTGGAGGATTCTCCAAACCACACAAAATCAAAGCCGAACCAGGCCAGCCGGCTGGTCAACTGTTCGACTTGGAAACAGATCCGGGCGAAACTTCGGACGTGTATTCTGGCCATCGGGATTTGGTTGAGTCGATGACGAAACGGATGAACGAAATTGTCGCCGCCGAACGTCATCGGTAGTTGAGATTTCAGATTTCAGATTTCAGCAACGTGAACAGCCACGCGGTGAATTCTTGTTCCACGCTGGCTGCGGTTTCGCTGACTTCGGCATGGTCAAGCGGTTGGTCCGACAATCCGCTGGCCACGTTTGTGATGCAGGAAACTCCTAACACTTCGATGCCCCGCACCGCTGCGGCGAAAGCTTCCGGAACGGTGCTCATGCCAACCGCATCAGCGCCCAGAGTTCGCAGCATCAGCACTTCTGCGGGTGTTTCGTAATTTGGCCCGGACATCATCGCATACGTGCCTTCGTGGACCGACAGCGTTGTGGGAACGGCTTTGCCGAGTTGACGTAAGCGAGTGCTCCACAGCTTCGCTGGCGGCAACGTTCGGCCTTGGCGGGTCGCAGGTTCCTGCATGTTCAGCAGCGTCCAGTGGCCACTGATCAGCATCACGTCGCCCGCTTTGTAGCCGAAAGTGATGCCTCCCGCAGCGTTGCTGACAATCAGCTGCTGCACGCCGAGTGCCGACATCAATCGAGTGGCAAAGGTCATTCGATCCAGCGAATGTCCTTCGTAATAATGCACGCGTCCCTGCAAAAACAGGACTCCAGCCAGATCGCCCGTTCCGATGATCAGGCGACCGGCATGACCAGCGACGGCGGGCTGAGGCATACCAGGGATTTCGGCGTAGTTGATGGCAATACCGCCACGTTCGATCGCCATGCGACCGGCGGCTCCCAGACCAGATCCCAAGATCACAGCGGTCTGTGGACAAATGCCAAAAGTGGCCAGCTGATCACCGATCAGCCGGGCGGCAAACTGCACGTCAGTCAGTTCAGATTCGCTGTGCTGCATCGTGGGCCTGAAGAAAACAGAAGCGGGCGTTCACACGATTCTTTTTTTGCGTGATCCGCCACTGTGAGAGTCATTGCCGATTTGGCCAGGCGTAATGTAATGGTAAAGCGAAAGAAAGTTCGATTGAATTTGATGCCGCTATTCGTGTTCATTCGTTTCACCCGTGGTCGCAGACCAGGCCGGAAAACCTAGTCTGCGACTACGGGTCAAACATCAAGAATCTCGCGGCTTGTCCCGACCGAAATCCATGAGCACACGTGGAGGCGCGGTCTTTCACGTTATGCCAATCGGTGCTGGATTGCTAAACTGCCGTCGCTGGCGAATCACTGAGCATTTTGAATTCAAGGATTTTTTGATGGCTGATCAGTTTCTTAAAGACCTTTTGTCGACCCCCGGTACTTCTGGGTTTGAGCAGAAAATTCAGACGGTGATCCGTAACTTCGTCGGCGACTTCGCGGACAGCGTCGAAACCGATGTTCACGGCAACGTGATTGCGGTCGTGAATCCCACCGGCAAGTGTCGCATTTTGCTGGACGCCCACTGCGACCAGATCGGCTTGATCGTCCGGCATATCGACGACATGGGCTTCATCCGTGTGAATGCCGTCGGCGGCTGGGACATGCAAATTCTGCTCGGCCAAAAGATGCTGGTGCATACATCCAACGGCTCGATCCCCGGCGTGATGGCTCGCAAACCCATTCATCTACTGAACGACAAAGAACGCAAAACGGTTCCCGATATCTGTGAACTGTGGATCGATATCGGATCGGCGTCGGCGATCGAAACGGCGGAAATTGTCAGCATCGGCGATTCTGTCACGCCGACACCATCCTTGACGGAACTGCGAAATGGGCGGATTTCCGGCGTCGCCATGGACGACCGAACCGGCATTTGGGTCATCATGATGGCTCTAAAAATGATTGCCGCACGAAAGCCGTCTGCCGCGATCTTTGCTGTGTCCGCCGTTCAGGAAGAAATCGGACTCCGAGGAGCTCAGACCAGCGCTTACAACGTCAATCCGGATGTTGCGATCGCCGTCGATGTCACGCACGCCACAGACTGTCCGGGCATCGATCAAAATGCGTTCGGGAAAATCACAGTTGGTGGCGGTCCAGTGATTGTGCGTGGAGCCAACGCGAATCCATGCGTCTTCGATTTACTAAAGGCGACTGCCGAACAGCACGAAATCACGATTCAGATTAACGCGATCGCTCGACCAGCCAGCAACGATGGAGCCGCAATTCAGGTCAGTCGAGGCGGTTGTGCGGCGGGCTTGGTGACGCTGCCGAATCGTTATATGCACAGCCCGGTCGAGGTTGTCGCGGAATCGGATCTGGAGCAATCCGCCAAACTGATTGCAGAATTCTGCTTAGCCGTGGATGAAACAACGTCCTTCATCCCATAGATGCGTTTGTGGCAGATCTGCGTTGTGATTGAATCATCCGGCGGATTAAATCTTCCGTTGGACTTCGGTTACCAGAACTGAAAGACGCGTTGTCCGATTTGTTGTGCAATTAGGGGCAAACGTATCGCTACGAAATCCGGATTCTGATCGTGCCCGAAGGAGACACAATTCACATGGCGGCTGCCGCGCTGCGGACAGTGCTGCAGGGGCGCACCTTGCACAACGCAACCGGCACGGCTGATCGATTGACGGAATTGAGTGGCTCAACAATCGTCGGCGTTGAAGCACGCGGAAAGCATCTGATCATTCACTTCAGCAACGACTTGGCGATCCACTCACATATGGGAATGACCGGGGCGTGGCACACCTATGGCTCAAAACAGCCGTGGCGCAAACCTGCTGCACAGGCGGTCGCGGCGCTGTCAACGGACGCGGGCTGCGCTGTTTGTTTTACGCCCAAACAATTCCGCATTGTTTCTGAACGAGCGTTGTCGCGCGATCCGGTTCTGCAGAAGTTGGGGCCCGATTTGTTGGGTCCGCCGATTGACGATGCTGTGTTTGTCGAACGGTTCCGCCGTCAAAGATCTACAGAAATTGGCCGAGCTGTCATGAATCAAACGGTGGTGGCGGGGATCGGAAATGTCTACAAGTCGGAGCTGCTGTTTCTGGAACAAATCCACCCGCGAACATCGGTCGAGACACTGACGGACCAGCAACTGCTGCAACTGCGGGACCGCATTGTGAGGCTGATGCGCCGCAATTTAGATGGTCGCCGACGAACCACACGCTTCGCTGGCGACCGATTTCGCACATGGGTCTACCGCCGAAAAGGCGAAGGCTGCCTAAAGTGTGGAGCCACCATCGAGATGATTCGGCAAGGTGACTTGACACGGTCCACGTACTTCTGCCCGACGTGCCAGCCGCCAGCCGCTTCGTCATAGCACCGAAATCCATGAGCGGACCCACAGTGATTGCCGTCAGGCGGTCCGCTGGACATTTCTGGACAGCAGAATCACAGCGACAGCCACGGGGACTGCGGCGTAGGCCAGCCAGATTGCAGGGAGATGTTGGTGCTCAGAAACGCCGATGCCCATGTCTGTCAGTTGTTGTTCGTATTCGGACACCGTCACCAGAAAACCGTTGTGGACCACGTGCAGCAGCATGCCCGGAAACACGCTGCCCGAGCGTTCGTAAACGATGCCCAACACGATTCCCATCAGAGTGCTCGGCAGCAATCGTTCGAACAACAACGCATCCTTGACGATGACGTGAAACAACCCAAACAACACGCCCGCTGACAAAATCGACAGCGCGGCCGATGTTCGCTGTCGAATAGAATTCTGCAAGAAACCGCGAAAGAAGAATTCTTCGCAGACTGCGGGAGCCAACGCCAGTGCGAACAGCTTCACCCATAACGGTACTTCTGTAAGCTTCAGTTCGAAGCTGGCGAACAACTGCTTCAGGAATTCGATCCGTTCTTCTGTCAGCAGCGAAACTTCCATTTCGTACACGAACGTCCACAGCGATCCGCCCAGCAACACTGCGACCAACCACATTGTCCAGTGGGGAAGGTGCAACGAAAACCCGCTGCGGACTTGCACACGTGCCACCGCAGCCACGGCCAGCGGCACCAACACAAACAGGATGATCGAAGAGATGCCTGCGGCC